>NZ_JBALOS010000134.1:0-34965 GCF_036962765.1 Neobacillus drentensis
AGTAATAATGTATGCAAAAAAAAGAGAAAGGAATTTACGAATTTACTAGTTTTTTTATTTTTTTATCACTGATTTAAAGATTGTGATTAAAGTAACGGGTGCAGTACTTTAACAAAATAGGTGGGAGATAAAATAGTTCCCAATATCGAAAAATATCCACCCTTAAGTTGGTGGATACCTTAGTTATTTGTTATTGTCATAGGTGAAGAACAAACAAAAGATGTACCTGCCAACGTAATAGTCGGTGGTAATCCCGCAAAGGTATTTAGACAAATCGATTTGTAAATTACTCTTTCAGGATAAAACGATGCTTGAGTCAATTTATATAAAGGAGTGGTTTGGTGTTAATATATCGGAAAGCAACTATCAATGATATTGATCAATTAATTGATTTAAGAAAAAAGCAACTAGTTGATGAGGGGATCGAACCCAATATAGACATCGATACTGAACTATATGTTTTCTTTAAAAATAAACTAAGTGATGGTTCTTTAATACAGTTGCTAGTAGAAAATAATGACGAAATTATTGCTTGTGGGGCAGTAATTTTTTATGAATTTCCACCTTCATATACCAATAAAAGTGGAAAAAAGGCTTATATTGCGAATATGTATACGAAAGAAAATTACCGTGGACAAGGAATTGCAACAAATCTTTTGACTAAATTAGTGGATGAAGCCAAAACTTCTGCTATTTCAAGAATTTGGCTAGGGGCTTCAAAAATGGGTAGACCTGTATATAAGAAGTTTGGTTTTAAAGAAACGGATGAATGGTTAGAATTAATTATTCATGATTGATTTCCTGCTGATGCAGTCCGAAAAGGCCTCGCATTCGGACAACCCAAGGTCATTCTATTAAAGAATGGCTTTTATCAGGCCATTCATAGTAAACCAAATTGACATCCCATACCTGTTTTTGTATAGTAAGTGGCGAAGATGATGATTGGAGTGAATCGTTTGATTTCGAACTCTGAATTACAAAATTTAGATCTTATCGACTTAATAAGTGAGCGGCATAGTTTGGTTAGGAAAATTTCGGAGAAAGCCTGGAATGATCAAAGTGAGATTTATATTTCCAATTCCGAATGGTATATTATGGCGAGGATTTATAAAAAAAATCCTAGCATTTCATATGTTACAAAAAATGTAGAAATTTCGCGTCAGGCGATACATAAGTTTATTCAAAAGCTTTCTGAAAAAGGTTTAGTTGAAATCAAAAATGTTGAAAACAACAAAAAAGAGAAGTGTATCCAGTTAACCTCTTTAGGCGAAGAATGCTACGAAAAAAACGCGGCTCTTAAAGCCCAACTTGAGAATAAAATTGCAGAAAAAATAGGGTTTGACCAAGTAACGATTCTTAAAGAGATATTGAAGTTAGAATGGGGAATAAGATAAATGAGAAAAACCCCCGCTTTGTTCATTTAGTTGACGAAGCGGGGGTTTTTCTTTTTTTTCCTGATTCATTCACTACCGCCAGATAAAGTCCTTTAGAACAGGGACACTTATCGTTAATTGATGATTATGATCCAATGGATGTAATTCATAATAAGTTTTTGTCATACCTGCAATGGTTTTCTCGCAAATATCATCAATCTTGCAAATGCCATGTGCGGAATAGATGACCAAATCTCCATTATTAAACATTTGTTCACTCCCAATTTATGACGTCAACTAAGTTGATAATAACGCAGAGGAAATATTTTGTCAACCAAGTTGACACAGAGAAAAAATTTTTGATATAGTTAACAGGCCGTTAGTATCAGGGGGTGTACGACGGAAGTGGATCATTGCTGATAAACAAAATCACGACCAATCTTTTTCAGCAACAGGTAAAAAAGGGGTAAACGAATTTTACTATTGAAGGAGTTTTTAAAAAGTGAATCAAATAGCTCAGAATCAACGAATCCAAACAGACTCTCTGATAAATAAACAGATCAAAACGGGTCCGATTATGGCTGCGCTATTAGTAGCAGGTTTTGTCGGTCTTTTTAGTGAAACGGCATTAAATATAGCTTTAGGACAATTAAGCCAAATCTTCCAAGTCAATGCTACAACGATCCAATGGCTCGCAACAGCCTATTTTCTTACGTTAGGTATTTTAGTCCCCGTTTCAGGAATTCTGATGCAAAAATTTACGACACGGCAAATGTTCATAACAGCTGTATCGCTAACGATTATCGGGACGATTTTAGCAGCGGCAGCTCCTTCATTTGCTATTTTATTGGCAGGACGAATCATTCAAGCAGCCGGATTAGCTATTAATCTACCTCTAACGCAAAATGTCATCTTTACCATCTTCCCGCCAAATAAACGAGGCGGCGCGATGGGGATTATGGGCTTAGTTATGTTAGCTGGCCCAGCATTAGGTCCAACCTTAGCCGGACTTATTTTAGATACATTATCATGGCATTGGATTTTCTGGGTTACCATCCCATTCTTACTGTTCTCACTTATTTTCGGGCTTGCTTATTTACCGAATGTGAATGAGATCCGCAAGGTTTCGATTGATGGAATCTCTGTTATTCTTTCGACGATTGGTTTCGGTGGTGTGGTTTACGGAGTAAGTATGGCTGGTGAGTTCGGATGGACGAGTACATCGGTTATCGGATCCATCATTATTGGAGCCGTAGCACTCCTTACATTTGCGATTCGTCAGACGAAAATGGACAATCCAATGCTGAATCTAAAAGCATTTCATTACCCACTATTCGTTCTTGGGGTCGTGATGAGTTTTATCACGTTTTTTAATATGTTATCCATGCTTGTCATCCTACCCATGTATATGCAAATGGCTTTATTCATTGCAGCTTTCACAACAGGTCTGATCTTACTGCCAGGCAGCTTACTAAACTGTATTTTGGCGCCAACCATTGGTCGATTATTTGATAAATATGGTCCGAAAGCGGTTATTACACCTGGAACAATTTTAGTAGCAATTGGTTATGCCATCTATGCCCAATTTGGTACAGACACGGCATTATGGGTGATTGTTGTCACTCATATTGTCATGATGTTAGGAATTGGGGCGGTACTTGCTTCTGTCCAAACCAACACACTAAATTCTCTTCCGAAACAGTACTATCCGGATGGAATTGCTTTAACTCAAACAATCCAACAAGTGGCTGGCGCGGTTGGTATTGCGGTAATGGTATCGATTCTATCAGCGAAGCAGACTAGTCACTCAGCGGCAGTTGTCAATGAACCAGCTCAAGCAGCAGCAGCGGGATCATCCCTCGTGTTTACCATTAGTTTACTATTAGCGGTGGTCAATGTTGTCCTGTCATTATTCATCAAAAAGCCTAAGTCTGTTTAGATTGAGTAATGAGCGTTATCCTAGTTAATTTATGAAAAAATAGTAGAAATCAAGGGCCCCATCACAGAGATGGAGCCCTTTTTAGGTACCATTTGGGAATGTTGGCAGCTTGATATACCATCTAGCCACATTTAGACTCTCCGTTTTTCATGCATGTACTTCATCCATTTTTTGAGTTTATAACTACAAATAACATAACCGCCAAGCGAGACGGCAGCTACTCCGGCCGATAATTGCCAGATCAGGTCGAGAGAGGTATAGATCCCTGCAACTATTCCCGTAAATCCGAACAGGGTTAATTGAAATAACTGTTTTTTGGTATTTTCATAGATGGTGAATTGGAATTGCCTTCGTTGTTCGACTTCTTTTAACTGCTCTAATTTTTGCGGTGCATTCAGGAATTCTGTTACGGAATGAAAGATTTTAAAGATTGGCTGGGATTGGAGCCATTGCCAGACGAACAGCCATTTATTATTACCTTGTTTGTTTAACCACTCCATAAACACAGGTTTCCCTAACTCTAAGAGTTCCTCCTCTGGCGCTAGGTTGCGGATGATCCCTTCAATCGTGACAATCGACCGGCCTAAAAAGACAAATCTGGTCGGAATTTGGATGGGCAGCGCTTGAATCATATCATTGATTTCCATTTTAAAGGCGAGAAGGTCCATTTCTTTTAATTGAGATGGCTGGAAGGTGATGAATTCCGCTAAGATCCGTTCGATGGTTCTGGATTCAGCCTCAGGGAGCAAAACGCCTAAATGGAATAAGCAATCGACGGCCTTCGGATAATTTTTGGCGAGAAAGCTTTCAATTAAACCTTGGAAATAACCGGCATCCTTTTTGGAAAGTTCTCCGACCATTCCGAAATCTAGTAAAATGATCTTTCCTTCCTTTGAGACAAGAACGTTGCCGGGATGCGGGTCGGCATGAAAGGGACCGGGTTCCATCCATTGAGGGAGGAAGACCTTCATCAGCCGTTGAGCCAGTTCCTGGCGGCTCACGGGTAATTGGTCGATGGCATCGTTATTGGTCAGCCGTAATCCCTCGACCCACTCCATGACCAGTACATTTGGCGTACTCAACTCAGCATACACAGACGGAATTTGGACGATATCGATATCCTTAAAGCGCTCTTTAAACGTCACGATGGTGTTCAGTTCCTGGGAATAGTCCAGTTCGCGTTCAATCACTAGTTTTACTTCTTTAAAAAGAACTTTGAAATTCATAAATCCTTTTGGAAGGGGAACTAGATGATCCACAAACCACATCACAATACCTAGAACCCGAAAATCCGTTTCGACAATGGAATCAATATGCGGTCGCTTTACTTTAATCGCCACTTCGGTTCCATCCCGGAGTACACCTTTATAGACTTCGCCAATGGATGCGGAAGCAATCGCTGTCTTTTCAATCGATTGGAAGTGCTGCTGATACAAGCTTCCCCATTCTTTTTCTAAAATTTCCTCAATCTCGTGCCAGTTTGAGGGGGGGACTTTATCCGTTAGGTCTTCAATTTGATGGATAAAGGCAGGAGGCAGCAAATCAGCACGTGTGCTTAGGATCTGTCCGATTTTGATCAGCAAGCCTTCTAAATCAAACAGGGTTTGTCGAAACCGTGCTCCGATCTTCCCCCAAAGTTTTTCCCACTCGGCTTTCGGTTTTCTCCGAATCTTATACCAATAAATTTGCAGGAAAATGCCAAACGCCAGCGAAAGGACCTTTGTCATCCGCACTAGCTTATTTTTCGTCTTCATCCGAATCCCCACATTCCATTCCAGATTTTACTATTTACTACGGTTTTAATAGATAGAAAGTTTCAACCAGATGCTGCCACTCATTATATTTTAAAAGTAAATGCACTCTATTATTTTTAACATTTTGTAAGGAATAAGATTTTAGGGTGAAACTCTAAAATCCTTTTTGTTCTTGAAATTACTCGGGAGAGAAGTGTTGACGCACTTCTCTCTTTTTAGGATGATACACAAACATCAAGACAACCAATCACTAGAAGAGTTATAGCCGATATATTTACTAAGTTAATAACGAATAGAAGCTAATCGTGCCAGTCATGGGTGAAAAAGTTCGAATACGGTAACGAATAGAGGCTAATCGTGCCCGTCATGGATGAAAAAGTTCGCATACGGTAACGAATAGAGGCTAATCGTGCCCGTCATGGATGAAAAAGTTCGTATACGGTAACGAATAGAAGCTAATCGTGCCCGTCATGGGTGAAAAAACTCGTATACGGTAACGAATAGGGGGCGACGAAATAAAAAACTAATAAGTATTTTTAAAGTAAGAAAAGAGCCTAGTTTCAGAAATGATTACCGAAAAAAATGTAAACCAAGTTATCGCTGCACCTTGTCACTCTCAAGTAAGAACTTAGCATTTTCACCTAATAAATCATTTAAAACAAATGGAATCTACCGATAATGATCGTCCAAATAATCAAAGTTAGTAAGGGCAAAGAGATTAGCGTGATTAACCAAGACCTTTCAAAGATGTTGTAGCCCTTTTTCTCTGCAAACCATTCACATAATAGGTTGAGGAGATAAAGTGCGATGAACTGAATGGATAAGGATAGTAATTTATAGATTATAAAATTTAAGAATCCCTGATTGTCCATGGGTTTTCCCCTTTCGCTTGTACATGTTTATTCAATTACAAGCGAAAGTATTAATTATAAAGGGACCCATTGCCACAATATGCTATATTGACATAATTAACTGAATATAGTAGTCTATTAATTATAATAATTTAATATCACCTCACTTTTTTAGTGAGGTAGAGGCGCGATATTTAACAGTCTTTAGTGGAGTTTGAGAAGCAGTGATACTAAGGAGAAGGAAATGTCGCCGAAGTTAGTAATAGTCTCACTATTACTTGCTGGGTCTGCAGTGAATAATTGCAGGACTGTCTCAATAAACTCCCTAGTTTATTGAGTTGTGCTATCTCACCTGGGAAAAGAGAGGACTTAAGGGCAACTACGCATATATAGCGACCTGAGTTTATCTCAGGTCGTTTTTTGTTGTGTTAAAATGCCTGAAATTAATAGGAGGAGAATACTTACATGAAAAAAGCATCATTATTTTTAGTATTACTGCTTTCAGCAATGATCGTATTAGCTGGATGTGGTTCAAGTAATAAGTCAGAGTCTGGATCATCAGATGATAATACATTTAAGGTAGGCCTTGAAGCAGGTTATGCACCATTTAACTGGACGCAAAATGATGATTCAAATGGCGGTGTGAAAATACAAGGCACTCAACAATATGCTGGTGGTTATGATGTTGAAATCGCCAAAAAAATTGCTGATGGCTTAGGGAAAAAATTAGTGATTGTAAAAACAGAATGGGACGGCCTTGTTCCAGCTTTAACTTCTGGGAAAATCGACGCGATTATCGCAGGGATGTCACCAACAGCGGAACGCAAAAAGACCATCGACTTTTCCGATAACTACTACAAATCCAATCTAGTTATGGTGGTTAAAAAAGGCGGAAAATATGAAGGTGCCACTTCCATCCAAGATTTCAAAGGGGCAAAAATAACAGCTCAATTAAATACGTTCCACTATTCCGTCATTGACCAAATTAAAGGCGTAAAAAAAGCGACTGCCATGGATAACTTCCCGGCCATGAGGGTAGCTCTTGAATCAGGAATTATCGATGGCTACGTTTCAGAACGTCCGGAAGCAGTTAGTGCGTCAAGTGCAAACGATAAATTTGCGATGGTTGAATTTAAAGATGGCTTTAAAACATCAGAAGATGATACAGCGATTGCGGTAGGTCTTGAAAAAGGCGATAAAAGTATCGATAAAATCAATGAAATTTTAAAAGGTATTTCAGAAGAATCACGTACACAAATCATGGATGAGGCTATTAAGAATCAACCTGCAGCAAAATAATGGAATCATAAAACCGGCTGTATCTCTATGCAGTCGGTTTTATGATGATGAGACAAAGGGGGAGAAAGATGAGTATCGA
The DNA here is from genome assembly GCF_036962765.1 of Neobacillus drentensis. Lineage (GTDB taxonomy): Bacteria > Bacillota > Bacilli > Bacillales > Cytobacillaceae > Neobacillus > Neobacillus drentensis_C. The sequence goes on from NZ_JBALOS010000134.1 coordinate 7,296, forward strand.
TTGGATCATAAAAATCGTTTCAGAAAATTGGCCTATGTTTCTTCGTGGGGCGGGCACCACGCTCTATATTTCACTGATTGGGACAATATTGGGTGCAATTATTGGCTTGATGGCGGGGGTAATCCGGACTATTCCTGTCCCATCAGGTGGATCAAGAAAAGCTCTTCTAAAAGTGATTAATGTTATCCTTTCTATTTATATCGAGTTCTTCCGCGGAACACCGATGATCGTTCAGGCGATGGTCATTTATTATGGCTCTGCTCTAGCGTTTAATATCGATATGAATGTTATGGTTGCGGCTCTCATTATCGTTTCGATTAATACCGGGGCGTATATGGCAGAGATTGTCCGGGGGGGAATTGTTTCGATTGATAAGGGACAATTTGAGGCAGCGCAGGCGATTGGGATGAATCATTTGCAAACGATGATGAATATCGTATTGCCACAGGTAATTCGAAACATTTTACCAGCAACGGGCAACCAGTTTGTCATCAATATTAAAGATACTTCGGTTCTGAATGTTATTTCAGTATCAGAACTTTATTTTTTAACAAAATCAGTAGCAGGGAACAACTTTAGATACTTTGAATCATTCTTCGTAGCTTGCGTAATGTATTTTGTGATGACCTTTATTGTCACGAGAATTCTACTTTATGTTGAAAGAAAATTAGAGGGATCAGACAATTACACGGTGCTGAGTGAGGAAACACCGCTAACGAAATAATTTTTAGCAGAAGGAGGAGAGAGCATGGAAAACGTCATTGAAGTGAAAAATTTAAATAAATCGTTTGGAAATCATGAAGTGTTAAAGGACATTGAGTTTTCAGTGAAAAAAGGGGAAGTTGTCAGTATCATCGGTTCCTCTGGATCTGGTAAATCTACGCTGCTTCGCTGTATCAATCTCTTAGAAAGACCAAGCGGCGGTCAAATTATTTATCATGGCGAAAATATCTTAGATGACAAGCATGATATTTTCTCCTACCGCAGGAATTTGGGGATGGTTTTCCAACATTTTAATTTGTTCAATAATCACAATGTCCTCAAAAACTGTGTGGTTGGCCAAATTAAAGTCTTGAAGCGCTCCAAAGAGGAAGCAGAAAAAGTAGCGATGAAATACTTGAAAATTGTCGGAATGGATCGCTATATTAACGCCAAACCAAAACAATTATCAGGCGGTCAAAAACAACGGGTTGCGATTGCGCGGGCGCTTTCGATGGAACCGGACGTGATGTTATTTGATGAACCAACATCGGCACTCGACCCTGAAATGGTAGGCGAAGTGTTAAAAGTTATGAAGGAACTAGCCGGAACGGGTCTAACAATGCTAATCGTAACGCATGAAATGGATTTCGCAAGGGAAGTCTCTGATCGTATTGTCTTTATGGATAAGGGCGTGATTGCGGAGGAAGGAAATCCAGAGGAAATCTTCAGCCATCCAAAACAAGAACGGACGAGAGAGTTTTTAAAACGGACGTTAAAAGAAGCATAAACTTTTGAGGAAACGAATCCCATTCATTGATGGATTCGTTTTTTTTTATGGCTATATCCGAAAATATAGTAAATATAACTACAGAAAAGCGCTTGCAAAAAAAAGACAGCCGCTTTATAATGAATTCACAACTACCATATTAATATACTAATATGCCAATCAATCCCGAAAAGGAGGTACATCTTACAATTCTCATTTGATATACTTATTGCAGTATAGAAAAGAGAAGAGGATAACGAATGCTAAACAACACCGTAACTGCAAAAGAATTTGCGTATGAAGAAATAAAAGCGGAAATTTTAAAATTAAAATTAATTCCTGGTACAAAAATCTCTGAAAAGACCATGTCAGACCGTTTGAAAGTTAGTCGGACGCCGATAAGAGAAGCTTTCTTAAAATTAGCCCAGGAAGAATTGTTAACCATCATCCCGCAAAGTGGAACCTTCGTCTCGTTAATTAATTTGGATCTTGCCGAGGAGGCCCGATTTGTTCGAGAGGTCATTGAGACAAACATTGTAGGATTATGCTGTGAGAACATTTCGGAAGAATCCGCCTTTAATTTAGAAGTCAACTTAAAAATGCAAGAGCATCTTGTAAGCAATCATATAGAGAAACAACAAATCGAAAAATTCATTAACTTGGATGAAAATTTCCACAAGGAACTATTTATCGCTTGTGGAAAAGAACGTACATGGAGAATGATTCAAAATATGGCCGGTCATCTAAATCGATTTAGAATGCTAAGAATAATCGACACAAAAGATTTGGATTGGGCTTTATTACTGGCCCATCACAAAGAAATTTATCAAGCCATTTCAGAAAAAAATAAAGAAAAAGCAGAAGCTCTTATGAAGGAACATTTGCGATTGATGCTATCTGAAAAAGACATTTTACTGCAAGAATTTCCTGAATATTTTTATTCACAGGTTTAGAAATCGTATTTATTTTTTTGAGAAGTGAGAAAGCGCTCACAAGGGAGAGAATAAGATGCAAATGACATTTCGTTGGTACGGAGAGGGCAATGACTCGATTACGTTAAAACAAATCCGCCAGATTCCGGGAATCAAAGGAGTCGTATGGGCGCTGCATGATGTGCCTGTCGGAGAGGTTTGGCCGGTTGAAAAGATCGAAGAAGTAGTAAAGCAAGCTAATAAGTACAAATTAAATACCGAAGTAGTTGAGAGTGTCAATATTCACGAGGATATTAAACTTGGATTGCCAACAAGAGAACAATATATAGAAACGTATAAAGAAACATTGAAAAATTTAAGCAAATTTGGCGTGAAAGTTGTATGCTACAACTTTATGCCGGTATTTGATTGGTTCCGGACCGATTTATTTAAAGAGACGGAGGATGGAAGTACCGCCTTATTCTTCGATGCCCAAAAAGTTCTCGCGTTAACACCAGAACAGGTCGTAAAGAATATGGAAGAAAACGCAAAAGATTTCACCCTGCCAGGTTGGGAACCTGAAAGATTAACCGATTTACAGCGTCTCTTTGATCTATATAAGGATATTTCCGAAGTGGATTTATTAGAGAACTTGACTTACTTCTTGAAGGAAGTATGCCCGGTTGCAGAAGAATTTGGAATTAAGATGGCCATTCATCCGGATGATCCGCCATTCTCTATCTTTGGTTTACCACGGATTGTAAAAAACAAAGAGGATATTGGGCGGCTGTTAAGTGCAGTAGATAGTCCAGCCAATGGGTTAACTTTCTGTTCTGGTTCGTTAGGAGGAAATCCAGCTAATGATTTGGTGGATATCGTCCATTCCTTCGCGGATCGGATTGCTTTTGCCCATATTCGCAATGTAAAACATTTTGAAGATGGGAGCTTTATTGAATCCTCCCACCGAGTAGCCGATGGTTCTTTACCCATCACAGGCATCGTGAATGCCCTCTATGAAAATGGCTTTGATGGGTATATTCGCCCGGATCATGGCAGACATATTTGGGATGAAGTATGCAGACCAGGATATGGCTTATATGATCGTGCGTTAGGCGCCATGTATTTACAAGGTGCTTGGGATACAAATGTGTTACTGAAAAATGGAGCAGCTCCTAAGAAAACATTGCAAACGGTTTAAGATTAGTAGTCTATCATGAAGTAAGTAAGGAATATGACCGAAATTGTTCCTTTTCTTACATTGTTAATGAAAGCGTTTTACCTATTTCTATGTTGTATCACTCACGAAATATAGGAGGCGTTATAATGCCGAGAATGAATAAGGAAATTTCGCTAAAAACTAGTGTTGGCTTTGGTTTAACCGATATGATGGGCGGTGGAGCCTTTACCATTATTGGGGCTTGGCTGCTATTCTTCTTTACGACGTTTGCGGGCTTAACACCAGTTGAAGGTGCATCCATTATCGCGATTGCGCGGATTGTGGACGCCGTCGTCAGTTTATTTATGGGAAGCTTTTCAGATAACTTCTTTAAATTTAAATTGGGAAGAAAATATGGACGGCGTAGATTTTTCTTACTGTTGGGCGCCCCGTTAATGCTTGTGTACGTGTTACTTTGGGTATCAGGAATGAACTTTTTCTATTACCTACTCACGTACTTAGCATTTGAAATTATCGCGGCCATGGTATTAATCCCTTGGGAAACACTGCCATCAGAAATGACAACTGATTTTGATAAGAGAACGAAATTATCAACCGCTCGAATGTTTATTTCAGGTACGGGGACTTTTTTAGCTACATTTATTCCAGGTCAATTATTTGGTGTGTTAGGGCAAGATAGTCCGACGGCATTTTTGATTAACGGTGCCCTTTTCGCTGTCATCTTCGCTATTTGTGTCTTTATCTCTTTCCGCTCTACATGGGAACGAGAAGTATCGCCAGAGACGATGGAGCAATTTGCGCATCAAAAGAAAGAGCAGAAAAGCTTTGCTGAAAATGTAAAAGTGATTACCCAAACACTAGTTGATTTTGCTTCGACATTTAAAGTAAAAAGTTTCCGTAAGCATTTATTAATCTATATTTGCTCCATGACGGCTAAAGATGCGTTTAACGCGGTGTTTGTTTTCTATTGTGTCTATGCATTGAATAGTACGTCAGAAGTGGCGGCCAATTTACTTTCCTTTAGTATAATTGGACTTCCTGGTGCCATCATTTATGGATTCTTAATGATCAAAATGGGACCAGCTAATTTGGCGAAAATTTCTTATTCAACGATGATTCTTTGTGTATTTGGATATGGGGCTGTCTATTACTTCCATCCAAGTAACTTAATCCTGACGCTAGGTATTATTTCATTCGTATATCAAATTGGAAGAAGTATGTTAGAATTCGTACCTTGGAACGTCTTTCCATTTATTCCGGATGTAGACGAAATGATTACGAAAGAGCGCCGCGAAGGGATCTTTGCCTCTGTTATGACATTCTTTAGAAAATCTTCCGTTGCACTTGCTACATTCTTAGTTGGCGCCATCTTGGAAGGCGGCGGTTTTGTTCAAAAAGCAACCACACAACCAGAAAGAGCGGTTCATACAATTGTAGGCATCATGCTTATTGGAGTGGTTGGATTACTACTTGTTGCGTTAATTGCGGCTTTCACCTTTAAATTAAATAAAGAAACACATAGTATTCTTGTGGATGAAATCAGCCGCTTGAAAAACAATGGACGCAAAGAAGATGTTAATCCAAAAACAAAAGAAGTAGTAGAAGCACTTACAGGCTATAAATATGAAAAGCTATGGGGTGGCCACACACCAACTGACTATCCTCGTTCAAAGGCGAATTAATAAGAGGGGCGAATCAAATGAAAGCATTTATGGACAAAGATTTCTTGCTTCAAACGGAAACGGCAAAAGTGCTCTATCATGACTTTGCTGAAAAAATGCCAATCTATGATTACCATTGTCACTTAGACCCACGCGAAATCTATGAAAATAAAAGATATAAAAATATCACAGAATTATGGCTAGGCGGCGACCATTATAAATGGCGTGCGATGAGAGCCAATGGAGTAGAAGAATACTACATTACGGGGGAAGCCGATGACTACGAAAAATTTGTCAAATGGGCTGAAACTGTAGAAAAATTAATGGGAAACCCGCTGTATCATTGGACACATTTGGAGTTAAAACAATATTTTAATGTGGACACCATCTTAAAGGGAGCCACTGCCAAAGAAATTTGGGAGGCCTGTAATGAGAAAATCCAGAGCCCAAATTTTTCAGCAAGAAGTTTAATTGAGCAATCAAATGTCGCGTTTATCGGGACAACAGACGATCCGATTGATGATTTGTGTTATCACAAGTTATTACAAGAGGACACCGATTTTTCAACCACAGTTTTGCCAGCTTTTCGGCCGGACTTTGTGATGGCAATTCAACAATCGAAGTCATGGGTGGATTATGTAGGTAAGCTAGGAAAGTTGACTGGGATTGAGATTACCGATTTCACCAAACTAATCGATGCCTTAGAGAGTCGAATTGATTATTTTACGGAAATCGGTTGTAAATTATCCGATCACAGTATCGAGACCGTTGTCTATGAAAAAGCGACGGAACAAGAACTCGATGAAATTGTGCAAAAAGCTTTGAACAACGAGTCGATTTCATTGAAGGAGAACCATCAATTTCTAACACAGTTACTTGTAAGTCTAGGTAAAGCCTATCACAAGCGTGGCTGGGTCATGCAATACCATATTGGGGCATTGAGAAGTGCCAACACTCGTCTGTTCCATGCGATTGGACCGAATGTGGGTGTAGATTCTTTTAGGGATGAGCCTATTGCTGTTCCGCTCTCGTTATTATTGGATGAGCTTGATCAGGACCAACAGCTTCCAAAAACGATTCTATATGGCTTGAATCCGAAAGATAATGAAGTGCTGGCAGCGATGGCCGGTAATTTCCAAGAAGGCGGGATCCCGTCTAAAGTACAGTTTGGCTCGGCCTGGTGGTTTAACGATCATATTGATGGTATGGTTGCTCAAATGAAAATCCTTGGTAATCTTGGATTATTATCCAGATTTATCGGCATGCTTACCGATTCACGGAGCTTTTTATCCTACAGTCGTCATGAGTACTTTAGAAGAATACTGTGTAATATCGTTGGTACTTGGGTCGAAAATGGAGAATACCCAAATGATTTAGAATGGTTAGGTCAAATTGTCCAGGATATCTCCTATAACAACGCACAAGAATACTTTGATTTTAGCCTAAAGTCTTCACTGGTGTCGTTGGCTTAATCAAATAAAAAGGAGGAGCCACATTGCTATTACTAGAAAAAGACCAACTAAAATCCAATAAAGATAAATTTGAAGAGATCGGGATTAAAACACCAGCATTTAATTTTGAAGAGGTTTGGGAAGCGACGAAAAAAGAGCCGATTTGGTTACATTTCGGGGGAGGAAATTTATTCAGAGCGTTCCATTCTGTTTTACAGCAGCATTTAATTGAGCGGAAAGAAACCGGAAAAGGGATTATCGTTGCTTCCACCTCCGATGATGCGTTGATTGAAAAGATCTATCAACCTTATGATAATTTAAGCCTCGATGTCGTGATGAAGGCAGATGGCTCATTGGATATGGAAGTGATCGCAAGTGTGGCGGAAAGTATTGCTACCTATAACGGTCCATCATCATGGCAGCGGTTAAAAGAGGTTGCTAGCCATCCATCCCTTCAATTCATTTCCCTTTCTATCACAGAAAAAGGGTATGACTTAAAAGATATGAACGGGGAAATTCGAGCATGGGTTCTAGAAGAAATCGAGCAAGGACTGGATCAGCCTAGTAAACATACGATGATTTTGCTGGCATCGCTTTTGCATGAAAGATATCAAACAGGAAAAGCTCCGTTAGCACTCGTAAGTACAGATAATTTCTCCCACAATGGAGACAAGCTTAAGGAGGCGCTTCTTACTGTTGCTACGATTTGGAAGGAAACGGGTGTGGTCGAGCAAGGGTTTATCGATTATTTAAATGATGAAACGAAAATCGCGTTTCCATGGAGTATGATTGATAAAATTACACCGCTTCCTTCTGTTACCGTTCAAGAAAAGTTAACAGAAATCGGATTTGGCAGTGCCGAACTGGTTCGAAAAAGAGAAAATGGGTCATATGTTGCGCCCTTTGTGAATACTGAGGAATCTGAATACCTGGTTATTGAGGATTGTTTTCCAAACGGAAGACCGCCGTTAGAAAAAGTAGGTGTCTACTTTACAGAAAAAGAAGTGGTCGACCTTGTCGAGCGAATGAAAGTATGTACATGTTTAAATCCACTTCATACCGCTTTAGCGATCTTTGGCTGCCTGCTTGATTATACTTCGATTGCGGATGAAATGAAGGATGCTGATTTGAAAGCATTAGTGGAAAAAGTCGGCTATGAAGAAGGCATGAAGGTCGTAACTGATCCTGGAATCATTGACCCAATGGCATTTATTAAAGAAGTCATCGAAGTACGTTTTCCGAATCCTAATAATCCAGATACTCCACAAAGGATTGCGTCAGATACATCACAGAAGCTGGGGATTCGCTTTGGGGAAACGATCAAATTGTATGTCCAAAGAGAAGACCTTGATGTCAATGATTTATCATTTATCCCATTAACGATTGCTGCTTGGTGTCGTTATCTGATGGGCATTAATGATGCAGGAGATGAAATGAACATTAGTCCAGATCCACTTTTAGAAGATTTGCAGCAATATCTTCAAAAGGTAGAATTTGGCCGTTCAGAATCAGTCGGCGAAAACTTACGCCCAATTCTTTCAAACCAAAGAATCTTTGGAGTAGATTTATATCTAGTTGGATTGGGAGATAAAGTAGAAAGATTCTTCAAGCAACTGATAACAGCTCCAGGTGCAGTGCGATCAACGCTGCATCATCAAATCCATTCATAAACTGGCGGTAGTTCAATAGAGTTCCTTTTGAGGAATTATAAGAAGAAACCTGGGATGAAGTCTATGACCTTAATGTAAAATCCATCTTCCTTGCTACTCAAGCAGTCACTCCAATCATGAGGAAGAATCATGGTGGTGCGATTACAATACTGCTTCGATTTCGGAAAGAAACGGAGGAGGTCCAGGTACGATCCATTACGCTACAGCCAAAGGGGAATTAGGAATAAACCTATCTTATTGATTGGGTGTCGCTTAGCAGCGATAGAAATGTGGTCTCTAGCTTTGAGAGGAATAAGTATGAAAAAGCTGAATGGCGTTAATCTCCATTCAGCTTTCGTTTATTCTAAATCTAGTTGTGACTTTAATTCGTTTTGGACTCTTTGTTTTTCTTCTTCTGAAACCAATCCATAATAGATGTTATCAATCCTTGTTCCTTCTTCTTTTAACTCCATTTGTTCAATAGACGTTGCTACATCTTTATATCCTTTTTGTATAGCTACCATTTGATCAAAGGTAAGGTTCGTCTTTACATTTTTTCCAAGTACAGAAAAGATATCGGAGAACTTCGTTAAGCTTGATAAACTAGCCCCTTCTTTGACCACACCTTCAATTATTTGCCGTTGTCTTTCTTGGCGGCCAAAGTCACCTCGAGGGTCTTGTTTTCTCATTCTTGTATAGCTTAACGCTTTTTTACCGTTTAGCGTCAATTCCCCTTTTGGAAAATGGTATCCATCTTGTTTGAAATCTAAGTCGTTATTGACCTTTACGCCGCCAACCGCATCGACCATGCCTGTGAATCCTTGCATATTAACCTCGATATAATAGTCGATCGGTATATCAAGAAAGTTTTCGACTGTATCCATGGCCATTGGAATACCTCCAAAAGCATAGGCATGATTAATTTTATCCTGTTTCCCTTTTCCAATAATTTCAGTTCGAGTATCACGTGGAATGCTAAGCATTTTTATGGAATTCTTGTTGGGATTAACGGTTAATACAATCATTGTATCAGAGCGGCCCCTGTCTCCTTCTCGCTCGTCAACACCAAGCATTAATACGGAGAAAGGATCTTTTGCCTTCAGTGATACAGCTTCCTTGCGTTTTTCTGAGTGTTTTCGTTCAATCGGCTGCTGCATCGAAGCAACAGCAGTTTTTAAAGAATTATAGACAGTGGACCCGTATATTCCCCCGCCTATTAACATTATGAGAAGGATGGTGCCGGTAACCCTTACCCATTTTTTAAGTCTTCGTTTCCTTTTTTTCAATCTCATTCGTAAACCTCCGAAATATAGGAATCAGTTGTTATAAATAATACGATAAAAGTATGTAAAAGTCGTCTATTATTCGGTGCTATTGTCAAAATGTGTCGTATCTCCTATGGAAAATGGTTTAAAAAATGTGATTGAACCGAAGGATTCTGGTTGATTATAACTATATTTAATAGAATGAACGATGCCTGTGAATTTCTAGGGATACCTCATTTTATTTTACAAACCAAGCAATTTTCATTGATTAAATCCGGTCAATATGTTACTTCTCAATGGAGGAAATCTTAGCAAATGGAAATTTGTTTGCCTGCGATTTCCGTGATTGACACGCTGTTTTTACTATTATCAAGAATCAATTTAGATAGTTCGTTTCAATCAATCAGTGACCGCGAACAAGCATTATCAGATTACATGCATTAACATTTTGAAAGGAGCAAAAACCGATGCGATTAGAAGGTAAGAAAGTAATCAGTCTTGTGCACCATGATTTTGAAGATTTAGAGCTGTGGTACCCGATTCTCAGACTGCAGGAAGAGGGGGCCGTCGTCCATTTGGCCGGAGAAAAAGCGAATGAGAAATATATTGGGAAGTACGGTGTACCGGCTACCTCCGAATTTGCCTATGGTGAGATTCGCGGGGAGGATTATGATGCCATCTTAGTTCCAGGAGGCTGGGCACCAGACAAAATCCGGCGCTTTCCGGAAGTCCTTACTCTGCTGCAGGAAATGAATGCGGATGAAAAGCCAATCGGACAAATCTGCCATGCCGGCTGGGTCCTGATTTCTGCAAAAATTCTTGAAGGTAAAAAAGTAACTAGTACTCCAGGGATTAAAGATGATATGGAAAATGCAGGCGCCAGTTGGTATGATGAGCCCGTCGTTGTCGACGGACACCTTGTCTCCAGCCGACGTCCACCGGATCTACCTGACTACCTTCGGGAATTTATTAACGTGTTAGAACAGAAATAGTCTTTGAGGTAAAGCAAGGAGGGAAGATAGCGAGCAAATGTTCGCTGTCTTTTTTTCGTGTGGCGGTTTTAATGAGATTTTGGTGCATTGCTAATCGTGCCCATCACCATCCATTTCCTGCACCAACGGGCAAGATCTCCACCTCAAATAAAATTTTTCACGGAATGATTAGATACTTAGATAGAAAAGATAGTAAAATGATGTTCCGCCCCGACCTTCCAATCCACTCCCATGAAACCTTTCTCCAGATCATTCGTATGTAATCATAAATAAACGAACGAGGGTGACACACCATACATGGAAACAAGAGATGATTTATTGCAGGAACTAGCTGTCATTGAGAAGTGGGAGAATGACCAGAGCGATTTATGGATTTGGGACCGCCTTGGAAGGCTGCCATTTAAAATTCTTGATAAAATTACGCCGCAATTCATCCACAACAAAGTGGGCAATTTACTGGAAGAAATCGGCACCTATATTCAAAATGGCGGCAGTTATTTAATTAAGGAACATAATCTATTTGAAAAAATTGAAAAAGAGACAGATAAGCCGATCAACCAGATAACTGATATCGCAGATATTCCGTTAGCTACAATGGAAAAGGTAAGTCAGGAGCTGACCGGACAACGGAAGAAGTTTGCGACGATTCAAGGGGCGAGCACGGGAATCGGCGGGATTTTTACACTTGCGCTTGATGTTCCGGCATTAATGGGCATTTCTTTAAAAACTCTCCAGGAAATTGCCATTATTCATGGGTATGATCCAAACGAAAAAAGCGAACGTATTTTTATGATCAAATGCCTGCAGTTTTCATCCGCTGATATCGTCGGAAAACGAGCGATTCTCAATGAGCTTTCCAGCTACTATCAACAAGGGAGCGGATCCAGTGAAATGATGTCGCAGCTGCAAGGCTGGCGCGAGGTGGTTTATACATACAGAGACCAGTTCGGATGGAAGAAGCTCTTTCAAATGGTTCCTGTTGCGGGGATGATTTTTGGAGCATTTACGAATCGATCCATGATTAATGACCTTGCTGAGACAGGCATTATGCTATACCGGAAAAGAAGGATTCTTGAGAGATTGGAACAGAAATAGGTCAAAGTTAGGGACAGCATTTTGTGTGTTGTTCCTCTTGGTGAATATTGGAAAAACGGCCCTAAAAAGGCGACTCATTTATCGGATATCCCTAACCAAAAACTCAACTTTTCTTTGATAATGTCATAGATTAAATTTGCAGTGGTTGTTTTACCGGATCCAGGCAGTCCTTCTACCAATATTAGTTTTGTATTCATAAAAGAACTAAAACCTCCATTTAAAACTAGACTATCAATATTAGAAAGGGCCGAATCCCATGGACCCGACCACTAATTCTATTTAACAATCATTATAAACACAGCAATATTAGATACTAACTAGTTCTTCAGCTTTTTCCTCAAAATATTTATTCATAAGTAAGTTAAGTTTTATTGAAAGGGTTATATATTCGGAACTGCTTGGTCCGACTTGCTTATATATTGATTGTAGTTTCGTTTTAAGAGCAACGATTTCCTGTAAAAGTTCCATGTTTTCCATTTCGACTGTTTTCATCATACACCTCATAATATTATTTTTTTCCATTGGTTTGGAAGGCATGATGACTTGATTTGCATCTTTTTCGTCTTCTAAAGATAATACAATTCCAATACCATTACTGATAGTAACATAGTGGATTTTCCATGTGAACAACGAATATAAAAAGTAAAAATATTAGAAAAAAGGTAAATAATATTGGTATACCAATAGAGTTTTCTATCTGCTTAAAAATAAACATCCTTCTTTACTAACAAGTTATATTGTTATAACATCAACAGTAAAAATAAAACTATTAAAAAAATTCAAATAATATTAACAAAAAAAGAATCCGGCCAATGCCGGATCTCAACAAAATATATTAAAGGGGGTTTTTGAAAAAGAGAAAGGTAAATGCTTGTCCTCTTCATGTACCTATCATATCCCTTAATCATGAACAAACTATGACCAAATCGTTTATATTTTATTAATTAATGATAAAACTAGATTCAGATGGTTAATGGAATACTATTTGTAAAATTATCATCAAGGCTATTACCTTTATTCAGAGGAGAATGCTTTCTTAAAACTTTTATACATTCCGATTCTTGTTACAGTAATATAGACACTTCCTGATATTGTCCCAAGTTGTTCCATCAAAATAGTTGTGGAAGTGGACTTAACCGATTATTAAATCTGGTTAGCTTGCTGGCTCAATTCTGAAGCGGTACTTACGATCTGTTCGAAGGACTGATGGAATTCTTCCATTTTTACTGATTGTTCGTGTGAATCGAAGGCAATTTGTTGAATGGTTGTGATGATTTTTTCAAGGTTCGCCACCATCCCTTTTAATTGTGGTTCTACCCCTTCTACCGTTTCTCTGTTATTTTCGGCCATCTTCTCAATTTCTTTAGCTACTACAGCAAATCCTTTTCCATGCTCTCCAGAACGAACTGCTTCAATGGAGGCATTCAAACCAAGAATACGGGATCTAACCGATGTTTTCTTTAATAAAACGAGGATTTCTTCAATTTTTTTAATTTCATTCCTAAGCAAAGTGGTATCTGCATTAAGGTCTTTCAGCTCTACTGCAATTCGTTCGGTTACTTTTGTTACGTCTTCGGAGACAGTAACAATTTCCCCGCTTATTCCTGTTAGTTTGTGGGCACCTTTTCGCAAAACATCAATTTTATTATTAGAAACGATCGTCGAGATGACCCCGATTACTTCGTCGTTCTCGATGATGGGCGTATCTGTAGAAATGTAGGCGATTCCAAAAGATTCTGAGCCTCGTTCTTCTCTCTGAGTTTTACCAGTAATCAATGCTTTATGTGTTACAGTTCCTTTAAAGTTATCAGCAGAGGCACCAATAGGAATTTTTAAATCTATAGTCTGACCTGGAAGATAGCCTATTACCTTTTCGGTATCTGCTAAAACGATACATGCATCTTCTGCGTGGGTAGTTTGTATAATTTTCAAATTATTTAGCAATTGTTGTAACCGATCCACTGTAATTCCTCCGTTTTGGTAAATGATGTAGGTATTATAAATATAACATTTTTTAGAGTTGGGAACAGTGATATATTTTCAAAACATAATTAATTTTACCTACTTAAATAACAATTTTTTCTAGATTAATATGTTTATATATTATTTTTACTAAAGCGGTACGAAGGTCAGTCGACCCTGCTGAATAAAAAATTACAGGAGCTTGAGAATGTCCATGACCAAGCAGGAAGGAATTGAATTCCAAGGCGGATCTCCTTCCGAGGCAGTTGGGTGAGTAATTTTTGTGTAATGAACTAAGCCTGGTTTTGGAATGAATTCATTGGTTGGAATAGCGTAAAAAGTATAATCTAAGCGTAAGGTTGTTTTTAATGAAAGCGGGGAAACTTGAATGCAAGCACATAATCTTGTGTCAGGAGAAAAAATCAGAGCGATTATTACAGGGCAACAGGGATGGTCGGTGAAGGCGTCCTGCACGAATGCCTCCTCGATCCACAGGTTGAGAAGGTTTTAGTCACTCTCTATCTCATTTGTTAAGCAGAAAAGTGTAAATTTTGTCAAAAATTGTGTTTTTTTGAAAGAGAGGAAATGATAAAATAGATTGATGAATTTAGGTATTTTTTAATGGCCTGGTAGTATGATGAGCCGCCTGTCAGTTTAATAAAGGTAATACATAGTAATACACTTAAAGGAGTTATTTAAATGTCAGTCATGAAAGAAATCAACGAGAAACAACCGATCAGGCCTTTTTGGAAAAAGAAACGATTCAAGCTGGGGATTCCGGTTTTGCTCCTGCTTGTCCTTGGCATTGCTGTCTACAAAATTGGGATGGGCCTAGCTTCGGAAAAAATGGTAGACGAACTTGCGAGTGAAATGACGAAGGAAGATTACGATGCGATCTTAAAGGATCCTGGTGTGCAGCAAATTCTTGCCAAGGAATCAGGTTCAGGCCAAACAAGGGAGTTGCTTACAAATCTTTCATCCGACCCGACTGTTAAGGATGCGTTGAGCAACCAACCTGTAAATACGGCGAATGGACAGGATCACCCTGCTGCAGTAAATATGGATTCCAGTAAAGAAAAGGGTGAGGCAGCTTCAAACAAAGCTAAGGAAACGAACGCAAAAAATCCAGCTGCGAATAAAGGTAAGAGCACAACAGCAACGGAAAATGCAGGGAAAGATACAGCGAAACCGGAACAACCTTCTCCGGGAAAAGTACAAACAGGTTTACAGTTCAGTTCCAATCAAGAGGTCATGAAGTTTTTACTATCAAAGTTTTCAATGGGGGAGCTTAGTGCCTTAGCGAAGAAGGCCCAAGGCGGGGTTTCTGTCCAAGAGAAAGAAGAAATAAAAAGTACGGTTCTAGGACGGCTTTCGACAGAAGAGTACAATGCCCTGAAAGTTTACGCGGCTATTACCCTAAGTAAAAGGCAATAGCAGTTGCCTTAATTTAAAAAAGAAAACCCGTTACGGTGTCAAGGCACCGAAACGGGTTTTCTTTTTTATTCGAATGGATTATCTAGACTTAACTGTTACTTTTGTACGGCTGCTTACGTTTTTAGATTTATCTGTTGCTGTTACGTACAAGACGGTACCTTTCTTTTGGGCCTTGATTTTCACGCTGAAGTTTCCTTTTGACGAAACTTTACCAGTTCCTAATACGGTTGAGCCTTTTTTGATGGTAATCGTTGCACCGGCTTCTGCCTTCCCTTTGACTACTTTATCGTTCGAATCAACAGCGTATACTCTTGGTTTTGATGGAGCGATTTTATCAAGAACCTTCGTTGACTTTGCGCTACTTACATTACCTGCTGCATCCTTCGCTGTTACATAAAGAGTGGAGCCAGCTTTTTGGGCACTCTTAAGTTTGATGCTGAATGAACCGTTGGATGAAGTTTTTCCTGTTGCGATCGTAGTTTTGCCGTTTTTGATTGTGATATAGGAATAAGCTTCTGCTTTTCCTTTGATGGTTTTATCGTTATTGTCTACTGAATAAACAGTTGGTACTGCAGGAGCAATCCTATCAAGAACCTTGATGGTTTTAGTCTTACTTACGTTACCGGCAGCATCCTTCGCTGTGATCGTAAGAGTAGATCCAGCTTTTTGGTAGCCAATTGGAAGTGCGTATGCCCCGTTCCAATATGTTTTTCCTGTCGCAACGACTTTTTTACCATTCAAAACTGTAATAGTAGAATAGGCTTCTGCTCGACCTTGAATCAGAACGTCTTTATTACTGAACGCATTGACAGAAGGAGTTCCAGGTGCAGTCGTATCCTTTTTCGGAAGAATGGTCACTTCTTTGGTGATAATCGGCTGGTTCATATAATAGCCGACTACTTTTACTTTTCCAGTCTTTTTAGCAACAAGCTTATTGCCAGTAGTTAGGGTAGCGATGGAAGCATTGTTTGTACTCCACTTCAAATTACTTGTAAAGTCCATTGGGCCAAATCCAAAATCTACTTTTAAGATGTAGGCTGGAGAGACAGAACCTAATGTATATGTACTAGCACCATAAATATCTCCGCCTTTGCTGCGGATTAATCCTGATGAAAGAGCAGCGGAGGCCATTTTAGTTGGATCGACAATTGCGTCTACTTTAGTTTTCATTGTAAGGACATCTTCTACAGAGATTCCTAATTTTTCAGAGAATAGGTTATCGAATTGAGTAAATCTTGCATCTGCAAGAGTTGCATCAATGGCATCTTGAATCACTTGGTTAAAGCTTGTATTTTTCTGTTGTAAGAAAGAGTTAACTAATTGCGTTTTAAGGTTTTCTTCAAACGCACTAGTTAAGGAAAGCGCTTGGTCAACGGAAATCTTTCCGTCAAAAATTTTGTTGAAATCTGTTGCATGAGCTGTTTCAAACGCATCTAAAGCAGAAAGGAAATCAATAGCATTGCTTTGGTATTGAAGTTTAGCAAAGTCAGTTGCTAGTTTAACAGCTGTTCCAGGAGCTGTCTTGCTGTCGATCTTTGTCACTAAATCTGTTCCAAGAACGCTGGCAATGTTTACTTTCGCGATATTGATATAGGCAACTTTAATGTCTGCAATATCAGAAGCTGTTAGTTTTTTGTAGATTTCGTTGTGGAATGAAACAAGCTCAAGACTGCTTGCATGTACCGCATTCGGTGCAAACGTTAGGTTCGCTGCAAATGGAGTAAGGGCGATTGTACTTGCCAGTAGTAAATTGATGGTGCGTTTACGAAACAGTGTTTTCAATGGTAATTCCTCCAAATTTATAGTCAAATAGTATTATACTTTAAAGAGTCAAAGTATGGAAGAAAAATAGGATAAAAAAGGGAAAAATGTCGTTTTGAGGTCAGAGTATCAGTGCCTATCACTATGGAAATAAGGATTGCCGTGGATTCAAGCTCATTACAGCTTCCAGAGATAAAATAAAAATAGTTATCTGCCATTCTGCTTGCTGAAAAAGAAAAAGACCTAGCCGATACGGCTAGGTTTAGATATTATTTGCAACAATCGTAACAACGGTGCTTAGTATGATTGTGCCCAGAGCAATAAAACTGTAGGTTAGGTTCTTTTTACGTTTTTTTCTTTTCATCATTTCTTCGGGGGTTAGCCAATAGCCTTTTGACATCGATGAATACTCCTTTGTGTATTGGATCTGGGTGATATTTCAAATATTGGTATATTATCCATATTGATAATCCGAAAGTTATTATACTATAGAACTAAAGAGTTGGGAAGGTGGGTTCTAGGAAATCCTGCCCACGAATCGACAGGATCATGTGGTAATAAATTGATAGGTTAGTAGGCAAAAAGAGCCGGGTATAGTTTTCTATTTAATTTGTACCAATAACAACCATCATTGCGAAAACGGCCCCCAAAAAAATAAAAAATATGAAACTAAATTTATGCTTTCTCAGTCTTAAGGGTGTTAGAAAGGAGGAAGTTATTAGGTGCCTAAAAATCAAATTGCAGATCTGCCATATAATTTTGACCAACTAAATGAAGTGGAAAAAGGAAGAATCATTGATGAACTGATGAATCAGCATTCTCGGAAGGTTTATTTATTGGCGTACTCTTATGTCAAAGATCAGGGTCTTGCCGAGGATATTGCTCAGGAGGTTTTTATCAAATGTTATAAGTCTCTCCAGCATTTTAGAGGGGATGCGCAGATTACGAGCTGGATTTACCGGATTACCGTTAATACTGCCAAGGATTTTCTGCGGTCGAAAAGCTTTAATATCCTTAAGTACCCGAAGAGCTTTTTCGAAAATTTAACAAAAAGTGAGAGCCCGGAGGATGCTGTGCTCCAGCAAGACCAGCGTGAAGCAGTCTTACAAACTGTGCTTGGCCTGACTACTAAATATCGTGAAGTGATTATCCTCTATTATTTTCAGGATGAAAAGATGGAGGATATTGCGGAAATTTTAAATATGAATCTCAATACGGTCAAGACAAGATTATCAAGGGCCAGGTCGATGTTGAAGGGAAAAATAACTTCTTTTACAGGAGATGAGTTAATTGAAAAACGATCTTAAGGAAGTAAAAGAATACTATAATGAAATGCATTTTAATGATGAGATCGCCAATCGAATAAAAGAGGGCGTCCATCTCCAAATCCATCGTAAGGAACAGAGCAGTATCGGCAAAAAAATCATTTATGGCTGCGGTGCAGCTATAGCGGCCTTCGGGTTATTTATTGGCTTAGCGTTTTTATCACCGACAGTGGCAAATGTGGCTGCGAAGGTTCCGTTTTTAAATATGATATTTGATTCGAAGCCAATTTCGGAAGTAATCACCGAAACCCTTAATAAAAAGGGGTATAAAGTGGATGGAGTCGGAGCTCAATATTCCTCCAAAAAGGTATTTTCGGTGGGGCTTCAAGGTTCTGCGGAATATGTAAAAAAGGTCAGTCCAGAAGTGAAGAAGATTGTGAAGGACTTGCTGTTGACTAGAGATTTTGATGCGTATGATGTTAAAGTATACAGCTCTGAAGGTAGAATCGTTGAACCTACACCAGAGGAAAAGAGAGCAGATGAAGAATTCAGCAAGATCACGGAAATTGTCATTGGTGTCCTAAAAAGTTATGGATATAAGGATATACCACCAATTGGAATCGATGCGGACCATAAAACGCTAGATTTTAGTTTGCCGAATACGGAGTCAAAAGTAGACGAGATAAAGCAACAGGTTGATAGTCAACTCAAGGCAAATAATTATGGTACTATTACCGTTAAAGTCGATGTCTATAACGCGAAGAAAAGAGAGCGGGAAAATAGATGGTCTCCAATTATCAGTACGATTGCGGAAGGGACGTTTGGAGCGAAGAAATATAAAGTTACTGGTGTGGGATATACGAATCGGTATGCTGAATATATGGAGATTACGATTAGTACATCGGTATCGTCATCAGACTCTGACTATGAAGAAGTCGTGAGCGATATTAAAGACACCATTCAAGAATTCCTAACAAGTAAAGAAACCAAGGAAATTATTAAGGATGATGCCTATAAAGTCATCATCACTTCGAAGGATAAAAAGGAAACTGTGATTCGTTCTAACTGATCTGGGTCATAACCCGACTCAGTTAAAGGTTAATGGTTAAAGTGATAAAGAGTTAAGGCAAGGCGAGGGCAAACTGCTCTCGTCTTTTTAGGTAGATATGTTTTCTCCAACGAAATGCATGAATAAGTGAAAGAAACCGGGTGCCTTAACTACTTTTTAAAAATGGGGGGACTACCCCCTTAAAAAAATATATTGCAACCGTTTGCATTGTTAAGTATAATTCAATCATAAGCTTTTCCGAAACGTTTTGGAGGATTTGAGAATGACGACTATTAAGGATATTGCTAAAGCTGCAGGAGTATCGGTAACAACGGTTTCCAGAGCTTTGAACGGCTATTCTGATGTAAGTGTGAAAACACGAGAAAAAATCATGAGTATAGCAAAAGATTTAAATTACAGTCCTAACACGCTTGCAAGAGGACTAGTAATGAATAAATCCAAAACCGTTGGGTTACTTGTTTCAGGAATAAATAGAGAAAGCGAGAAAGACCAAATTACTTATTCGATTTTGTCAGGAATCAACGAATCTGTCTCAGAAAAAGATTATGACCTTGTATTGTTTAACACTAACTCCACCAAGCAAAGAGAAAAAACATATACACAGCTTTGCAGGGAACGAAGAGTGGATGGGGTAATTATTCAAGGGATTAAAACAGATGATCCGTATCTAAAAGAGGTAGTAGATTGTAATATCCCCTGTGTTCTCATCGATATTCCGATCCATTCGGATCAGGTAGGATATGTGTCAACTGACAATGTGTCCGGTGCTAAAAAAGCAGTAGAATATCTGATTGGACTTGGTCACACAAATATTGCCATGGTTAATGGACATAGCAAAGCCTTTGTTAGTCAGCGGAGGCAAGAAGGTTATATAAGTGCCTTGTCTGACAATGGTTTGACGGTTCATCCCAATTGGATTGTTAATGGAAGGTTTGAAGAAGTTTCAGCAAAAGAAGCAGCACTAAAATTGCTTACCGATAACAGGGAGATTACAGCAATCTTTTGTGCGAGTGACCTGATGGCTCTCGGAGTGATGAAAGCAGCCGAGGAACTGGGGTTAAGTGTTCCCGGAGATTTATCGATTGTCGGGTATGATGACATTCTGCTTGCGTCCTACTCATCACCGCCGCTGACTACGATTTCACAGAACTTTTTTCAATTAGGCTTTCAGGCAGCTAACCTTTTAATAAATATATTGGAAGAAAAGGCAGATCCTCATGTAATCATTATGAATACAAAACTTATCGAAAGAGGCAGTGCCGCAAAAAATCAGCGATAACTGATTTTTTTATTGAAAAACCAAAACGTTTAAGTAAACGAATAATTTTGCATAGAAATCGAAACGTTTCGGATTGATTAATTTCTTTTTGAAATTTAACCGAAACGTTTCGGTGTTGTGGTTCTCGTTTAATGGAAAGAGGGCTACAGAAGAGGAGGATAACATGGACTATCGTGTAATAAAAGAAAATGATTTGTTTTTATTAACAGATGATAAGGGGAATATTCCTGAAAACCATTCTTACGGCTTGGGGCTGTATACAAAGGATACCCGGTTCTTAAGCAAGCTGGATGTCAAGATAAATGGAGAAGATCCAATCTTACTATCCTCCGATGCGGCAGAAAACTACATGGCTAAAATACTACTAACAAACCCTCATATGGAGAAAGATGGAGAACTTATTCTCTGGAGGGAATCAGTTGAAATTGAACGAACACGGTTTATTTATGATGAGGTATTGTATGAAGCTATAAGAGTAAAAAACTATTTTCCAAAGCCCATCCAGTTCGAACTAAGTGTTCATTTTGATGTAGATTTTCACGATATGTTTATCGTACGTGGCTTTCAATCTGGTAAGACTGGGAAGAGAACAGGACAGTTGATTAAAGGGAATTCACTTACGTTTGCCTACGAAGGAGCGGACCAGCTAAAACGTTCTACTAGAATTCAATGGGATAAAAACGCAAAGTCTGCAGCCGAAAACGGCGATGTTTCCTTCGACTTTTCCCTGCAGCACGGCGAGGAGGAAACTGTTACCTTCGTCATTCAGCCTCAAGTAGGGGACCATGAAAGGAAGGAGGCAGTGGCCTCTGAGAAAGCAATTGTGAAATTGAAAGATTCTTATCAGGAATGGGAAAAGCAGATTACTAAAGTAACAACTGATTTTGAACCATTAAAGCGGTTAGTTAACCGGGGGATTGATGATTTAAAGGTATTACTTACTGACCTTGGCTATGGTCAATTTCCAGTTGCAGGTCTCCCTTGGTTTGGGGTGCCGTTTGGACGTGATAGTTTGATAGCGGCCCTTCAAATGCTGGCATTTAACCCTGAGGTGGCAAAGGGGACCATTCTTACGATGGCAAGTAAGCAAGGTCAGAATCTGGATCCATGGCGTGATGAACAGCCGGGTAAAATTATGCATGAGATTCGTTTCGGTGAACTTGCAAATACTAACCAAATTCCGTTTACACCTTACTATGGAACCATTGATGCCACTCCGTTATTTTTAATCCTTATTTCCGAGTATGTGAAGTGGACCGGTGACTTTAAGATTTTGGAGCAGGTCAAGGACAATATTGAAGCTGCTCTGAAATGGATTGAAGAATATGGAGATCGTGATGGCGATTCATTTGTTGAGTATCATCAAGAATCAAGTAAAGGAATCGCTAACCAAGGCTGGAAGGATTCAGGTGATTCAGTGGTCCACCGCAACGGGGATTATGCAAAAACACCAATCGCCCTGGCGGAGGTTCAAGGGTATGTCTACCAAGCCAAAACAGGAATCGCTGATCTTTATGAACATATTGGAAGAAAAGCAGAAGCAGCAGTGCTTCGCGAACAGGCAGAAAAGATCAAGCAAAGATTTGAAGAAGCTTTCTGGATGGAGGATGTTCAATATTATGCGATTGCCCTTGATGAACATAAACAGCAGGTAGGCACGATTACATCGAATCCAGGGCATGTCCTCTTCTCAGGGATCCTGGATGAGGAAAAAACGGATGCAGTGATTGATATGCTTCTATCCCCTAAAATGTTCTCTGGTTATGGTATCCGGACAATGGGAGAGGAAGAAGCAGGCTATAATCCAATGAGCTACCATGATGGCAGCATTTGGCCACATGATAATAGTATGATTCTTCTCGGAATGAGCAAAATCGGCAGGCAGGTGAAAGCGAACAAAGTGATTAACGGTCTCATCGAAGCATCTGCCCATTTTGAGTATGACAGACTGCCTGAATTATTTTGCGGATATGACAAGTCAATTGGCAAAGCTGTTAAGTACCCAGTTGCCTGCTCACCACAGGCATGGGCTGCTGGCACACCACTTGTATTTATCCAAACATTGCTAGGATTGTTTCCTAACAGTATTACTAAAGAAATCCACCTTTCTCCATTGCTTCTTGATTCAATGAATGAGCTAAAGGTAGAAAATATTTCAATTGGGAGCGGACAGCTATCAGTCACTATTTACCGACATAATGATCAGGTGGAGCTGAGAGTTGACGAGAACACAACAGGCTTTGAAGTAATCATTGATTGATCCAAAAGAGGTCTAGGACCTCTTGAAGATAAATATTTCCAAAAAAGGATGGGGAAATCTATGAAAACAAAAAAATGGCTAACAACACTTGGATTAACGTCCATGTTAGTTGGAAGTTTGTTAACAGGCTGCAGTGGTGACAAAGAGAAATCGGTAAAAACAGCTTCTGAAAAAAATGAAAAGGTTGAAATTACCTTGGCAGGATGGGGATCATCTCCAGAGGAATCAGCTCTATTGAAGGAAGTCCTTGCAGATTTCGAACAAGAGCATCCAAATATCAAGGTAAAGCATGAGGTTATTGCCGATCAATACATGGATGTCATGAAAACACGCTTAATCGGTGGGGAAGGACCAGATGTTTTTTACCTTGATGCTTTCGAAGCTCCTGGCTTAATCCAGACAGGTGCCCTTGAACCGCTTGATGGCTATGTGAAGAAGGACTTCGATGTAGCTGATTTTGAAAAACCGCTAATAAAAGCTTTCCAACATGACGGGAAAACTTATGGTTTTCCAAAGGGATATTCTACATTAGCGCTTTACTATAATAAGAAAATGCTGGCCGAAGCAGGCGTAGAAGTTCCGAAGACGTGGGATGAATTAAAAGAAGCATCGAAAAAGCTGACAAAAGGAAAAGAGGTTTATGGATTTGGCCAAAATCCTGAGCTCGCTCGAACACTTTTTATCGCTAATTCTTTAGGCGGTCATGCAGTGAAGGATAATCAAGCTAATTTTACTGATCCAAAAGTAGTGGAGGCTCTTCAGTCTTACGTTGATCAACATTTAAAGGATAAGACAGCTGCACAGCCTAGTGAGGTGGGTGCAGGCTGGACAGGTGAGATGTTCGGTCAAGGTAAAGCAGCGATGGTAATTGAAGGCAACTGGGCAATTCCTTATTTACAAAATACATTCCCAAATATTGAATTTGGAACAGCTGAAGTGCCTACTATTAATGGGAAGCAAGGTACCATGGCCTTTACAGTTTCTTATGTTATGAACAGTGCTTCTAAGAAAAAGGAAGCTGCATGGGAATTAATTTCTTACCTGACAGGAAAAGAAGGTATGGAAAAATGGACTAGCAAGGGATTTGAGCTTCCTTCCCGTAAATCTGTAGCTGCAAAGAATGGCTTTGACAAAGATGAACTTCGTAGCGCGTTAGTAGCTGGTGCACCGTATGCGACTGTATGGGCAGATGATACCAACCTGCCAATCATTTTTAACAATTTTAATAACCAGTTTGTGAGTGCTTATTTAGGTGAACGTCCGCTAGACAAAGCAATGCAGGACGCAGAAAAACAGGCTAATAAAGAGATAAAGAATCAATAAATCTAAAGAGGGAGGGAGCTCTTTCCCTTCCTCGACCTTATGGTGTACAACTCTTTCTGTTGAAGTGAGGGCGAGGGCCTTCAGCAGAAAGAGTTGTATAGCAAAGAAACTTAACAACACCACAAAAAAAGGGATGACAAATTATGAAGCGTAAATACAGCAAAGCTGAAATAAGAGAAGCCGGACAAAGTTACTTGTTTATGTCACCGGCCATGTTTGTTCTGCTACTGTTTATGATCGGGCCGATTTTTTATGCTATTTTTCTTGCTTTCCATAAGGTTCAGCTCTTGGGCCAGGCAAGTTTTGATTTTGTGGCATTTGATAATTTTAAAAAGATTCTTGATGATACTCGTGCACATATTGCTTTGTGGAATACGGCGAAATACGTTTTTATCGTTGTTCCCATTCAAACATTTTTGGCATTAGTTCTAGCTGCCTCATTAAATGCTGGGCTGAAAGGACAAAAGTTCTTCCGGATTGTCTACTTCTTGCCAACGTTAACTTCATCAGCGGTTCTGACACTCATCTTTATGTGGATGTATAACAAAAATGGTTTGGTAAACCATATTCTTGATTTCATTGGACTGCCAACCTATAACTGGATTGGGGACCCCTCAGTTGCCTTAAATGCCATTATGTTTATGAATATTTGGTCAACAGCACCGTTTTTTATGGTTATTTATCTGGCGGCCTTACAGGATATACCAGAATCTCTTTATGAGGCAGCGGAGCTTGATGGAGCAGGTGCAATCAAGAAATTTTGGCATATTACTGTTCCTAATCTTCGCCCGGTTACATCCTTTGTTGTGATTATGGGAATCATTGGCACGTTCCAGCTTTTTGACCAATCTTATATTTTCTCAGCAGGATCAGGTGGTCCGAATAACTCCACGCTGACAGTTGTATTATTAATCTACCAATATGCATTTAAGAGTTTGGGCACGATAGGATATGCGGCTGCACTTGCTTTCGCACTAGCACTTATTATCCTTCTAGCTACCTTACTGCAACGGAAATTCTCTAAAGAGGAATCCTTATATTAAGGAGGGAATATTGATGAAAAAATCGGTTTTAGGCAGAAAATTATTATATGTCATCCTAGTTATCTATGCGATTATTACAATGGTTCCATTTCTGTGGGCCCTGTCTTCCTCCTTTAAAACACTAGAGGAAATTGTTAGTGGATCGATGAGTTTTATCCCGAAGCATTTTACGTTTGCAAATTATAAAATGATTTTCCTTGAGCAGGAATTGTTCCCGCGTTGGTTATTTAATAGTTTGTTCATTGCTGTTACCGGAACAGCTTTAAATTTGCTTTTCAATTCAATGGCCGGCTATGCCCTTGCTCGCCTAAGCTTTCCCGGAAAGAAAACGTTATTCATCATTATCCTTGCTGTCCTGATGATTCCAGGACAAGTTACAATGATTCCTAATTATTTAATTTTAAAGGAACTCGGCTGGCTAAACTCTTATCAGGGCATGATTATCCCGTCGATGATCAATGCAACCTTTATTTTTATGATGAGACAGTTTTTTATTAATTTTCCAAAAGAATTGGAAGAAGCGGCTGCGCTTGATGGACTAGGGCGCTTCGGCATCTTTTTTCGGGTCGTAATTCCTCTCGCAAGACCAGCACTTGCAGCACAGGCCATCTTTGTTTTCATGGGATTATGGAATGATTTTATGAGGCCGCTTATTGTCTTGTCAGACCCAAATCTATTCACCCTTCCGCTCGGATTGAATACGTTTAAAGGGCAGTATATTAGCTATTGGAACTATATCATGGCAGCATCGATGGTCTTCACCCTGCCAGTTCTTATGATCTATGCTTTCTTTAACCGTTATTTCATTAAAGGCATTTCTTTTACAGGAGGAAAATAAAAAAAGCGGCATTTGAAAGAAGCTGTATGCAATAAACATGCATACAGCTTGTTTTAAATGTGCATAACATGTTAAGCCGCCGAGAGTGGTAATCTTGTAACGTTACTAATTTAAATGCCTATTAAAAAAAGGAATGATACGAATGAAAAAAAACTGGTGGAAGGAATCAGTTGTTTATCAGGTATATTGGCGAAGTTTTTATGACACAGATGGTGATGGTTATGGTGATTTAGAAGGAGTGATTCAAAAATTGGATTACATCCAGGAACTTGGCGCAGATGTCATTTGGTTAAATCCATGTTTTGAATCTCCTGATGTTGATAATGGTTACGATATTTCCGATTATCGCTCCATCATGTCAAAGGCAGGAACGATGGAAACCTTTGACCGATTTCTTCAAGAAGTGCATAACCGGGGTATGAAATTAATCATGGATTTAGTGGTGAATCATACCTCGGATCAACATCCGTGGTTTAAGGAATCACGTTCTTCTAAAGATAATCCTAAAAGAGATTACTATGTTTGGAGAAGAGAGCCAAACAACTGGCGTTCTTATTTTACTCCTTCAGTATGGGAATTTGATGATCAAACAGAGGAGTATTATTTTCATTCCTTTGCGGTCGAGCAGCCAGATTTAAACTGGGAAAACCCAATGGTCCGGCAGGAAGTCTATTCCTTCATGAGGTTCTGGCTAGATAAGGGTATTGATGGATTCCGAATGGATGTCATTAACCTGCTGGCAAAACAAGCGGGATTCCCAGATGCAGAAAATCCGGAGGATATCTCCTATCTAGGAAATAACCCTGGTATCCATGAGTACCTTCAAGAGATGCATAGGGAAGTTTTACAGCACTATGATATTTTTACCGTCGGGGAAATTCCTTTTGTTACCCCCGAGGATGGACTTCTATATGTTGGTGAAAATCGACGAGAACTTCACACGTTATTTCACTTTGAAGTTTGCGATTATATGATTCATTGGGATATGCAGCGGTATAAAGAAATACAAAGACGCTGGTATAAAGGGTTGTGGGAGAAAGGCTGGAACTCGCAATTTTTAAATAATCATGATCATACTCGTCTAGTCACTCGATTTGGAAATGACTCTATCTTTAGAGTTGAATCAGCCAAGTGCTTTGCAGTCCTATTACACTTGCTGCCAGGAATGCCGTATATTTATCAGGGTGAGGAAATCGGCATGACGGGGGTAAGGTATAAATCGATTCAGGAATATCAAGATATTGCGATGAAAAATAAGTATAAAGAAGAAGTTGAAAAAGGGCGCGACCCTGGAGAAGTATTCAAGAGTTTAGTCCATCTCTCACGTGATAATTCGCGTACACCTGTCCAGTGGGATGAGTCGCCAAATGCAGGATTCACAAAGGGAACACCATGGATAAAAGTTAACCCTAACTATAAAGAAATAAATGTTGCTCAATCGCTAGCTGACCCAGACTCGATTTTCTATTTCTATAAGAAATTAATTCAGCTTAGAAAAGAAAATAAAATCATGGTATATGGGGATTATCAAGAAGTCTTAGAGGATCATCAACAAATATACTCCTTCATCCGTGAATTAGATCATCAGAGATGGCTGGTGGTATTGAATATTTCGGAACTGCTCGTACAAGTGAACGTGCCTGAATCCTTATCTATAGCAGGAAAGGAAATGCTATTGACGAATTATAAGAATGAAGTAGATTCAAATGTTGAATGGGCACTAAGACCATATGAGGCAAGAATATATAGGCTTTTATAAGATTGTTC
>NZ_JBALOS010000134.1:34974-35427 GCF_036962765.1 Neobacillus drentensis
ACAAAAACGCATATCAAAGTAAGTGGGTCAAAAAGTTAATATAAAGTACTTAAAGTAAACAAAAATTTTTTTTATTGTAGGATCTACTATTTTAAGTAGATCATACTTCATTTTTCTCTTGTGTGTGTCCCAAAAGGTCAGAATCAAAGAATAAAACAAGCAATGATAAAAGATGTTTTCCTAAAATCCCATCTCCCATAGCTCCGCAAAATAGAGTTCTTCAAATTTTTTCTCTCGTTATTAAATTGTTTTATTGCTATATCAAGAGAGTCAATATAGGTATAGCATACTAGAATCTAGAGTTACCTTTACATTCCATTTTGGCACAATTAAGTCACAAAATGCAGTAATTTAGGCATTTCTCACTCTTATACTAAGATAATTAGAACTTCTACATACATTATTTCGTTATTGCTTTAAGATTCTAAAAATTCTGTCGAATACATTTACTTT
>NZ_JBALOS010000135.1:0-11864 GCF_036962765.1 Neobacillus drentensis
CTTACGATGGACAAAACTCACCGTAGAACCCATAGATTTGTCTTTCATAGGCACCACGTTGAAGGAAACATCTCTTATTCCCTTATTTGTAAAAAAGATCCCTACTTCCAACTCGGAAATAGGGTCTTACCAAAGATTTTTTTATATGAGTAAATGATTTTTATTGTGACAGCAGCTTCTGAGCGACGATATAGCCTGATCCGCCATTGACTCCGTGTCCTGGCCAGGTTGCGGCCCCGAGCATATACACATTTGGAATAGCTGTCTGATGACCTGGCTGACCTGGTAATGGTCTAAGAAGATAGCTTTGGGCCAAATCGTGGGCGCCGCCGTAGGGATCACCTGGTCCTGAGTTTGGGTTAAACCTGGCTATCGTGTCGGGTGTGACAACATATTTTCCGATTACCGCACTTGGGATGTTTGGAATATGCTTACTTACCACATTTAATACCCGTTCCGTAAACCGCTCAGTTAAATCATGGGTCCAAGATCCATCTCCCACATCGATTAGGTTGGCCGCATCCCCACGCGGACGAATTGGCACTTCCAGCACTTGAACACGCATAATAGCCTTTCCTTTTGGAGCACGCGTTGGATCAAGGTTAGTTGAGCAGTCGACCGTAAAGGTAGGATTAGCTGGGAGCAAATCGGCTGCCCCTTGGGCAATCGCTAGAGTAAATCCGTCCAGACCATCTGTTAGGTGCGGTTGCCCAACACGGTTAAACCGTTTATCGGGCCAGTTTGGCGGTTCATTAAGTGCTAAATGAATTTGGACACACCCCCTGCCATATCGAAACTGTTTTGCTTGTGCACGAAGTGGTGGTGAAATCTCCGTATCAGCCAAGAGTGAGAGATAAAGTTGGTCAGGTGTCGTTGAAGCCACGACTGCCTGCTTGGCACGATATTTTTTCCCCTTTGCGGTTCGTACGCCAATCGCTCGACCGTTCTCCACTAAGATTCGCTCAACATGAGTATGTGTTAGAATCTCACCGCCTTGATCCTTTATCAGTTGCGATAAGGCCTGAACGAGTTTCTCACTGCCGCCTTCCGGTATCGGCATTCCTCCACCCATCAGTGCCAGCACTGTCAGTGGTACCCAAATCCCGCTTCCGACTTCATCCGGTGTGCGGCCAAGGTGTGTAACCCAGGATGCCAGCATCGCCCGAGTCACCGGTGACTTAAGAGAACTGACCGTATTGCGGGCGGTTGAAACTAGCGAGGCAGCGAATGGCGAATAACCCGCCCCGCCCCCATCGTGTAGCAAGCGCTTTAGGATAGGTGCAGCTTCAGAGCTAGAGAGATCCATATTGAATAAACCAAATACATCCGTGACATATGGATTTAACTTTTCAAACATGCCAGCCAGTGCTGCTCCGTCACCAGGGGACAGCCGTTCCGCTTCAGCGATGAGCTCTTCAAATGAACTAGGCAGGACGGCCGTTCGTCCGTCTTCCATCGATACACCGGTCGGCAGGTTCGTATTTACATACCGAAGCCCGCGTGCTTCTAGGTCTTCTCTTAGTTCAGCGTAAGCTGGTCCCGTTGTAAAGAGAGGATGTGCCGCAGCATACACATCATGTTTAAACCCTGGCAGCGTCAACTCTTCAGTGCGCAGAAATCCACCCGGGCGATCATTCTTTTCTAATACAAGAACACTGCGACCCGCGCGTGTTAAATAGGCAGCGGTTATTAAAGCGTTATGGCCGCTGCCAATCATAATGACATCAAAGTTTTCCATCCTATCTCTCCTTCTATATGATCAATCCATACATACGTAAAAAGATATTCTGATGTCTGGATACTAAGTACTAAATCTAGTACATCTTTTAAAAATTTTTAAAGCACCTCATACCTTTAGGGAGCTCCATCAAGTGCAATCAATAGAAAAGGGTTACACTCGTCAAAAACGAACGTGTAACCCTTCTTGAAGCTGCGGCTATACTATTGTTATCTGATAAACCATCGGATTTAGATTTTGGTACACACTACTCTAATCCTTCATTAAACTCCCTTACTCAGGCAGCTCTTTGTAAGCTAATTTCATAATGATCTCCTGATGCTGCGGATATTTTCCCAGCAGTTCATCCTGTGTAAACAATTCAAAGTCTTGAAATTCGAAGCCGGGCGAAACCATGCAGCCAACTAGGGAGCAGGTATCCTTTTCCGTGACGGACGATCCAAAGATTGAATTTTTCTTCACTATGATTTGCGGTACCTCACCCTTATCGAGGTCCAAGCCTAACTTCAATTCCTCGTACTCGCCATTTTCATGGATGACATGGATTGTCAGTGAACTACCGCCATGAAAGTACCATAGTTCGTCCGATTTGAGGCGATGGAAATGGGAAACTTCTTCTGAGGGTAATAAAAAATATATACTCGTGTAAAGTTTACGTTCCCCTTCAAAATTCGCGGATAATTCTTTATCCGTAACCAGTTCATCGGACACAAACGTACTTTTGTAATAACCACCTTCCGGATGTGGGTTTAGGCCAAGCTTCGACACCCAGTTATGTAA
Source organism: Neobacillus drentensis (assembly GCF_036962765.1). GTDB lineage: Bacteria > Bacillota > Bacilli > Bacillales > Cytobacillaceae > Neobacillus > Neobacillus drentensis_C. The sequence goes on from NZ_JBALOS010000135.1 coordinate 2,519, forward strand.
GTCATTTAAAGTCATCTTAAAATCCCTCCCTTCCCCTATAATATTACATCAAACCGAAAGGAATAAATATTTCTCCAACATATAAAAATTTCAGTATCTTTTCTGGATTTCTTGTTTAAGAAATAAAAAAGAGGTACCGTAGTAACCTCCCCCATACCACATTCTCAATTCATCTTATTTCTTAGGTATTCCTCAAATATGATTTTTCTTTTTTTTAAAAATTTAGTGTTTTTCTCATCCAAAAAAGATTTGTAAAGTTTTCCTCCTTGTAGCTGAGTGATAAACTGATTGGCATCTGCCTCAGTTCTTCTATGATGTTTCAAAATGCGTCAAATACTGCTAGAAAACAAGATACAGGTACTCAGTTGAAATTATTTAGGGCTGCTACTTCTCTCGTTCAAGTATCCCCAAAGCTTGGTCAATCTAATAATTCATCAACAATATCAAATGTTAACCTAACAAAATAATAGGTTGACATTAATTAAAAATCAATTATAAAATGAATATTGGAAATAACAGATTTATATTATAATAGGAGATGAATTATGAAAATTTTACACATTACATATGTCGCCTTATTTGTTGCTATTATGGGGGCTCTTGGCGTAGTTCCACCGATTAATCTATCCTTTACTCCTGTACCGATTACACTGCAAACCTTAGGAGTTCTTTTAGCCGGTGGAGTTCTTGGAGCGAGATTGGGAGCATGGAGCATGTCCGTTTTCTTATTAGTTGTAGCAGCAGGATTGCCTTTATTGTCTGGCGGACGCGGTGGTTTTAGTGTATTCGTCGGGCCAAGCGCAGGCTATTTGCTAGCTTACCCGCTGACAGCTTTTGCTGTGGGCTATCTAATCTCCCGTTATCATACATTAAAGCTGCATAATATTTTACTAGTTAATCTAACAGTCGGAATTTTTCTCATCTATTTAATAGGGGTTCCGGTCCAAGCATTTATGATGCATATACCAGTTCTTAAAGCAGCTAAGCTATCCCTTATTTATATTCCAGGAGACGTGATCAAAGCCACTATTGCATCCATTTTAGTGTTTAGATTAAAAAAATCTCCAGCGATTCAACGTCAATTAACAAAAGCTAGTTGAGACACAGTATTTGTGTCTCTTTTTTTCTAAAATCACTCTTTAAGAAGGGAGAACATACGTGACTGCTATTATAGAATTCTATCAACAACATGCAAACGAGTTCCCTGAGAAAATGGCCATACAAACCCACTCTGAAAAAATAACCTATCGAACCTGGTCGGAACGAGTCAATCAGACAGCCAACTGGCTTCATTCTCTTTCGCTTCCAAATCATACAGTCGGTATTCTTCTGCCAAATGGGATCCCGTTTCTTCAGCTCTTTACAGGGGCTTCTGCTGCCGGCTGGACAGCGGTTCCGTTAGATTTAAAATGGAACCATGCTGAATTAACAGCCCGAATAGGCATTGCTAACCCTTCTATCATCATTACTACAAATGAATTACATAATGAGGTCGTAGAACTTCATACAAATGTGTGGAGTTGGGAGGATTGTCTTTTAGAAATCATTCAATTTCCTACAATTCGTCCTAATTTAGAAGTAAGTCATCTTCCTTTTTATATGGGATTCACTTCTGGTACAACCGGTAAACCAAAGGCGTTTATTCGCAGTCAAGCTTCATGGGCAGCAAGCTTCGATTGTTCACGTCTTGATTTTCATATTACTAAGGAGGATACAGTTTTAATTCCCGGAAATTTGGTTCACTCTCACTTTTTATATGGAGCCATCAGCACCTTGTCGATAGGTGGAACTGTACATTTATTAGACAAATTTTCTTCTGCCCAAACCGTTTCGCTCATTGATGCCGAGCCGATTACCGTTCTTTATGTCGTTCCAACAATGGTGGCAGCACTTTTAAAAGAAGGTCGGAAAATCCGAAAGATGATAAAATTCCTTTCCTCTGGAGCCAAATGGGAGGAACATTCTAAAACAGAAATACGAAAGCTTTTTCCAAATTTAGAAATGTACGAGTTTTACGGAGCAAGTGAGCTAAGTTTTGTTTCGGTTCTTTCGGATGAAGACTCCAAACGGAAGCCAAATTCAGTTGGGAAGCCTTGTCATAATGTGGAGGTACAAGTACGTCTACTTAATGGTAGGTTGGCAGGAGCAAATGAACCAGGGAAAATTTTTGTTCGAAGCAGCTTAATTTTTGCTGGTTATCTTGATGAACGCGGTGATGTTAAACTCTTTCAGCAGGATGCAAATAGCTGGATGACTGTAGATGATATGGGTTACCTGGACGAAGAAGGTTACCTCTACATTTCCGGCCGCGAGAAGAACATGATCATCTATGGCGGCATTAATATTTTTCCCGAAGATATTGAAAGAGTTATTTCTTTTCATCCACTTGTCGATGAGGTGGCTGTAATTGGGTTATACGATTCCTATTGGGGGCAAATCGTGACAGCTGTCGTAAAAGGCAATGCTACTCAAAAAGAATTGAAAAAATTATGCCGAAAACATTTATCCTCCTTTAAAATACCACGAAAATGGTTTTTTGTTGAGGAACTCCCCCATACTGTGAGCGGAAAAATAGCCAGGGCTGGGGTAAAACAATTATTGGAAGGGATGGTGACCAGCCATTAAGCGGGCCGTAATCGTTAATGCCAAACGTTCTCCTATCGGCAAAAAAAATGGAATCCTTAAAGATTACGCGGTACATGAATTAGCTTCTCCCCTAATACGACAGCTTTCTATTGGTTTTGAAGGAATAGTGGATGATGTCCTTTTAGGAAATGTCACAGGTCCTGGTGGAAATGTGGCCAGATTGTCGGCCTTAGAGGCAGGTCTTTCCCTCTCTGTACCAGGGGTCACGCTCGACCGCCAGTGCAGTGCTGGTCTCGAGGCGATTCGAATGGCTTGTTATCTGATACAAGGAGGAGCAGGACTCTGCTATCTTGCAGGCGGAGTGGAAAGTACGAGTACTTCTCTGTTTCCAGCAAAAGCTAGATTTTCCCCCGATTTTATCGGTGACCCTGATATGGGCAAAGCAGCCGAATATGTAGCACAAAAATACGGAATCTCAAAAGATGCACAGGATAGCTATGCTCTTCTTAGCTACGAACGGAGCTGGGAAGCCTATGAACATGGTCATTTTGAAAAGGAAATCATTCCGTTTGGTCATATTGTCCATGATGAAGAATTTTTTAAAAAACGGAACATGACGGCTCTACTTAAACGAGCAAAACCGATTTTTACAAATGAAAACGGAACGGTTACGGCAGCAAATAGCTGCACCATCAATGATGGAGCTGCTGTTGTAACGGTTATCGAAGAGGAATTGGCATTAAGCCTGGGTTTGCTGCCCGTTCTTCGCTTTATAGACAGCCAGGTGGCTGGAGTCCATCCAAATTATCCTGGTGCTGCCCCTATACCGGCAATTAAAAAGCTTTTGGAACGAAACAATCTAAGAATTGAAGAAATTGATTTGATGGAAATAAACGAAGCCTTTGCCTCAAAAATAGTGGGTTGTTCTCAAGAGCTATCCATCCCATATGAAAAGTTAAATGTGTCAGGAGGAGCACTTACCATCGGACATCCTTACGGGGCATCGGGTGCGGTTTTAGTGAACAGGCTTTTTTACGAGGTACAACGGAAGAATAATGTAAAATACGTCCTAGCAGCAATCGGAAGCGGCGGCGGTATAGGCGTAGCCGTATTGTTTGAGACAATGGTGAATTAATTGAAAAAGTAGAGAAACAAATAAAAAGGAAGCGAGGGTGGCTTCCTTTTTTATTTAACCAATTCAATCCTGGCAACGCTTCACAGTGTGTGGAGTGTAATTGACAACACATTTGATGTTGGTGGGTTTATCAATGTCCAACGGCTCAGATTATTAAAACTTACTTAAGCAACAATTGAAGGTTAAAGTCCCCGTTTGAATGAGCTAAGTCTTATTCAGTTATGCCATTTTGCCGAAGTTACAGAAGTTTATTTTCATAGTAGTATAAAAGTGTCTCTACTTCATACAGAAACGCCAATGTTAGTTGAGAACTAAAGGAAGGTTTCAGCAAATTGTTCTTCTGAAATTACTTTTAGCCCATTTCTTTTTAATAATGCAGAAGTAACTCCCATCCCCTCAATTTTTTTACCATTAAATTCGCCGTTATAAATCTTTGAACTGCCACAGGATGGGCTATTCTCCTTGAGAACCACTATAGTCGCTGTTATTTCTTTAGCTTTTTCGAGTGTAGCATATGCTCCTTTTATGTAAAGTTCCGTAACATCTTTACCTGATTTATCAACTACTTTAGCCTTTCCATCCAGCACATCTTCTCCGTTTCCACCTATTATTTCAGCAGGTACTCTGGGAATTGAAAATCCCCCAAGTAATTCTGGACATATTGTAATAGCTTTATTTTCTTCTACTAGTTTTCTTATTTTATTATTTAAACAATGCGTTCCGTTATATCTCACCTCTAACCCAGCTAAGCAAGAACTCACCAATATCATTTACTAACCCCCTTAAATCCTTCTTATTAATTTTTACCAAATATCACCTTGTTCAACTAACATACCAGTTACTAAAAAAACGGCCCCACTAAATGTAGAAACACACCCGTTAACGCAATGGATCAGGGTTAACACATCGATTGTTATCTACGATAAATCATTTCACTATTAGCTGGTTTTGAATTAGAAAAAAGAGCTGCCCTCGCAGCCCTTTGTTAAATATAAGCACTTTGATACCCATCCAATTAGGCGCAAAAATCAGTGCTTCACCACCGAGAATGAAAATGTATTGCATCCGTCCATACTGGTTCCCCAACACTTCTATTTCAACGCTAACAAATGATTATTTTCCACCGCATACATATCAAGCGCAGCCTGCAATGCTTGTCCACGATTTACGTTTACCCCGTGGCGAATTAAAACGGCTTCTAATGCACCTAGTACTGAAAGAACATTTTCCCTTCGGCAGCTATATCCCATCGTTCCAATTCTCCATATTTTCCCATGGAGCGGTCCAAAGGAGGAAGCTATTTCAATACTAAAGGCATCGAGGAGCATTTTTCGAACTGATTCACCATCTAGAACGCTTGGAATTTCGATACAAGTGACACATGGCAGTTTATGTTCGGCATCACCAAATAGTTTCAAGCCCATTGCCTCGAGACCTGCGACTAACGCTGATTCGTGATATTTATGGCGGTCAAATCGCTGTTCAAGTCCTTCTGCTAAAACCAGGCGGAGCCCCTCGTACAAGGCGTAAATCATCGATGTGGCCTCTGTATGATGGTTGAGTCTTCTTGGACCCCAATAATCTTGTAGCATGCTTAAATCAAAATAATTGCTGGCAATCGGATGTCGGCTTCGGGAATAGCGCAGATCCTCCTCTGTCGCTATCCCGCGTTCGACCTTTTTACGAGCAGAAAGGATGCTTTCAATTCGTTCGTTAAACGTGATTGGAGCCATCCCTGATGGAACGGACAAGCATTTTTGGGTACCGCCAATGATGCCGTCAATACACCATTCATCGGTTTTAACTTCCACACCGCCAATCGAGGCGACAGCATCTACCACGAGCAATACACCCATTTCACGGCATGCTAGGCCAATTTCTTGAAGAGGCTGCATTCGTCCTGTGGATGTCTCTCCATGAACAATCGCTAAAATTTTCGGTGCTACTCTTTCTATTTCATCGATGACCGTTTGCGGATCAAACACTTCGCCCCACGGGCATTCCAGTGTATAAACTTCCGCTCCATATCTTTCACAAATCTCTACTAATAAATAACCGAATCTTCCAAAAATAGGAACGAGCACCCGGTCTCCTGGTTCAATGATGCTGCAAAGAATCGCTTCATTTCCGGAACGCGAGGTGCCATCGATGGGAAAAGCCCAGCGGTTCTTTGTTTGAAATACTTGACGAAGCATTTCCATGACTTGGTTCATGATATCCGTAAAAGCGGGATCAAATTGTCCTAAAATAGGTGTGCTCATGGCACGTAATACCCTGGGGTCGACTTCAACCGGTCCGGGTGTCATAATGGTGCGCATTGGTGTGTGCAGCTCTGAAAATGCCATTTCTAACAACTCCTTAATATGCTAGTTTATATAATACTTCAGTTAATAGGTCGATTCCTGTTTCTAACTCTTCCAAACTGGTAAATTCTTTTGGTGAATGGCTGATTCCATTTTGGCTTGGGACAAATAATAAGGAGGTGGCGCATTCCGTACCAAATACTTGGGCATCATGCCCAGCACCCGAGATCATTTCCTGATAACGGTAGTTTTTTCGCTCTGCGATTTCTCGAGCCCAGTCACACATCTCCTCATCCATCTTAACCGGTTTTACATCCATCCATTGAGTGATGGCCACTTCCATATTTAAACTTTCAGAGAATCGTTTAAACTCCGTAAAGATCTCATGGCAATACTGATCCATAATATTTTCCTGATGGTGGCGGATATCCAGGCTAAACTCTACCTCACCAGCAACCACATTCGGCACATTCGGTTTGACGTGTAACCTTCCAACCGTTGCCACTAATTGCGGGTCGGTAGCCTTCGCTTTTTCAGTTAAAAAGGAAATAAAATGGGCCGCTGTACTGACTGCATCCTTCCGATACTGCATCGGAGTCGTCCCCGCGTGGTTACTTTCCCCATTGATGTGAATGGTAAAACGGCGCTGTCCGACAATATGGGTCACAATCCCAACCTGATTCTGATTTTTTTCGAGAATCATCCCTTGTTCAATATGAATCTCAACAAACCGTTCGACATCATCCCGAATAGGAGGTGTATAGTTATCGGGGTCAAAACCCGCTTGTTTCATTGCTTCTAAAAATGGAATCCCCTCTGAGTCTTTAACCTCTTTGACCAGGTCAAGTGTGTAAGCACCACTGATATTTCTCGACCCCCAAAAGGTGAGCGGAAACCGGCTACCCTCTTCTTCACATAAAGAGACCACTTCGATCGTTTTCTTTGGGGAACCATATGCTTGAAACAGCCTTAATACAGCAATGAAACTAGCAATAATTCCATAGGCGCCATCGTATTTCCCGCCATCTACTACCGTATCAATGTGAGAGCCGGTCAAGATTGTCTTCTCGTTTGATTCCGTCCCTGGCAATCTTCCAAATAAATTGCCGACACTGTCAAAATACGTATGCAAGTTCGATTGGTCCATGATATTTTTTAATGCCAGCTGCGCCTCCAGCCAGGATGATGTATATAAAAGTCTAGTTACTCCCCCATTCTCTGTTTTTCCAATAGAAGCAAGCCAGTCAATCATTGCTCCTACCTGACCTTTTCCCAAAAACTGTCTATCTATTTGAATGGCCACCCACTTCACTCCTCGTCATTGTTGATGTTAGGTTTCCTAATATATAGCTGGTTATATTCTTAGTTTACATCCATTACAAATGAACTTCATTGGTGATATCGTAAAAATTATCTTAATTTTTTATGCAAATTAACTAAATCATGCTAATATAGATGAAAAATACACAATTTTCAGTGTTATGTTTCTACCTAAGGAGAGTTTCCCATGAACGTAAATGAAGTCCTAACGATTCCTCAATTAGAAGGAATGACCATAATCGCCGGAGAATCGGGAATTTCACGTGAAGTGGAATCAGTTAACATGATGGACGCACCCGATATTATTCACTTCTTAAATCAAAGTGAATTTCTCATCACGACCGCCTATCATTTCAAAGATCATCCACACAAACTTACTGAACTGGTTCAAGCCATGGCTGAGCAAGGCTGTGCTGGGTTAGGAATCAAGACGAAGCGCTTTTTAGATAAGGTACCGGATGAAGTTATCAATAAAGCAAACGAATTAGCCTTCCCCATCATTGAACTTCCAATAGATTTATCACTTGGGGAAATTGTCAATCATACGTTACGGGCGATACTCGATCAACGGGCCACTGAATTAACGCTTGCGCTTGAAACCCACAAGCACTTCACCAAAATCATTATGGAAGGTAAAGGGATTGAATTATTACTTCAAGATCTATCGCAAGTGATTCATCGACCGGTTCAATTAATTGATCAGCATTTCAAGCCGATCTATCAACGTAATAAGAACCTAAACTTTCCTTTACTATTGGATGGTCTCAAGATTCCTTCTCGGATGACCTCGCCTATTTCCCTGTCAGTCCGATCCACTAAACAAACGTGTACCTTATTTCCTGTCCACATCAGTGAAAAGAAAAAAGGTTTTCTGATGATTATGGGTGAGATTGAGAAAACCGATCATTTAACCTCATTAACCATTGAACAAGCTACCAATGTCATTTCGTTTGCACTGATGAAGGAACATGCACTAAGACAGCAAGAACGAAGTAATCGCAATGATTTCTTCCTTCAGTTTTCAGATGGTACTTTTTCTTCCCAAGAGGAAATCATCGGGCGAGCAGCGGAATTTTCATTAAAAAATGCTCAAAAGTACATTTGCGCGGTTGGTAAAATTGACAGGGACGACCAGCATGCTACCTATACCGAGCGACTTGAAAAAGCAGATGATATTTATGAGTTTATGGAAGGAGAAATCTTGGATATGACTCCTGTCATTCACTTTTTCACACATGGAGAATCTTGTATTCTTTTATTTGAAGTTCAAGAAACGATCTCAATTCCAGGCACTAATGCAGAATCTGCCTTACTCCAAATACAAGAAAAGGTTTCCAATTACTTTGGAAATACCATTTCTTTTGGTGTTAGTAATGTAAGTCATACTTTTCTTGATGTTAAAAATGCTTACAAAGATGCGGTAGATGCTCTATCACAAGGACAACTTTCGAAGAAAACAGCCTATATCCAAACGTATCATACGAAAGACGTGATGGAATTATTGCGAATGGTCCCCCAAGAGGAATTAAAGAATTTTTACACATTTGCTCTAAGCCCCTTTTCAGAGTCAAAATTAGAAGAAGAACAATCACTACTAGACACTTTATCGGTTTACTTAGAAACACACTGTCAAATATCCGAAACTGCCAAACGATTATTCGTTCACCGCAACACGGTCGTTTATCGAATTGAAAAGTGCGAGGAAATTCTCGGCAAAAGCCTAAAGGATTCCGAAACAACGATGCAAATTAGACTTGCCTTAAGGATCAGATCCTTGTTAGAAACATAAAAAAAGATTTTTTCAACTCAAGCACTTAGCAGCTTGAGTTTTTTTGTTTTTATACAATTACATAATTCGAAATTTAATTTTTAGCTGCATTGAATATTTCCAGTTTTTTAAACGAGCAGGTTACAAGAGAACTTTCCTATAAATATATTATGAAAAACAAATGTCCGGAGCTATTCCGTGGGTTTTGTCCTTCATACCGCTCATGAAAGACAA
>NZ_JBALOS010000136.1:0-7672 GCF_036962765.1 Neobacillus drentensis
TTCCGCTCCAATCAACATTGCTAACATATCAACAATATCCTTTAACACAGCTTTCATAAAAAAAAAGGCTTTATATACAAGTAATTCCTAACATCTTGTATATGAAGCCTTCATTACTTATTAACTCATTGTGAACGCCAGCATCCAACAGTAGAAGAAGATTACATACTTGTTTCTTTTTCTACTATTCTTTGTTTATGCTCAAGATACCCGCTAATTTTTACTGGTTTATTTTTATAAATAGAACGCAAATTCATATCAATCAGTGACCCGGCAATTAACCCTAAAAAGACAATGGAAATCGAAAAGACATCCGATCTTAATGCAAAAAACAGAGCCACCACACATAAGGTTATACTAAAGAAAAATTCACTTACTAAAAAATGTATTTTTTCCATATTAGCACTCTCCTTAATATTTTAATAAACTATAAGTTCTTTGATAAAATTCCGTTTCCTGCTTTTTTTTGATTTATCCTACTCCTGTTTAAAAAAATAAGTCTTTTCTCCTTGTTGGAGAAAAGCATCCGTTCAAAAAACTGATCTTCTTATACTAACTCGTTTATTCTAAGGGGGATAAATGGTTTATTTTTGGGCCGGAGGGAATGTCTCGATGACTATAACTGGAATTTTTTGAAATACTTTTTGATATTCATTTAGAGTAAATGTAGTTAAAATTGGTTTTATAAGATTCTGGGTAAAGAAGGAGAATAAATTGACTGTAGAGAACAATAAGTACCAAGATCAATCATTGTTTAGCATCACGTGGCCTCTATTTATCGAAATATCGCTTCATATGGGTATGGGGATCGTTGCTACGTTAGTATTAAGCGGATATTCAGACAACGCTGTTGCAGGAGTTGGAGTAGCCAATCAAATTATTAATATTTTTATTTTAGTATTTAACGTCACTGCCATCGGAGCGACCATTCTTATCGGGCAAAATTTAGGAGCAAACCAATTGAATCGGGCACGTCGCCTTGCAAGATCTGCCTTTGGAGTGAACTTCTGGATTGGAGTTATCATGACCATCGTTGTGGTTGCTTTTGGAGGCTTGTTTTTAAAATTTTACGGACTTAGCGGTGAAGTTTACGATTTTGCCTACACCTTCCTTACCATCACAGGTCTATCTCTTTTCCTTGAAGCCATCTCTTTAGCTTTAAGTGCTGTTTTACGCAGTTACGGACTTACCAAAGAAACCATGGTCGTGACTGTCATCATGAATGTCATCAATATTCTTGGTTCCTTTATTGCCATTAAAGGATGGTTCGGCCTTCCTGTAACAGGTGTTGCTGGGGTAGCCTATTCCATGTTTGTTGCCCGGATATTTATCATTGCAGCTCTTTTTTACTTTGTATATAAACAGCTAGCTTTAAAGTTTCATATAAAAGATATCTTCAAAATCAATAAAACGGATGTTAAGGAGCTTCTTTCCATCGGGGTTCCATCTGCTGGAGAAAATCTTTCTTACCAATTTTCTCAGGTTGTTATTACCAGCTTTGTAGCACTTACTGGAGCTGCGGCATTAGCAGCACGGGTGTATATTTTAAATATATCGATGCTTTGCTTCCTGTTTACGGTCGCCATTGCCCAAGGGACACAACTTTTGATTGCCCGTTATATCGGGGCTAAGCAATATGACAAGGCCCTGAAGCGGGGGCTAAAGACATTAAAAATTGCCGTAATGGTTTCAGCTGCTGTTTCTCTTGCTGTTGCCTTAATTGGCGAACCAATCTTAACCATGTTTACCACCGATACTAACATTATTGCTATTGCTCTACCAGTATTATGGGCGATTGTATTTATCGAGCCTGGCCGTGCCATGAATATCGTCCTAATGGGTTCTTTAAAATCAGCAGGTGATGTCCGATTCCCTGTTATCATCGGTGTCATCAGCATGTGGGGAATTGCCGTAGTATTTAGTTACTTTTTCGGAATTACACTTGGTTTAGGACTATTAGGAGTTTGGCTAGCCCAAGGACTTGATGAATGTGTCCGAGGATTTTTCGCCTTGAAACGCTGGGTCTCCAAACCTTGGTTAAAGACAAAAGCTGCCGAACACAAGCTATCGCCAAACGTGTCTTAGTTAAGAGTATTGGACCCATAATGATAGAACAACCAACAGGTAAAATTGCTGAATATGAACCATATGAAAATGAACACTGGATTCTAAGCCAGTGTTCATTTTTGTTTCTCATCTACTATTCCTAATGAATTATTTTATATTTGCAAAATCATTTAGATCATCTCGATGGCCAATCACTACTAACTTATCACCATTTTGAATGATCTGGTCAGGAGAAGGAGATATGATTAAATGTTCATTACTCAAGATTGCAATGGCGGTTACGTTATATTTTGCTCGTAAATCAAGCTCCCGTAAGCTCTTTCTTGTCATACTTGGTGGAATCATCATTTCTTCTATATTGTATTCATTTGACAACTCTATATAATTCAACACGTTGGGCGAGAGAAGCTGATGTGCAACACGCTCTCCCATATCTCTTTCAGGATGGATTACCCAATCCGCTCCAACTTTTGTTAATACTTGTCCATGGCGTTTATTAAGAGCTTTTGCAATTACCTGTTTTACTCCCATTTCTTTTAAAAGCAAGACGGTTAAGATACTAGCTTGCATATCATTACCGATTGCGACAATTACATAATCAAAATTACGAATCCCCACTGATTTAAGTGATTCTTCTTCTGTAGAATCAAGTGCGACAGCATGAGTAACCAATAATTTTCCATCATCTACGCGTTCATTGTCTAGATCAATTCCCATTACTTCTTGTCCAGCTTCATATAATTTAGCCGCTATACTCGACCCAAAACGACCTAACCCAATAACTGCATAACTTTGCTTAATCATCGTTCATCATTCACCTCAAAGGAATCCTAATTATTTCAATCAATAATCCTTAGCCGATTAATATTTTTTCTTCTGCATATCTTACCTTGGCTTCTTTTCGAGTATTTAGAAGTGCAAAAGCCATGGTTAAAGGTCCAAGCCTTCCAATAAACATCATAATGGTAATCAATATTCTGCCAAAAGGCGACAGTTCGGGTGTAAAATTTGCAGACAAGCCAACTGTTCCAAAGGCGGAAATGGTTTCAAAAAGAAGTTTACTCATATCCGCATTTTCGGTAAACGTTAATAAAAAAAAGATGAGGAAGATAAAAAAGATACCTGCCACAACAATAGACAAGGATTTATTTACCAGTTCCCACGAAATTCTTCGTTTAAAAATATTCAAATCATCCCGATTTGTGACCACAGCCCAGAAGGCTAAAATAATAATAGCAAAGGTTGTTACTTTAATCCCCCCTCCAGTAGATCCTGGAGAAGCACCAATAAACATCAATGCCATCATAATAACAAGGGAAGATAGGTTCATGGAACCAATATCAATCGTATTAAAACCAGCCGTCCTTGTTACAACCCCTTGAAAGTAGGAGGCCCAAAGCTTATCTCCTAACGGCAGATTACCCATAGTAGCCGGATTACTATATTCTGAAATAAAAATAATTAATGGTCCTACAATGTTAAGTATGAGTGTCATAAGCAGCGCGACTTTAGAATGCAGGGATAATTTACGAAGGGATCTTTTTTGAAATAGATCAAGAATAACAGTGAAACCAATACCTCCAGTGATGAAAAGAAGGGTAACCATTATATTAACAGTTGGATCACCTACCCATTTGCTCAGATTATCAGGTTCAAGACCGAACCCAGCATTATTAAAAGCTGAAATCGAGTGGAATATCCCATAGTAAATGGCTTTTCCCAACGGCATTTCAAATGACCAACGAATGGCTAAGATCGTAGCACTAATTAGTTCAACAATAAAAGTAATGAGGATAATCTTTTTTACTAGGTTAACAACACCTGAAAGAGAAAATACATTTAACGAATCTTGTAATAATAAGCGTTCCTTTAGACCAATTTTTTTTCCTAAGATAATAAACATAAATATTCCTGTGGTCATAAATCCCCAACCGCCAATTTGAATCAAACAGAGAAGTACAATTTCACCAAATAAAGTAAAGGTGGTTCCCGTGTCAACAACTGCCAAGCCTGTAACACAGACTGCAGAAGTTGCTTCAAATAAGGCATCAATGAAGCTAAGTCCACGTCCCTTTTCGTACGTAGCTATAGGCAGCATGAAAAGAAGGGTCCCCAATAGTATTAGACTACCGAAACCCAATACAAGGATCTGGGCAGGATGCAAACTAACTAAATTCCCTTTTCTTTTAAACAATTCCACAATATTGACTCCCCTACATTTTCATAATAAATGCATCATTTGTACCAAAAAGCTCTTGAGGAAGAAAAATCTCTAAATAGTGTTTTTTAGATAAAGGATTCCGCTAAAAAATAATACATAGAAATTCTCTTTTATGGTTCGCCCTTTTGTCATTGATTATGAATTCATTTTTTTAAACTTATTTGGTTAACAAGATAGAAAAAGGTGATTCTACATTATTCTATTTTTACTTACCATTAATGTATAGTGTCTTTTCTCTTTATTTGAGAAAATCTTCTAATTACGTGTCTATACTTCCATTGTGTACGTCCTCAGTTACTTCACTAGAGATAACATCTGAAAGTGGATGGTATATTTTTAGGTGAATTGGATGGTTATTAATTGCTCTAGTTGAGATATTATTAAAACGATTAGAAACAAACAAATGCCGTAACGGAGATGATGAAAATGACATGGGCTGTGATTTCGATTATTCTCATAAGTATTGTGAAAATATTAATGACTTGTCTTCCAACAGGTCCAGTGGAATGGCTTATAAAGAAATTTGAAGTTCATTCCAAACTTACTGAAACGAATATCACCGTAACAATGGACGGAAAACCTTTAGAAGATGAAGACAAATTTCAAGTGATTCATGACTTTAACGAAGCTACATTTTTAGAGCATCATTACATATATCCAGGGACCGAGGACTTATATTTACATCCAGAGAGCAGTAAGACTCCATTAGTTATTGAAACGAAAAAAGACAAAAATGATATTCGGTTATTTGTTTTCAGTTACAACGATCGTATTGATGTAGTCAAACAGTACAAGAAGAAAGTATTTGCGTATAGTCTGCTTTCAGATCGTCTCCAAAAAAGTTCTTTAAAAATGGACACGGGGGCCTGATAAAATTCAGGCTGTAAATTAGCCATAAGAACAGCACCTCCAACTGTTAGATGGTATCTAACAGTTGGGGTGCTGTTCATTAACGAATACGTTCAATTTCAATAAAATGACTTAATTCTTATATTAATCTAAGAAAGGCTTTAATTTCTATATCATTTTTTCTTAAGCTTTTATAGCAGTTTTTTCTTAGAAATTAAAAATCCAAAACCAATAACAAAAATTGTAATTGTTACAGGAACCAATGAATGTAAATCACGAGAGAGAAAAGGCTCAAATTTAGGTTCTCCAACGATCATTTCACCTGCTGTCCATGCTAAGATTCCAGCACCTGCATAGGAGATAATAGGGTACTTGTCCATTGCTTTTAATATTAACTGGCTTCCAAAAACAACGATAGGAATACTAACAATAATTCCGATCATTATACCAACTAAATTTCCTTCAACGGCACCAGCAATCGCTAGGACATTATCAAGGGACATTACTGCATCTGCAATAATGATTGTTTTCACAGCGGAAATGAAACTTGAATCACCTTCTCTACTATTTTCCTCATCATCACCAATGAGTAGTTTAATGGCTATATAGACTAGAAGAAGTCCACCTATAAACGTTACGAAAGGGACGTCCAATAGATAAACAATTGCTATTGCAAATAGTAACCGTAAAATAATGGCTCCAAATGTTCCCCAAAAGATTGCTTTTTTTTGTTGTTTCTTTGGAACATTACGTGATGCCATTGCGATAACAACTGCATTATCACCACTTAATACAATATTGATTAAAATAATTTTCAATAGAACCGCAAATGACAAACCAAAAATCTCCAAACTATTCACCTCTGGAAAAAGTTAACTTTGTCATTTATATTAATTTGATGTAGAAAAAAGAACTGATTTCATAGAGATTGGTTGCTATGATGGACATACTTTAAAATAGAATAATTGATGAATAATGGGAAATTCGTGGGTTGATATTTACCTTGACATACCAGACCTTTCACCAAAGGAACATAGGTTACCTGCTGCCATTAACCATAAAGAAATAGACTGCCTTTTTTGCTTCCAGACCTTTAAAGAGAGCACCCTTTCGTTGAAAAGTTTATTACAACGCTTTCTTGTTCAAGAAAAAAACCTATTCATACGTTGAATAGGTCATTTTTAGTCATTTACTTTTTACGGAATGCAAGTACAAGTGCGATTAATGAAAGTAAAGCTGCACCTGCTGATATGATTAGTGGAAGAGACGAATCTGATTTATCAGCGTCTGTTGTTTTAGAAACTTCTGTTTTTGTTTCTTCTTTTTTAGTTTCTTCCATTTTAGCTTTATCATCATGACCATCGGTTGATGTTCCAGCAACAATGTCGGTAATGGAATGAGGACTATCCGCACCTTCATCTCCTGTCCATTCTACGATACTTCCATCTTTATAATATTGAAATGCATCCCAAGCCGCTTTTGTAGCATTTTCAGGGTTTTTCCCAACGAAAGTAAACTGTTGGAATTGACCTTGCAAAATTCCTTCTCCAGTTGCTTCGAATGTAAATGATTTAACTATTCCATTCGCATCTTTTTCATCAGAATATTTCCATCCAGGAACTGGCTGATAAGACTTAATTTCAACACCAGCTGGTGCTTTGATCGTGACCTTCGTCGTTGCTACATCCTTTTCAACTGGAACCTTAACCGTATACGTTTCCCATGCACCTGTTGTAGAGGTTTTCGGAACGACTGTAACATGGGCACTTGCCACACTCGAAAATAAAAACAAACCTAAAAGCGTTGGTAAAAACAGTTTGGAAATCTTTTTGACTGTACGTTTCATCATTATTGCTCCTCTATTTGTATTATCGTTTACACCCACAGCCCATTTGACCATTCATTCTTTTATGTATTTCTTCGATGGCTTCGTTGAATCGAAGGACAATTCCACCAAAGCCCTTTTGAAATTGCTCAGCATGTTTTAATGAATCAAAAGCTAATACTTGTGGCTGGCAGCAATGCAAATTAAAATCTGCGTCCATTAAAAAGTAAGCCATTTTAGAACTAATGGTCGTATTTTGCAGGAAATCCCGACAAATGATTTGAGATACATCTTTTTCAATGTCCCTGTATCGTAATAAGCCACAGTGAGGGCAGCATAATTGTTCAACCCTTAAATCATGGGTAATAATTTGAACAGGGTGGCGATTATTTGATTCCTTGAAGCAATATGTACAAGCTGTTGAAGAAACATTCGTTACTTGCGCTAAACAGATTCCACCTGAAGTTTTAATGATCTTTTTTTCCTCTATTAGTGGTTTTATATCTCGATAAACAGTCATTTCAGAAACATGTAAACGATTGCTTATCTCTGTTATCGAGAGGGTCCCTTCTTTCTCTAACCATGTTAACATTTGCTCCCGACGTTCAATTGGTAACATTTTTGCACCTCCTTCATGTTTTGTTCAAAATACCTTCATATAAATAGATTAAGATACCTTTAAATCATAAACAAGATATAAATGTGAATAT
>NZ_JBALOS010000137.1:0-5482 GCF_036962765.1 Neobacillus drentensis
GTGCCTGACACCCTTTATATTTTTAGATTTCAATAATGATAGGGAGGATCATAGGTTTTCTTTTTGTTTGAGCGAATACATATTGTCCGACGGTTTTTTTGATGTTTTGTTTGATGACATTCCATTGACGGATATTCTCACTTTGCAGGTCGTTAATGGTTTTCTTAGCCAGGCGGTTAATCTCTTTTAGAAGTTCGTCAGAATTCCTTGCGTATACGAAACCACGTGTAATGGTATCAGGCCCGGAAATAATCCTTCGGTCCGATTTATTAATTGTTATAACAATTACGAGCATTCCATCCTCAGAAAGCTGTTTACGGTCCCGTAGCACAATGTCCCCAACATCGCCAACACCCATTCCGTCCACATATGTATCCCCGGCTGGAATCGAGCGAGTCTGACGGGCCACCTGGTTTTCAACATCTACGACATCACCATTTTTAATAATGAAGGTATTTCCCTTCTCAACTCCCACTGACTCAGCTAACAATCGGTGATGATGCAGCATTCGATATTCACCATGAATCGGAATAAAATAGGTTGGTTTCATCAAAGTCAGCATGAGTTTTAAGTCTTCTTGATAGCCATGCCCTGAAACATGCATACCAGTTGTACTCCCAGAACCATAAATTACTTTGGCGCCGAGTTGATATAAATTGTCGATGATTCGAGAAACGTCCTTTTCATTTCCCGGTATTGGAGATGCAGCTAAAATAACCGTGTCCCCGGGATAAACAGAGACATCGCGAAAGTTTCCGCTCGCCAGGCGAGCAAGGGCAGCCATTGGCTCTCCTTGACTACCCGTACAAAGGATGACCACTTTTTCAGGAGAAAGTCTATCGACTTCGCGTGGTTCGATGATCATCCCGTCTGGAATGGTTAAATAACCACGCTCAATCGCAACTGAGACCACATTTACCATACTCCGGCCAAGAAGCGCGATCTTACGATTGGCCTTTATCGCTGCCGCAACCACCTGTTGAACACGATTCACATTCGAAGCAAAGGTGGAGATAAAGATTTTCCCGTCAGCTTTCATGAAGGCCTCATCCAAATTGTCGCCAATCATTTGCTCGGACGGCGTCAGCCCCTTACGCTCAGCGTTGGTACTTTCAGAAATTAAAACTAAGACACCTTCCTGACCGATATCGGCCATTTTATGAATATCTGAATGTTGATTATTCACAGGTGTTAAATCAAATTTGAAGTCACCAGTATGAACGACATTGCCTTCTGGCGTATGAAAAACAATGCCGAGACAATCCGGGATACTGTGACTAACTCTGAAGAAGGAAACACTTGTGTCACCAAATTCCAGTCTTGAATTAGTGTCAATGGTCATCAGCTTTGTGTTTCTACGGAGGCGATGCTCATCTATTTTTAATTCAATGAGACCAAGGGTAAAATGTGTAGCATAGATAGGGATATTTAATTTTCTTAAAATATAAGGAATACCACCAATATGGTCCTCGTGCCCATGTGTCACAATTAAAGCTTGGATTTTCTCCTGATTTTCTTCTAAATACGTAATATCGGGGATAATTAAATCAATTCCTAATAAACTCTCATCGGGAAACTTCCCCCCGCAGTCAACGATAAAAATATCATCTGCGTATTGAACCACATACATGTTTTTACCGATTTCATTGATGCCGCCTAACGCGAAAATGGATAATTGATGATTATTGGTTCGCAAGTAAATATCCTCCCTATTCCAAGTAAATAAGAATAGTATGCCCTTTTGGATAGACTTTATTTGAAAGGGAAGAGGGAAACTTTTTGTCAGAGAACAACAAAAGGCTGCCAACGCACTGGTCGTTGGCAGCCTTTAATCATTCCTATAAATCGGTCATTTTTAAATCAATGTTTTGATTTTGCTGGCAGGAAGAAAAGCTTTTAATGCCTTTTCTTCTCCATCACTTAAAGGGAGCAATGGTAATCGAAGTCCGCCAACTTCAACCCCGTTCATGTTCAAGGCTGCTTTTACTGGTGCTGGATTTGGAGCAGTAAATAATGCCTTCATAAGAGGAAGTAGGCTGCGATGGCAACTAGCAGCTTCCTGAACCCGGCCATTTTTAAAATGATTGATCATTTCTTGCATTTCATTGCCAATGATATGGGAAGCAACCGATACAACGCCTGCTCCGCCAATGGCTAACACGGGCAATGTTAAGCTATCATCACCACTATAAAGGGTAAAATCACTTGGGGCTTGGCTAATAACCGCAGCCATGGCATCCAGGTTGCCGCTGGCTTCTTTTACGGCAACAATATTCTCGATTTGTGAAAGGCGAACAATGGTCTCTACCGCCAGATGGACCACACTTCGGCCAGGAATATTATAAAGCATAATCGGTAGGGTTGTGGATTCAGCAATCGCTTTAAAGTGTTGATACATACCTTCTTGAGATGGTTTGTTATAGTAAGGAGCAACAAGCATAATCCCATCTACACCTGCTTCTTCAGCCTGCTTGGTTAAGCTGATGGAAGCACGCGTATTATTGGAGCCAGTTCCAGCGATGACTGGAATTCTTCCTCTCGAAGCATCGACAACCACTTTAAAGAGAGCGATTTTTTCTTCAGTCGTTAAGGTTGGGGATTCTCCTGTTGTCCCAGCAACGACGATCGCATCCGTCCCATTATCAATCAAATAATTTACTAATCTTCTTGTTGCGTTAAAATCAACCTCGCCATTTTGATCAAATGGCGTAACCATCGCGGTTAAAACTTGGCCAAATTTCATCTTTTCTCACCCTTTTAATAAATTTTTTTAAAATTTTGAGGGGGGTAAGGCCATTCAACATTCAACGCAAAAAAGCAACAACGAGGGTTCGCTGTTGCAGTAGAAACATAAACAAATAGGTTCCCGTGCGTAAGATAGCCCTCCATATAGTTTCCTATATGACAGTTCTGTATTTATTCAATAGCAGAACCAGCTTCATGATAAATGAGCATCAATGAAGCTTCGGCAAATTCCCCTTTTCACAATTATCGTTGGACCCCATTGTCCTCCCATTGTGTACTTATGGTCTTTGCGCCTCTATCCTCACTCCAAAAATTTTGAAGTAAGAAAATATATAATTGATAGTAAATATATCAGAATATTTCTTTTGTTTCAAGGGGAGATGGTACTATATTTCAGCAATTTTCAAACCCTGTTTTTCCTTCTCTACTTCTAATGCAGAAACAATATAAGCAAACCCGTTCATAACAAAGTAAATAACATCCGATTTGACCTGTTCCTTTTCTCCTAAATAAGTATTGATGATCATACTGAAGGAGAAAAAAACAACAAAGGATAATGCAATTTTATTAAAAATGATCAAATTTACCGACCCCTTTATTTAGGATTCTTATGTTAATCATATTTGCTTAAAACTGGTTTTATGTCTGCAGTCGAAAGCGGAGGATGGAAATCAATGAGTTCCTGGAGTTGGCTCCTTCACCAATGTCCTTCTCGAAAGTTCTTTCTTCCCGTGCAGGAAGTAGTAAAGAAGAATTGATGCTAGAACAACTACGCCTAAGATCACATACAGAGTCCTATAGCCGGTTAACGGGATCATAAATCCAAGGAGATATGGACCGAATCCAAGACCAGCATCAAGAAAAATAAAGAAAGTCGACGTTGCCAAACCCATCCGATGCGGAGGCGTGACCTTTACTGGCCACTGCCTGGGTACTTGATTGCAAGTTACCGAAACCAAGGCCGATCAATACACCAGCTGCTAATAAAGTGATGCTTACGCTTGCGGTACTAAGCAGAAACAAACCGGCAGCTAAGGCAATAAAGCACGGATACATAATATAGTTTGCCCCTTTTAAATCCATTATGCGTCCGGTAATGGGGCGTGATAACAATACAGCGAAAGAATAGACTAGGAAAAAGAAACTTGCCGCACTAACTAGGTCGATTTCAATCGCATAGAAATTAATAAAGGAAAGAACGCTTGAATAACAAAAGGCTACTACTAGTGTAATAACCGCAATTGGAAGTGCTTTTGGTTCAATATAATTAGAAATCTTGAATCCTTTTGTTTCAGTTGGTTTCGCCGATCCTTCCATTTGCGGCACATCAACAAAGAAAGCAGTGATTAAACTAATTACTCCTAATGCCAGTGTGAAAATAAAGATCATTTGGAAATCAGTATGCTGACTCATGTACAGTCCAATGAATGGGCCAATCGCTGTTGCCAGAGTTGCGCTCATGCTGAAATAGCCGATTCCTTCAGCCTTTCGTGTAGAAGGGATAATCTGAGCCACAATCGTTCCTGTTGCGGTGCCGACCATACCCCCTGCAATTCCATGGAGTAAGCGCGTAATAAGCAGAAAGGTGATGCCAAAATTCACAAAATATAAAAGAAGCGTCAAAATAAAAAAGATAATACCAATGAATAACGTTCTCCTTCGACCGATGGACTCAATAAATCTGCCAATCAACAGCCGTCCAATTAATGACCCAACAATAAAAATTCCTGTAACAAGTCCTGCTTGACTGGTAGAAGCATCAAATTCATCTACGGCATAAACACCAATGATGACAATTAATAAATAAAAGACTAACGTTACAAAAAAATTGACCCCGGACACAATCGTAAAATCCTTGGTCCAAAGTCTTGCTCTTGGTTGATTCACAGTAATTACCCCCTACTTAATAATATTATCTCGAATTAGGCTCATAATCCGGATGGCCTCAAGCTGTTCATGCTCCGAGATTCCTTTTAAGATGTCATTTTCAAATTGATCAATCGTGACACGGACCTGCGTATATATTTTTCTCCCTAGTTCAGTCAGTTGTGTTCTCTTTTCACGTTTATCGTTGGTCGGAACCTGCTCGACATATCCAAGTTCTTCTAAACGGTTAATGGTCCGGGTGACAGTGGGTTTTTCCACATATAAGTAATGCGAGAGTTCCACAAGTGTTGCAGAACCATTATGGGATAAGTAGTGAAAAATAGACCACTGCGCTCTGTGCAGTTGATGCTCAGCCAAATGGAAATTCAACTTATTTTCAAATGGCCGGTATAACATCAATAATTGATGAAAAAATTTTTGAGAAGTCTTCATATAGATCACCCCGATGGATTGGAATAGTTAGCTAGAGTAATGATTACCTTGGGTAACTAATACAGTATATCACAAATGATTATCGAATGTCTAATGACTGAAATGTTAGTACACGCATCTAATCAAACGATTGATTAAAAAGGACGGAAGCCTTGGCATGATTGGTTTTCTGAGGGATGGGTTGTTGCTGGAAAAACTAATCAAACGTTTGATTAAAAGGGGTTGAGGGCTTGGTATGTAAGGCTTTGTAAGGTGTGGTGATTATTGGAGCGATGGAAACTAAACAAACGATTGATTAAAAAGGGCAGAAGGCTTGGTGTATAAGGTGTATATTATAACTAATCAAACGATTGATTAAAAGGGAAGAGGGATTGAAGATTTAGGGGATGGTTGGCCATTTTGAAAAACTAATCAAACG
>NZ_JBALOS010000137.1:5595-5835 GCF_036962765.1 Neobacillus drentensis
CTAATCAAACGTTTGATTACATTAGGATGAAGCCTTGGTATAATAGGCTTTCTTAGGGGGGGTAATGATTTCTCTTAAAAAACTAACCAAACGATTGATTAGTTTGTCTTCTTGGCTCGTTATAGCATGAAAATCAGGAATTGCCCAAGAAGATCAGCAGGCGTAGCAATTCGGAGAAGCCAGGCGGAAAATAGCAAAATATTGTCCGAATGCAAGTCCAATTCGGACAGCTTTAACAGA
>NZ_JBALOS010000138.1:0-6832 GCF_036962765.1 Neobacillus drentensis
AAGAGAATAATAACAATGGTACTGGTGAAAATGTAATGAATTTGTAATGTTATGTAGAAACTTCATAGAAAGAGTCGAATAAATTACATATTTTTCGTGAAAGTATCTTATCTTTCGTCATTCATCTTCTATATAGAGGGTCTAAATGCCCATAAAAAAAA
Organism: Neobacillus drentensis; assembly: GCF_036962765.1. Lineage (GTDB taxonomy): Bacteria > Bacillota > Bacilli > Bacillales > Cytobacillaceae > Neobacillus > Neobacillus drentensis_C. The sequence goes on from NZ_JBALOS010000138.1 coordinate 162, forward strand.
CCCGAAGAATACGGACTTCGAGTTTGGTACTGGATTTGTTTAAAAAGAATGACACCTATCTTTAAGTAGATTAATAGATTTCATTAGCATTTGGCGATAAGGTTTCTATATGCTTTAGATATGCCGTGACACGCTTATCTTCTTCATATGGGTATTCAAAATTTAAACTCTCTGCAACATCCATTGCTGTAGTACGAAACAAATGAGCCATAGTAAATAATGCTCCCCATACATCTTCATAACTTCCTTTGGCATAAGTGGAAAGAAGCTCCTGCCAACTCTGTTCTGAGAGAAATCCCTCTAAATATTTACCGCATTTACCTACGCTGATGGAAAAGTCCGTTTGTATTCCTACCTTCCATTCAAGCATTTTCATAAGCATTGGTCTGACGTATTGATTAAGATGCTCCTGTGCATAAAGAATTTCCCTTCTCCACAAACCTTTTGCTATATAAGTGGCGACCCACCAAAATTCATTGCAACAATCAGCAAAGAACTCAGCAGATGGACGTTTTACCCAGTAATCCTCATCGGTCGGTGGGGGGATTGAAGGAAGGCAATGATCCTTATCCATTAAAATAATCGTTAACTTATCCTCTATACAATATTCGTCTGCTTCATCTAATGGAACTAACATCAGATCAATCCGATTTCCATCTGTAAACTGCATTAAATAGGTGAACCGCCTTCCCAATCCTGATGGAAACATCGACATCGCTTCAGGCATTTGCATAATGATTCGTTCACCAAAAACATCGATCCAATCGTGGTTACATACAAAAGAATCCATATCGGTTACGAGATAAACAATATCAAAATCCTGAAACATATCTTTAGGAACATTCGGATTTGTTCGTGAACCATTCATTCCCACTGCACGAATTCGATCATCTTTTTCTGCTACTGTTAAAATTAATTTCATCATTTCGTGTTCTGTCCGCATTTCTTTCCTCCAATGCATTTATAATCTTGTTAAGGGATCCTATACCAGTTAAAGGAGATGATAGGATAGATTAACCTGTCATTGAAATAACTCCTTTAAAAACTTTAATCTATATTAAAAGATTTAAATATTTGTATAAAAAATTCCTTCTTTTATGAATGCGCGGCTGATTCGGACAGCTTAGGCTGGATTTTGATCATGGTTGTCCGAATGAGGGGTAATTCGGACAGAGCGGGTCAAAATTGATCAAAGTTGTCCGAATCTAGGTAAATCCTATTCCCATGCGCCTTACAAAAAAATGACTATCGAATTGATAGTCATCTTTTGTAGTAAACGGTTTTAGACAAAATTTTGTGTGGAATTGTTTCTGCTGAATCGATAGACGGCGATTAAGAAAAAGGCGGCAGCAAAGGCGAATAGAATCGTGAAATTCAAGTATAACCCGCTAAATGCATTTCCTTCTTGCAACTTGGTTAAGGTATCCAAGGTCCAGCGCTGCGGCAGGAAATCGGCGATTTTTTGTAATGATTTCGGCATTACTTCTACTGGCCAGAAGCAGCCAGAAAGCATAACCGTCGGCGTGATAATTAAGTTCTGCAAAGCACCCGCGGCACTGCGGCTGTTTGAAAAAGAAACAATGACTAAGGAGATCCCGACTGAAATCAAGGAAAACAGTATCATCACAAACGCTGCGGACCAAAACGACATGCCCAAACCAATATGAAAGACGTTTTTCATGATCGTTAATGTAATGAAAACCTGAATCGTCATCACAATCATGTTGACCACTATATTAGAGAAGATGTACTTTCGAGCGTTAATCGGTGTTGATAGTAAGCGAAAATAGGTGCGGTTTTCTTTTTCCAACAGAATAATCTCAGCCATATTTCCAGCTGACATCAGCATGATCATAATCAGGAAACCAATTGTTTGATTCGCCATGTTCTTGTTTTTGGCTGTGTCTTCTAAAGAATGAGTCGCTAGCTTGTAGTTCGTTTGCTGATAATCGCTATACATCTGCTCAAAGACCTGCTGGTTCCCTCCGGCCACATAACTGATGGTTGCGATATTATCGATATACTGATATAAATAAGATTTCACATAAGCAGTTATCGCTGCACCCTTGATCGAGGTCATCTCGATATGGTCAGGCTCCCCGGCCAAGACACTGTCAGCATACCCTTTTTCAAAGGTAATCACACTGTCTAGATTGCCAGAAGAGATTTTATCCTGGACCTGCCCAGCCGAAACCGTCGAAATCTCGACATTCTCTAAGCCCTTTAAAAATTCGATCGTATCAGAGGTAATCTCGCTTTTATCCTCGTTAACGATCCCGACATGCAGGTTCATTTTTTGATCGCCGCCATAGACGAGCAGGGAAATAAAGATCCCGACTAAGGGCATACACAGGTACATGATAATGTTTTTCTTTTTTCGAAACGTCACACGCAGCGTGTTCTGAATTAACCAGAGGATATCCTTCATTATAACCCCTCCCGTCTTTGCAATGAGATGATTGACACCAGCAAGAATACGAGCGCTCCAGCCAGGTTGATCGACAGCGCAGGGATCGCTGCCGCAAAGTCATTTGCATAAATAATCTTCGTCAGTGCTGTATTCATCCATGTTAGCGGTGAAAGTTCCGTAATCAACTTAAAGATGCCTTGGGGATTGTCAATTTTAAAATAAGCACCGCCAAAAAAGGATGATAACTGCACGAACAACATGATGATCACTGTTGGACCCGCACTTGTTTTTGACAAGAAGCTGACTCCAATTCCCATGCTCACCGCAAACACCACTTCGGTCAGCAGTACAAGGAAGACCAAGCCTAAATGATCGCCCCAATTGGCTTTGAAAATAAGCTTGCTAAAAAGGATAACGAGCAAGATACAGATGCTATTACTGACGAGACTTCCGAGCACCTTTCCAATGAAAATTTCACCTTTCCTTACCGGGGAAGCAATCAAGCGATCGCCCGTTTTTCGTACACGTTCACTCACGATTAACGAGCTTGAAGACATCGCACCGTACAGAATAATCATCGTTGTGATAACAATCGCATAATAATCCATCGAACCGGGCTGTTTATCAGGAAGAAGTGAGGTTTCTTTAATAAAATCATCCTTCTTTTCACGCGAGAACGCAGGTTCCAGTTTCTCTGGCGCTACCTTAATGATTTCGGAGGCGATATTGTATTGATCGACAAAGGAAGTGAGCATGCCTTGCAGGATGTTTCCTTCAATGCTGCTGCCATTATTGACGTAGAGCTGAATCCCTTTATCGGTTACTTCGACATAGCCATCGTATTTATTTTGCTTCACTTCTTTTTGGGCATCGGTCGATTTTGTCGCTTGTTTAAAATGAATCCCTGATTTTTCAACCTCAGTGATAAATTTAGGAAAGGACTCTCCCTTCGATGTATCTTTATATAAGACATCAATATCATCAACAGGCAGACTCGTTGTAAACGTGTTTGACAGAGCTGTTCCAAGGACAAGCATTAACACTATCGGGAAAGCTAACATAAAAAATAAGGTTCGGGTATTCCGAAAGTCCGTTTTAATTCCTTTCCACGCGATATTGAGAATGTTCAATGGTAATCCCCCCTTATTGGTCACGCAAATTTCTTCCGGTTAATGTTAGGAATACCGTCTCCAGGTTCGGTGCTTTTTCTTGTAAGGAGCGGATTTCAATCTGGCTGTTCATAAAATGCTCAATGATTTTGTTTAAGTTATTTACTCCAGTATCTGAGTTGATTTTAATGAGGTTTTCATCAACAGAAACGGCTTCGACACCATTGATTTCTTTAATCAACTGAATGTTCACATTTTCGGTCGATTTGACCTCAATCCAGACATCCTTCGTATTGGTAATGATCGATTTCAACTGTTCCTTCGTTCCTTCGGCAATGATTTTCCCATGATCAATGATGGCGATCCGTGAACAGATTTCCTCGACCTCCTCCATATAGTGGCTCGTGTAAATAATCGTACAGCCCATTTCATTTAACTTGCGGACGGAAGTAAGGATATAATTCCGGGATTGCGGATCAATCCCGACGGTTGGTTCATCCATGATAATCAGCTTCGGGCGGTGGGCGATCGCACAAGCGATATTTAGGCGACGCTTCATCCCGCCGGAAAAACCTTTTGGATAGCTTTTATGCTTATCCTGGAGACCAACGAATTGAAGGGCCTCCTCGACACGCTCATTTAGTTCGGAGCTGCGCAGACCGTAAAGACCGGCAAAGAATTTCACATTTTCATAGGCGGTCATATCTTCATAGATGGCCAAATCCTGAGGTACCATACCAATATTCATTTTGGCAAAGCGGCTGTATTTGGAACTATTTTTTCCCAGAATGTTAATCGTCCCATCATTGCTGCGGAGCAGACCAGCAATCATATTAATCGTCGTACTTTTTCCAGCCCCATTGGCACCAAGAAAGCCAAAGATTTCTCCTTCTGCAACAGATAAACTCATATTATCAACCGCAATAAAGTCTGCAAATTTTTTCGTTAAGTTCTTAATTTCTAAAACGTTCATCCTCTCACCCCTAGTTTGTTTTCTATATTTCCAGTATATAGAAAAAGAATGAACGCGCATAAGTGCAATCATTCATTCTTTTGACATGAGAATATTCATATTGTTTGCGTGAGATTTTCATGAACCCAAGGGCAGGAGCGTGGTGACAGAAAAACCATGGGTACTATCCACAATCATCTTTCCATTCACTGAGGCGGTCCGCTCCTCCATGCCAAGGATTCCTAATCCCTTTTTAATCATATCTGTTCCAGCCCCATTATCCTTCACTTCGGCTCGAATCACTTTGTTTAGCACCTTTAGATCGACCGAAACCTGCGTTGCATGGGAATATTTCATTGCGTTCGTCAGTGCCTCCGTGACATTTTCATGGATAATTTTCCAATGTATTGGCTCAATAATGTCTAAATTGCCTTCATGTGTAAGGACCGTTTTGATTTGTTGCTTTGCATTAAAATCATCAATCAACAACTTCAAACGGTGAATTCCCACCTGCTCCGTCGGGGGCTTCATATTCTTTAACGTCAGGCGAATGTTTTCAATCCCCTCCTTTGAAATGTTGATCGCATTTTGGAGGAGTTCGCTTGCCTTTTGCTGATTGGTCTCCATCAACCGTTTTGCTGCTTCCATTTGAAAAAGAGCACCCGTCATCGAGTGACCGATTTTATCATGGATTTCCTGTGAAATTCGGTTGCGTTCCTCTAATTTAAACGTGTATTCGGACTGCCGTATGTATTCGGTATTTTCATTAATATGTTTAGTCAGCTTCTGAAGCTGCTTCCGCATCGAATCAATCTGCGCTTCGTTTTTTACCAGTTTTTCGCCATAGATGGACGTAATTGAAAAGATTAAATAAGAAAGAAAAGCTACTAAGCCATATTCGGGCTGCACCGATTCATTCAAATATAAAATTGGAAGCAAAGAAAGAAGCAAAATCGTTATTTTCTTTTCTATGAAGCCGGAAGCCAGTTCCATAATCGAAAGTGGTAATAGCAAACAAAACATAGGATTTACGTAGTGATAGGCCACGGTCGAAATACCGATCGGCAGGACATGCAGGATCCTTTTGAAGGTGTTATTTTTAAAAAGATATAGGGAAATGTTTGTACAAAAATAAACCAGAAACGCGAGAACCACCCAAGAGATATGGCTGGGATTTGCTTGTGCACATTGAATAGCAATATACACAAGCAATACCATCTTCATAAAAATGATCCAAATCTCCATCTTAGTCGACTTTCCCCGTGAGATAGTAAATGGCGATTTGGGTTCGGTGCTCAAGTCCGGTCTTTCCTAAAATAGACGAGATGTAATTTGCCACCGTCCCTTCGGAGATAAATAATTCCTTGGAGATGGCTTTATTGGAATATCCCTTCGCAATCAAAGACAGAATATCTCGTTCTCGTTCAGTAAACTGGGTGAGATCCATTTTTGTTTCAGGTTCTTTATTTGCCGCCGCCGACAAATTGGCCTTTATTTTTTCAAGAATAACATCCTGAAGAATGCTGCTTCCTTGGAACACACTCTTCATCGCATCACGGATTTGTTCCGGATCATTATTTTTTAATAAATAGCCTTTGGCCCCATTTTTGATAGCCTCAAGAATGTATTCATCATCATCAAAGGTCGTTAAAATAATGGGCTTGGTGCTCGTTTGAGATGCAATCAGCTTTGTCGCTTCCACCCCGTTCATATTGGGCATGCGGACATCAAGCAAGGCAATATCGACTTCATGTACAAGACAGTAATCAACGGCTTCCTTTCCATCACTCACGGTGTCGAGCACTTCAAATTCCTCATAAGTTGATAAAATAATCTTCAGACCCTCTCGAATAAATGAATTATCATCCGCGATGATGACCTTTATTTTCATATGGTGGGAATCCCCCTCCCTCAAATTCACACTATCTACCAGATATTATAGCAAGAAACAGCTTGGCGATTGTATCTAAAGGCATGAAATTCGTGGTGCGCCCATTCTTTGGACGAATATCAGGCATACAGTACTAAAGGTAATATTCTTATTTGCAAAGGTACTCTGAAGGTAACATTCGTTATGAATGAAAAAGGAGATGTATGAAAATGATGGGAGGATTTCACGGTGGTGGACACTACGGGGAACATCACGGCGGACACTACGACGGGCACCATGGCGGGCACTACGACGGGCATCATGGCGGGC
>NZ_JBALOS010000138.1:7074-8290 GCF_036962765.1 Neobacillus drentensis
CCCTTATCCGGCACCATACCCAGCTCCATATCCAACCCCTTATCCGGCACCATACCCAACAACGTATCCAACTGCCTATCCATCTGGAGGCTATCCGTATTATTAAAACTCAATGGCTGAAAAAAGCGTAAAGGTCCTCCACACAGGACTTTTACGCAATTTGACTGTCTGTGATTACGATGATAGTGGTGTCATACTTTTTCTATCAATTTATCGATAAATACATAGTATGTATTCAGGCAGAAATTTTCGACAGTGACCCCATTTGTAAGTTAATTAACTTATCAAGTCTTTCACTTAACCTTACCGTTTCCACTGAAGTAAAACCCTTCGCTAGGCCCACACTTATCATTTTTATTCTTAGATTTTCTATTTGCACAAAAAGATCCTCGTTATTCATTATCAATTAACTCCTTATATTTTTGAACTATGTACTTACGAGTTTACCAATTGAAAGCGGATACAAGTAACTAGTTTTCGTCATCAAATGTCGACAGTAATTTCCACCTTCATAATGCTTATGACAATTAATTCTTCTGGGTTACTCGGAATATGGCGAATACTGGATTACTTTGTGCTAAAAAATTCACACCCCTGATGAATTATCAAAAAAAACTAGAAAAATCCCCCCTCAATCTTGCTGACTCGCTTTAGTGCTTTAAACTTTAGTTGTGTGGAGGGCTGATCCCATTATTTATTCTGGTTATACCCAGAGCTGTATTTTCCCATAAAATCTTTTCAATCGTTTCCCATTGATGTTCTTCACATCGAATCATTAATACAATTTCTGCGGTGATGCTCTTTGCCGCTCTTTGCTTATTTTTAACCAGGAGCATTTTGATTAAAAAGCCTAACAGTAACCCGCTGACCGCACCAATAATTCCCCAGATAATCGGACCCCATTTTAGAACATATCCGTAAATGGCACCGAGCAGCATGAAACAAGTTCCCAGCATCGCGGCTCCATCAAACAAGCTCAGACCATCTGCTCGATGGATTGTATCGAATAACTGTCTTGGTTCCGAACGCTTATCAAGCGGGGCCGCTAAGATCTTTTCTTTAGGTATCCCCTTTTGTTCAATCGCAGTGATTGCTAACTCAATAAATAAAGAATTCTCGAAAGTGGCTATGACATACAAATTGAGAACACTCACTTTCTATAAGGCTGTGTTAAAGGTCACTGTTGATTTTATGGCTAAGTTGATTGGAGCGGAAG
>NZ_JBALOS010000138.1:8318-9882 GCF_036962765.1 Neobacillus drentensis
GAGGAAAGCGAAGCGCCTGTAGCGGAAATCAACGGCCAAATTTAACAGAACCTTCTATAAAGGAAAAATAAAGTTTTTATTTTGATATTTTTGCCGTAAATATTTTGACATTTCTTTTTCACACAATTTGTTGTGTTCAACGGAAGAAGCATAAGAATCATAGATAATGAAAAAGTAAATAGAAGGAAAATAAAGGGCCCATTGCATATCGATTACATGTTTAGCTTTAGAAAAATCACCAACCATTGAGAGATGTATGGCATGTGGAATATGCCCCAAGTAAGTGATGGCCACGGCATAAACAAAAATAAAGAATCCAGTAATGACATGATGGAGATAGAGATGACCCAAACCTGGGAATAAAGCTGACCAGATCACCGCAGTGACAGGTTTTCGTTTATCTAAAAAGTTGGCATCCCATGTTCCCATTTTCATGAGTAGCATAGGTGCGTCTTCACGGTCCGCCAAGATATACTGCTTGTTGATATCAATCGTTGTCCGATAACTATCCCATATTCCAAACATGTACATAGCCAGATACAGAATTAACCACCGATCATCGAGAACGTCCTTAGCCTTTTCAAATTCGCCTGTTAATGTATATAAAATGCCAAGGTTTACTTGCGCCTTTTCATTAATAAAAGTCTCCCAAAGAATGAGAATATACCCAACCATGTATCGATGGAGCATGATATGTCCAAACCCTGGATAGGAAAACGAAAAAAAAGCGGAAATCCATGGATTCTTTAAATGAAATTGTCCCGTTGTAAATTGGGATAGATACGATCTTTGTCTGCGAAACGGAGGTATTTGATTCACTTGTTCTACCTTCCCTTACTATCATGGTGCGTCTTTTGTTATTGTTTACAAATAATGGGATGATTATCCTCGGAATGCTAGAATTCGCCAATTAGAAAAAAGTGTGTACAATAGGTTTATGATGAAGAAACGATGAGGTGAAGGAAGATGGTATGGAAAATTAGTAGTTCACGGAAAGAAAAGGTGGATCGTTTTGGGGTGGTCATCGAAAAAGTTATTGTCCCGAACGGGGAGGAAAGGAACTTTTCCTATTTAGATTTTGCCAAAGGAGTGTGTATCCTTCCGATAACGGCTGAAAGAGAAATCATTTGTATAAAACAATATCGTCACGCGATCAAAAGCTGGGAATGGGAGCTGCCGGCAGGGATGATTGACAACGAAAGCGATGCACCCATTGAAACCGCCAAAAAAGAGCTCGAAGAAGAGACCGGCAATAAAGCTGAATTTTGGCTGGATTTAGGAAGCTTTTATCCTTCCACTGGCTCTACAAGCGAGGAAATTTATTTATTCGCCGCCACAGGCCTCACCGCCACAGAGCAAAGATTGGAATCCAGTGAACAGATTGAATTACATAAATTAACGATGCAAGAAGTGAAGACCTTAATCGAAAAGGGCGAATTCAAGCATGGTGCAGGACTCGCCGCGATATTGCGATATATGCTAATCACGGATAATCGGTAATGGTTGAGGAAAGAGTTGAAATCGGGTGAAGATGATAGTACCCGATGACTGGAAAAATGGCTTG
>NZ_JBALOS010000139.1:0-16783 GCF_036962765.1 Neobacillus drentensis
CATGGTGCCTGACACCCTTATATGGCTTTGTCGGTTAAATAGAAAAGACCAGCGTTTATGAAGGATATGGAGATTTTCGGTTCGTATTGTTCTTTTAGTGCCTGTTTTTCTGTTTCGTAGTTTTCATTTTCTTCTTCTTCAACGTCTTCATAAAAATGGTTTAAGAGACGTAAATCCTGCTCCCAGCGTTTTCTAGCCTCATCAGCCCAGGAATGGTCATCTTTTTCAATCACAGAAGATAAATATGTTTCTATCCTTGAAATCCCACTTTGGTGTCTTACTAATGGCGATAAGGTAAATGAATAATCAGGAATTTTGGGTGTTAACGGTATTTTCAGCAGCCTGTCATGAAAATCCTCGACCATGGTTCCGTTAATAAGTTGTAAGCCGATCGACTTGAAAATATCCCGCTTCCGATCACATTGATAGGATATTTTAACATTCATACATAGCCATGGCATTAAAGGAGTCTGCTTGTTTTGATGGAGATGGTTTTCATAAAGCCGCATATAACTGGCTAATTTTTTTGCCGACTCAAAAATCTGATGAAGACGAGGAGAACCAAAATGGATGATTTCTCCTTTTATATTTTCGGGTGCGGCATCTTGATTCGTGATAAAGGTGAGTTTCATCGGATTGGGAATTCCACCTGTTTTTTCTAAATAGTGCCAGTAAAAAGGGCGGTTCATTAATTCCTTATCCAGTTCTACTGTTAACTGGACAATTAAATAGCCAGGGCCATTCTCCACAATTGGACAATCATTGGCCTGAAAATAGTTCAATAGAAAGTTATGAATTTCCTGCTGCTGCATGGGAGTCTCCTTTCTTCATCTCTTGGGCAAACTCAATCATTGAAGATAAATTTTCCATCTTAATGCGCATTTCCCCTTCAGTAGAGGATTGTCCGAAAATATCTATTAAATGATCTTCGATATTTCCAAATTCCAACTTTGTTAAAATATCGTCAAGTTCGCCGATTACTTTTTCAAATAAATGGATTTTCTCATAGAGAAGTTTCAAGATGTGCTCTTCAACCGTATTCTGGATTGCAAAGTTATAAATCATGACATCTTTTTCCTGGCCGAGACGATGAATACGACCTATTCTTTGCTCGAGCCTCATTGGATTCCATGGCAAGTCAAAATTAATGATATGGTTACAAAATTGCAGATTTATTCCTTCACCGCCAGCTTCCGTCGCAATTAGGACTTGAGCATGCTTTTGGAATAATTCTCTCATCCAGTCCTTTTTTCCTCGTTTAAAGCCTCCGCGAAAAGGAACAGAAGATATGCCATGCTGTTTTAAATACCATTGCAGATACATTTGCGTAGCTCGGTATTCGGTAAAAATAATCACTTTATCATTTACCTTTTGGATTAATTCTAATGCTTTTTCAGCTTTTGAATTTTTCTGGACTGCTTCGACCTTTTTAATTAAGTACTGAATTTGTTCTTCAAATGCCGGGGTTGGGTTTTCCTTTTTTTGCAGCATATTTTTTAAGGTATAATATACCGCTTCTCTGCTGCTGCATGCCTCACGCTGTAACGTCATAACTGAGAATGAGCTAGTTTGAATCCAATTCCCTTCACCTTTTAAGTCAGTAATGGACTCATAAAGGTCTTTCTCCTCAGGGGTACATTCAATTGGAATCGTTTCAACATGCCGTTTCGTCCACTCAATCCCTGTATCGGCCCGCCGATTCCGAATCATTACCTTGTTAACTAATTCTTTTAAATGTTCATCATCATTTAAAGACCGTGCATCTCGTTTGTATTTTTCATAAAATGCCGTTTCGCTGCCTAAATGTCCTGGTTTTAATAAAGAAACTAAATTAAAAATTTCCTCAACTCGGTTCTGTATAGGTGTTGCTGTTAATAATAAACAAAATTTCTTTTTCAGATTTTGAACAAATTCGTAGTTTTTTGTTTTGTTATTTTTTAGTTTATGTGCTTCATCAATGATGATGAGATCATAGTCCTGCTGATAGATGATGTCTCGATGTGGATTGCGTTTAGCTGTATCAATTGATGATACGACAACATCGCACTGTTCCCACACATAGCTTTTCCTTTGTGAAATCGCTGGGATAAAAAATTTGCTATTTAATTCAATCGACCATTGTGTAACTAATGAAGCTGGGACAAGTATTAATACTTTTTTCACCAATCCGCGAATCATATATTCTTTTAAAATTAACCCAGCCTCAATCGTTTTTCCTAGACCTACTTCATCTGCAAGTATGGCTTTCCCATTCATATTTTCAATTACTTGTTTCGCTGTTTCGAGTTGGTGTGGAAGGGGGGTTAAATTAGGCAAATGACTTGGTGCTAATAACCCCTTAAAATCTGGAATAACGAGATGTTTTTCTACCCCAATTGCTAGTTTATAAAGGTCCCAATTCCCCCATGGACCATCGATTTCGATTCTATGTAAAAAATCATCTTTCCAGGAGGAATCAAATTCAATTTCGATCGACATGGTGCCAGCTCCTTTTGTGCAATTTCCAGCTTAATGGTTTTCTAATAAAGTTATTGCTCAATGTATTAATTTAATGGTAGGATGATAATAGCTTTTGAATGTTTTAAATATTTTAATATGGTAATTTATTTTATAAGTATAATTAGTATGACCAATTTGGATAATATTATAATGCGAATGATAACAAGGGGAGAGACTACCTTAGTAGCGCCGAAGGAGCAAGCAGTCATGTGAATCTCTCAGGCAAAAGAACTCTTGTTTGACGCAGCTCTGGAGAGTGCTGCTAAAATTAGCAGCCACCAAAGGGGAAAGCCTTTAATAGGTAAACTTTCAGGTGCAAGGACAGAGACCTTCTTACGTTTCATGGGAGGTTTCTGTCCTTTTTTATGTTATCCAAGGACTAATATGTGCCAAAGATTGAAGGGGGATTAATAATGTCTGAATTAAAACGAACTCCACTTTTTGATGTATATAAGGAATGGGGAGGAAAAACCATTGATTTCGGAGGTTGGGCACTGCCAGTTCAATTCTCGAGCATTAAAGATGAGCATGAAGCTGTTCGCACAAGCGCAGGATTATTTGATGTTTCCCATATGGGTGAAGTGGAAGTAAAAGGCACTGATAGCTTAACATTTTTACAAAAAATGATGACTAATGACATTTCCAAAATCAAAAATGGCAGTGCACAGTACTCAGCCATGTGTTATGAAAATGGCGGTACTGTCGATGACTTGCTTGTTTATAAGATTGAAGACAATCATTACCTTTTAGTAGTAAACGCATCAAATATTGAAAAAGATTACAAATGGCTTGAAGACCATTTAACTGGTGATGTCTCTTTAGAAAACTTATCGGAAAAAACAGCACAGCTGGCTATCCAGGGACCACTTGCGGAAAAAGTATTGCAAAAGCTTGCGGGAGATAATGATTTAAGCCAAATTGGCTTTTTCAAATTCCAAAAAGATGTAATCCTAAATGGGAAAAAGGCACTTGTATCAAGAACTGGTTATACTGGTGAAGATGGTTTTGAAGTATATTGCGATGCAGAAGATGTTGTGGAACTTTGGAGAGACATTTTAACTGCAGGTAAAGAAGATGGAGTAATCCCATGTGGATTAGGGTCACGCGACACACTTCGCTTTGAAGCAGTTTTAGCGCTTTATGGTCAAGAACTATCTCCAGAAATTTCACCACTTGAAGCTGGAATTGGCTTCGCTGTGAAATTAAACAAAGAAGAAGACTTTATCGGGAAACACGCGTTAATCCAACAAAAAGAAAAGGGCTTAACAAGAAAATTGGTTGGAATCGAAATGATTGATCGTGGGATCCCGCGTCATGGCTACCCTGTTTATAAAGGTGATCAGTTAATTGGTGAGGTTACAACTGGAACGCAATCACCCACGTTAAAGAGGAATATTGGTCTTGCCCTTATCAATGCAGAATTTGCGGGTCTTGAATCCGAAGTTGAAGTTGAAATTCGCGGCAAACGTTTAAAAGCTACTGTAGTTCCAACACCTTTTTATAAAAAAGAAAAGAAATAACAGAAGGGAGTTAGGTTTATGAAACATCGCTATTTACCTATGACTGAACAAGATAAGAAGACTATGCTTGAGGCAATTGGTGTTTCCTCTATTGATGAACTGTTTAGCGATATCCCTGAGAAAGTAAGATTTAAGGGTGAGTACAATATTAAAGCGGCAAAGTCTGAAACAGCCTTAATGAAAGAGCTTTTTAAGATGGCTAGTCGGAACGCTGACCTGAAAAGAAACGTATCTTTTATAGGTGCAGGTGTTTATGACCATTACATGCCTGTAATTGTCGACCATGTTATTTCTAGATCAGAATTTTATACAGCTTATACACCTTATCAACCAGAAATTTCACAAGGTGAACTTCAAGCTATCTTTGAATTCCAAACCATGATTTGTGAGTTAACTGGAATGGATGTTGCCAACTCATCGATGTATGATGGCGGAACTGCGCTTGCTGAAGCAGCAATGCTTAGTGCAGGCCATACCAAACGAAAAACGATAGTCGTATCCAGTGCTGTACATCCAGAATCACGTGATGTTCTAAAAACTTATGCAAAGGGTCAGTACCTCAATGTGATTGAAGTACCAGTCAAAGATGGTGTAACAGATCTTGACGCATTAAAAGGACTAGTTAATGAAGATGTTGCAGCCGTTATCGTCCAATATCCAAACTTCTTTGGGCGAGTCGAGCCGTTAAAAGAGCTTGAGGAAATCATTCATGCAAATAAGTCCACGTTTGTTGTTTCAAGTAACCCACTGTCCCTTGGGGTATTAACACCACCAGGTAAATTTGGTGCAGACATTGTGATTGGCGATGCACAGCCGTTTGGAATCCCAACTGCCTTTGGCGGGCCACACTGCGGCTATTTTGCAGTAACAAGTAAGTTAATGCGAAAAGTTCCTGGCCGTCTTGTGGGACAGACAACGGATGACCAAGGCCGCCGCGGTTTTGTATTAACATTGCAAGCACGTGAACAGCATATCCGTCGTGATAAAGCGACATCAAATATTTGCTCAAACCAAGCATTAAATGCCCTTGCAGCCTCTGTGGCAATGACAGCACTTGGGAAGAAGGGTGTTCGTGAAATGGCAGCAGCCAATTTACAGAAGTCACATTATGCAAAAAATGCATTCAAGAATGCCGGCTTTGAAGTTGTTTATGATGGCCATTCATTCAACGAATTCGTAGTGAAATTAAATAAACCTGTTAAGGAAATCAACCAGCAGTTGTTACAAAAAGAAATTATCGGCGGCTATGATTTAGGCCGAGATTATCCAGAACTGGCTAACCATATGCTGATTGCTGTAACAGAACAAAGATCGAAGGAAGAAATTGATACTCTAGTGAAAGAATTGGGGGATTTCCATGCATAATCAAGACCAGGCACTCATTTTTGAACTTAGCACACCAGGCCGCATCGGCTACAGCCTGCCGGAAATGGATGTACCGGAACTAGATCTCAGCGGTCTCCTTCCTGATGGTTACCTTCGTACAGAAGAGCCTGAACTTCCTGAAGTTTCGGAGCTTGATATTATGCGCCACTACACTGCCCTTTCGAGGAGAAATCATGGTGTCGATTCAGGATTCTATCCACTAGGCTCGTGTACGATGAAATATAATCCGAAAATCAACGAAAATGTAGCGCGTTTTAACGGATTTGCACATGTACATCCGCTCCAAGATGAAAGCTCTGTTCAAGGTGCTCTTGAACTTTTATACGATTTGCAGGAGCATTTAATCGAAATAACAGGTATGGACGAAGTGACATTGCAACCTGCCGCAGGGGCTCATGGGGAATGGACAGGTTTAATGATGATCCGTGCTTATCATGAGGCTAACGGTGATATGAACCGTACAAAAGTAATCGTCCCTGATTCTGCTCATGGTACGAACCCAGCTTCTGCTACGATTGCTGGTCTAGAAACAATTACCGTTAAATCCAATGAACATGGTCTTGTCGACCTTGAAGATTTAAGAAGGGTTGTTGGGGAAGATACTGCTGCATTAATGTTAACCAACCCGAATACGCTTGGACTATTTGAAGAAAACATTCTTGAATTGGCTGAAATTGTCCATGAAGCAGGTGGTAAGCTTTATTATGATGGAGCAAACCTAAACGCCGTTCTTTCAAAAGCAAGACCTGGGGATATGGGATTTGATGTTGTTCACTTAAATCTTCATAAAACATTCACTGGCCCACATGGAGGCGGTGGTCCTGGTTCCGGTCCTGTCGGGGTGAAGGCAGACCTTATCCCGTTCTTACCGAAGCCGATTATCACAAAGCAAGGCGAAGAATATGTCCTTGATTATGACCGCCCGCAATCAATTGGCCGTGTGAAGCCATATTACGGAAACTTCGGGATCAATGTACGTGCTTACACATACATTCGCTCGATGGGACCAGATGGCTTAAAAGCGGTAACAGAGTACGCTGTATTAAATGCGAACTACATGATGAGAAGGCTTGCTGAATATTATGATTTACCATTTGATAGACATTGTAAGCATGAATTTGTACTCAGTGGAAGACGTCAGAAAAAATTAGGCGTTCGTACATTGGATATTGCGAAACGTCTGCTTGATTTTGGTTACCACCCACCAACCATTTACTTCCCATTAAATGTGGAAGAGTGTATTATGATCGAACCGACTGAGACCGAATCAAAAGAGACACTGGATTCGTTCATCGATATTATGATCCAAATCGCTAAAGAAGCGGAAGAAAATCCAGAAATCGTTCAAGAAGCACCACATTCAACAGTGGTCGGCCGGATGGACGAAACAAAAGCAGCCCGTAAACCAGTTTTGAAATACCAAGAAGCTTAATAAATGGAAAGGTCAGATTCGAAAAATAATCTGACCTTTTATCTTGTGTAGCAGTTTTTGAAATTAAAAAAGGCTCCGAATCCGGAACCTTTAATGAGTTCTTATTTCTTAGCTTTTACTTTACCTGACCATTTTTTGAACCCGCCTTGTAGCTGAGTAAGGTCTCGATAGCCTTTTCGGTGTAAGAATTGGGCTGCACGTCCACTCCTCATTCCACTCTGGCAATACAAATATACTGGCATATCAGAACGGATTTCTTTCATGCGCATTTTCATTTGCGACATTGGGATATTACGTGCTCCTAAAATATGGCCGCCTTCGAATTCGTTTGCTTCACGAACATCTATTAGTTGTGCCTTTCTGTACCCCGCACGGAACTCTTCTTCTGTTACCGTTTTAACAATTCTTTTCTGATAGAAAAAGGTAAAAACGGAATAAATGATAACTGCTACAATGATGATTAATAATGGATAAAGTGAACTCAATTTTTTTTTGCTCCTTTCAAGCTTTCCTGCACTAGTATTTATTATATAAGTCAATCCGATAAAGATAAAGATGAATGCAAAAAAATCTTTTGATATTGCCTAAATAATTATAGCAGAAACATCTTATTTTGAATCTATATCAGATTTTGGTAGACTTAAACTCGACATAATTTTAAAAAAAGAGGTTTTTGTATGAAAAAAGAAGTTTGGCGTTTTATAGATACTGGTAATAGTTCGGCATCTTTTAATATGGCATTGGATGAGGCATTGCTTGATTGGCACAGTGAGGGGAACATTCCTCCGGTGATTCGATTCTATGGCTGGGACCCAGCAACCTTATCAGTCGGATATTTTCAAAAGGTTGAGAAGGAAATTGATATGGAAGCAGTGAAGGCTCATCAATTAGGGTTTGTCAGGAGACCTACAGGCGGCAGAGGAGTGCTTCATGAGCACGAACTTACTTACAGTGTAATTGTTTCAGAAGACCATCCAGAAATGCCAAATTCGGTAACGGAAGCCTATCGTGTTATTTCTGAAGGAATTTTAAAAGGCTTCCATCACTTAGGCCTTGAGGCTTATTTTGCAGTCCCAAAAACAGCGGAGGAAAGAGATGCTTTGAAAAATCCACGCTCAGCTGTATGTTTTGATGCGCCGAGTTGGTACGAACTTGTGGTTGAAGGCAGAAAGGTAGCCGGCAGTGCACAAACGAGGCAAAAGGGAGTTATATTACAGCATGGTTCCATTTTGTTAGATCTAGATGAAGATAAATTATTTAGTTTATTTAAATATCCAAGTGAAAGAGTAAAGGAACGAATGAGAAAAGCTTTTAAGGACAAAGCGGTCGCAATCAACGCGATCAGTCCGAGGAGAATATCTCTTGAGGAAGCAAAGGTTGCATTCTATAAGGGCTTTGCGGAAGGTCTAAATATTGAACTTGAACCTTATCGTTTAACAGAGGATGAACTTGCATACGTTGACAAAATTGCAAAAGAGCGCTATGAGAGTGATGAATGGAATTTTAAGAGATAAATCGCGACGCAATCGTCGCTCTTTTTTTTTGCTTTATGTAAAGAAGCAACCTGCGAATTTTGTTGAATTTTCCTGATTTTTGACGAAAATCGTTTAAAAGCTATTGATTACTTTTAATTTTATTATATTTCGAGTTTGACAAAATGATGGTTATTCGCTTCGTTTACAATATATAGTGGTGTCGAAAATATTTTCGGTACTACATATTGATATTTAGTTGATTTATTCTGGTTGGCTATGATAACCTTAAAATACAAACCAACTAGATGTAGCGTAAAGTTGCTAGATTTAGCACAATAGGTAGATATAATTTTGAAGGAGTTGTTCTCATGTCTGTAGTTTTTAGACAAACAATGAATATTGATTTTGAAAGGTTGAATGAGGATATTCACCTATTCCCCCAAGTACATCCAGTTACCCCAGATATGAAAATAACTCACAAGGGTGTTTCCCGATTGGTCATGTTGGACCGCTATACCTTTAAAGACACAGCAAAGATTACTCTAACAAACGGCGACTTTGTTGTTTTAACTATTAAAGAGGATCCAAAATTCCCAGCACGTGGTCTTGGTTACATTATGGAAATTGACTGGGAAAAGAAAAGAGCGAAAGTAATAGTCGAAGAGGAATTCAGAGGGGTACTTGATGACCCTGAAGAAGCTAGTACTGGTGTGATAGTCA
Source organism: Neobacillus drentensis (assembly GCF_036962765.1). Classification (GTDB taxonomy): domain Bacteria; phylum Bacillota; class Bacilli; order Bacillales; family Cytobacillaceae; genus Neobacillus; species Neobacillus drentensis_C. The sequence continues at coordinate 9,033 of NZ_JBALOS010000139.1, forward strand.
GGTCTTTAGATGTGATTGAAAAGCCATTGGAGCTCTTCTATGAGCAAATTGCGAAGCGTAATGCTACGGGTCTTGCTTCGGTGGAAGAGACCGAAGAAAAGCGCAGAGAATGGACGGAACGGTTTTATCAAGAACTTGTTAACATGAACTTCATTCCAGCAGGCCGGGTTCTTTATGGTGCAGGGGCTGATACCGATGTAACGTACTTCAATTGCTACGTTATGCCGTTTGTTCCTGACTCACGTGAAGGGATCTCTGATCATCGTAAGCAGGTAATGGAGATTATGAGCCGCGGCGGCGGTGTTGGAACAAATGGCTCGACGCTGAGACCGAGAAATACACTGGCTAGAGGAGTCAATGGTAAATCATCTGGATCGGTTTCATGGCTGGATGATATTGCGAAATTGACTCATTTGGTTGAGCAAGGCGGATCAAGACGCGGAGCACAGATGATCATGTTGGCGGATTGGCATCCTGACATTATTGAATTTATTATTTCAAAGATGCAAAATCCAAGAATTCTACGATTCTTAATTGAAAATACAAACGATGAAACCATTAAGAAACTTGCTAAAGATAAGTTAAAGTTTACTCCTTTAACTCTCAGAGAAACAGCAATGTACCAGGGAATTGTAAATTATAAAAACATTCCTGGGTTCGGTGGATTTGATGAAAACATCATCGCAGATGCAGAAGAGAAATTATTAACTGGCGGTAATTACACTGTCCACAATTCAGAATTCCTTACAGGTGCGAACATCTCTGTCTGTTTAACAAAGGAATTTATGGATGCTGTAGAAACCGATAGTGACTATGAACTCCGCTTCCCATATGTTGAACAATATGATCAAGAGGAAATGGGTATTTACAACCGAGAATGGCATAAAGTTGGTGACGTTCGCGAGTGGGAAAAACAAGGGCATAAAGTACGAGTGTATAAAAGGTTCAAAGCGAAAGAACTCTGGAACTTAATCAACATTTGCGCGACATACTCAGCTGAACCGGGTATATTTTTTATCGACAACGCTAACGACATGACCAATGCAAAAGCATATGGACAACAAGTTGTTGCAACAAATCCGTGTGGTAAAGTGGCTTAGTTTGCCTCACGTTAAAAATTGCGGAATAAAGCGGGAACCCTGAGATTGGGAATCCGAACCGAAGGCTGAATGTAAAGATTCAGTCAGGGGCAACGCATACGAAGTGATCCTGCTAAGGCAGACTATAATCTTCGCACGAGGCCGCAACATTACACACCGGAATAAACATAAGGGTAGCTGAATCAATGGATATTAAATTGGAGTGATTAGAATGAACCGAGGATATGCAGGTTTTATAAAGGACATTATTTAAGAAGTTCTTATGAATACGCATATGCTAAGTACCTTGACTATCATTCCATCCAATGGGGCTATGAAGATACTGTGTTTGATCTCGGGTATAAAATGTATAAACCAGATTTTTTCTTCTACAATCAAAATAATCTGTTGGTAAAAATAGTGGAAATTAAATCGAAGGACAGGGTAGCAAAGGACAATGCAAGACAGGCTTTAAAAACCATTGAAGATAAATATAAAATAAAGTGCGAACTGATTTCTTATGAAGAATTGCTTAAGATGTATAAAGACCTACCGTTTTCATTAACTTCAACTATTACTGAATGGATAGAATCCAAAGAAACCACAGTAAATAAAGCGGCGTATGGAAAACTCAACGGTCATTTTAATCTTAAGCATAGCGAGACATCCAAAAAAAGAATTGGGGAGCATACAAAAGAATTATGGGCTACTGATGGTATAGCAAAACAAAGAATGCTTGAGGGATTAAGAAAATCTGGATTGGCACAAAAGGGTAAATTAAAAAAGCCAAGAGAGAGCAGAAATTGCCAGGAATGTGGTCTGGAATTTAAAGTTATAAAAACATCCCCTCAAAAATTTTGTAGTCAATCTTGTGCAGGCAAGCTTGCCATAAGAAATGCGACAGAAGCTTATATTGAAAAAAGAAGCCAGTTACATGAAAGTATAAGGAAATATATAATTCAATGGTCGATAGAAAACAGTGAAATAGTCCTTGTAACCCCCTTAAATAAGATAAAAACCACTATTAAGCCTTTAATAGATAATATTCAAAAAGAATTTGGAGTGAAGGATTTTAGGGTCATTTCAAAAGCCGTTTTTGGAGAAGATTGTGGTAGAAAAGAATTAATTAAATTTATGCAAAAGTGTGTAATGAAAAGATATGCTGAGCTAACGGGAACTCAACCGTTAGAACTAGAGGATAAAAAGCCTTTAGGATAACAATTGGAACAACCACTCGCACCATTTTCCGTCTGTAACCTTGCAGCTGTCAATCTCGCTGAGATGGCTGATAAGGACACAAAAACTGTTGATTTTGAAAAGCTTAAGAAAACAGTAGCTGTGGGCGTACGGATGCAGGATAATGTCATCAACGCAACCCCGTACTTCTTGGAAGAAAACAAAAAACAGGCTCTTGGTGAACGACGAGTAGGGCTTGGAGTCATGGGCTTGCATGACATGCTGATTTATTGTGAAACGAAGTATGGATCACCAGAAGGAAACGAACTCGTTGATCAAGTATTTGAAATAATTGCAACAACGGCATACAGAACATCAATTGAATTGGCAAAAGAGAAGGGAAGTTTCCCATTCTTAACTGGTGAAACAACCTCAGAAACCAATCGATTACGACAATCATTCATTGATACAGGATTTATGAAAAAAATGCCTGAAGATGTTCGCCAATCTATTTTAGAAAATGGAATTAGAAATTCCCATTTACTAACTGTGGCACCAACTGGATCCACAGGGACCATGGTTGGAGTTTCCACCGGACTTGAGCCTTATTTCTCATTCTCTTATTTCCGTAGCGGACGCCTCGGTAAATTTATCGAAGTTAAAGCGGATATTGTGAAAGAATACTTGGACCAACACCCAGAAGCAGATGAAAACAATCTTCCGCACTGGTTTGTTACATCGATGGAGCTTTCAACTGAAGCCCATGCGGATGTTCAATGTGTCATCCAGCGCTGGATAGATAGTTCTATCAGTAAAACTGTCAACGCACCAAAAGGGTATAGCGTAGAACAGGTCGAAAAAGTTTATCAGCGTTTGTACCGCGGCGGGGCAAAAGGTGGAACTGTTTATGTTGATGGTTCACGTGATTCTCAGGTACTGACACTAAAAGCTGAAGAAAACACCAATGAACAATTATCAATTTTTAATGAAAAACCGAAGCAGCATGTGGTCCTTGTTGATACAATCAGTGAACTTCGCTCAACAAGTGTAACGATCGGCTCTGAAGTCGGTAACACTTGCCCAGTCTGCCGGACTGGAAAAGTAAAAGAAATGGGTGGCTGCAATACCTGTGCAAACTGCGGCGCTCAATTAAAATGTGGTTTATAATACGTATTTTTTAGAGGTGGGTGTGGCTTTGAAATAAAGTTGTACCGATTATAAAAAAGATGCACCGTTATACCCCTTTGGATAACATTATCTAAAGGGGTGTTTTTTTATGTTTAAAAGAACGAGAACATCTAAAATTGATAAATGGATTAAAGAAGGTCGTGGCTCTGGTGCAGGCTCAAATTATAAGCCTTGGTTGAATATTCAAGACGTTTCTTCATTAGGTCGCTCGACTCGATTGAAAGGAATTAAAACAGGAAGGAAACACGAATTTTTGTCTGATTTGGAACGAAACTACTTTTACTTAACTGAATACTCAGATTTTGTTATTGATATTAGAGAACAATTTCCTTTATTGCCGTTGGAAGAAAAAAAATACACTGAATGTAACTTGATATAGGAGTGGAATAGATGAAAAGTATATTTAAGTTACAGTAAGATGTGGATTTGTGACGTGTTTTTGATCAAACTTTATTTTAAAGCTACAGGAGAAAGTTTCCCCCATTTTTTGAGATAATTGTCGATTTCCGTGAAAAAAGTTTAACAATACTACAAAAAAATGAGAAAACTATTAGAATCTTTAAAATAAAGTCGAAATTTGTAATCTAACTGTAATCTACCTGTTACTTCGATGTTATTCTTTTTTTGTATATTTATAGTATCGAAGCACACAGGGGGATTAAACAAGATGTTGAAAAAAATCATTGCAGCAATGGCTATGACAATTATTCTAAGTTCATTGTTTACCACTATGGGTGATAAAGCGGAAGCGGCCTATTACCATACAAAAGCAATTTCAGTAGCAAAAGCAAATCTAGGCGTCCCATATCGATGGGGTGGAATAACACCTAGTGGTTTCGATTGCTCTGGCTTAGTTAAGTATTCATACGGTAAGGCTGGAAAAGTATTACCACGGACAGCAGCTGAAATGTACTACCAAAAAGGATACCGTGTTACCTCTTTGCGGACTGGAGATTTAATGTTTTTTGCACCTAATAAAGCAAGTAGACCAAGTCACGTTGCCATTTATATTGGCAGCGGAAAAATGATTCAGTCTTCATCTTCAAAAGGCGTTTCAATCGCTTATACAAGCAATAGTTACTGGAAGCCAAGATTTATTGGAGCGAAACGTTTTTAGTGAAAAGTTAAGCGATTTCTATATCAAGAATGAACAAAGAACATCATGCAAAATCGATGTTCTTTTTTTATTTTTTAATTTTCTGCTTGTCCTCCGTACTATTTATTAATACAACTGCTTAAAGATGTAAAAATAAGTTCATCTTTGGGAGTGGCTGCCATGTATATTGACGGCGTTTTTTCTGGAGGAGGTATAAAGGGGTTTGCACTAATTGGAGCCTGTGCCGAAATTGAAAATAAAGGTTTGCGGTTTGTAAGGGTGGCAGGAACAAGTGCAGGGTCCATCGTTGCTGCATTAATTGCCGCTGGTTACACAAGTAAAGAAATTTTCCAATTGGTCGATGAGTTAGATCTTTCTAAACTTCTAGATGCCCGTAAAACCATTATTCCTTTCCCGTTTGCAAAATGGCTGTTTGTCTATTGGAAGCTAGGGCTTTTTAAAGGGAATGAGCTTGAAAAATGGATTTGTGAGAAACTTGAGGCTAAAGGGTTAAAAACATTTGCAGACCTGCCGCCACAAGCACTTCGAGTCATCGCATCTGACCTTTCAAATGGGCAAATGATTGTATTGCCTGATGATTTACAAAAATACGGTATTTCACCTGGGTCATTTCCGATCGCAAAAGCGATAAGAATCAGCTGCAGTATCCCTTATTTCTTTGAGCCAGTAAAAATGCGTTCAATGGACGGGGTGAATGTGCTAGTTGACGGCGGAGTTCTGAGTAATTTTCCGATGTGGCTTTTCGATAAGGAAAATGCACAAAAAGTAAGACCTGTCCTCGGGATTAAATTAAGTTCAAGTGATTATGAACATGAAAAACATAAAATAAAAAATGCTGTTCAACTTTTTGCAGCATTATTTGAAACAATGAAGGATGCACACGATTCCAGGTACATTTCAAAGAGACATGTAAAGAATATTATCTTTATCCCGACGGAGGGTGTGTTATGGACTGAATTTTCGCTGACAGAGGAAAAGAAACGTGAATTGTTTGATTTAGGAAGAGAGAAAGCCAAACAATTTTTGAAGACTTGGGGCTATTAATTGGGAATTGCCTTTGTCTTCCATTAATATAAAAAACCGAGCGCCTATAGAGACGCTCGGTTTTTCTTTTTACCCTTTTTGCCGTCGATAACGGTCAAATGAGCAGGTGATTTCTTTTTTGTCTTGTTGCTCTTCTTTAAGGATGCTAATGTCCCGAGAGAGGAAGTTTTAACAGTTGCTTCCCCACTCTTTTGTTGTAATCGTTTTTTTGACTTTTTGGCTGCTTTAAGAAATGCCCGCTGCTCTTTTTTCTGAGGGCTTGAGCTGGAAAACTTCCTAACTAGGAAATAAACGGCTAAAACAATCAATGCGATGACAGCTATTCTCTGAATGAAAGCGGCTGAATTAGCTGTAAATGTACCAACAAGGCCAATTAATGCAAGAATGATAAGTCCCCCAACAACCACATGAACAAATGTCCGATTCTTCAAGAAAGCCACCTCCCTAAGAGCATCTTAAGCATTTTTAATATCTTTTAAACACTATAAAACAAGGATTTAGACAATTTCTTCATTTTCAGATAAGAACTCAGATTCCTTCTCCATTTTTAATAATTTGTTAAAAGAAAGAATTGCCACTTCCACTTGGTCATTTTGTGGTTCCTTCGTTGTAAGCAGTTGAAGCCACAGACCAGGTAATCCTAAAAACTTCAACACTGGAATATCTCTAAGTTTGTTTGTTAACTGCAGGACTTCAAAAGCAATACCTAACACTACAGGAATTAGGAGAAGACGGTCTACTATCCGCAGCCAAAGTGGAGATGTAGGTACGAGCATATAAACAAAAACTCCAACAATGACGGTAAACAGGATAAAACTACTGCCACAGCGGTAATGCAATCGGGAATGAGCCTGCACATTTTCGACAGTTAATTCAACGCCTGCTTCAAAGGTATTAATTACTTTATGTTCAGCCCCGTGGTATTGAAACACTCTTTTTATTAAAGGAGTAAGAGATACAAAATAAATATAGGTGATCAACAAGATTAGTTTAAAAAAACCCTCCACTAACACTTGGGCGAAATCTGAAGGAAAAATAGGTTTTGTCAAAACTGCAAGGAACACAGGAATTAACGTAAAGGCGAATTTACCAAATAAAAATGAGATAACACCAATTGCTGCTACGCCCAGATACATTGTTAATTTAGAAACTTCTTTTTCTTTTATCGTTTCATCATCTTTTGGATCAACATCAAATCTTTCTGTTGAGAAGTTTAAATGTTTTGATCCATTCGCACTAGCCTCAATAATAGCAATGATCCCACGCAGGAAAGGGATTTTTTTCAAAATTGTAAAAGCGGGATTTGCTTTACGCGGCAAATGAAAATATTCAACAGATTGATCCTTTCTGCGAACCGCAGTAACATAATGATGTTTACCGCCAAACATAACACCTTCGACAACCGCTTGGCCGCCATAAACGGGTTTTTGAGAACTAGACATATACATAACACCAACCTAATCAAAAGTTGCACAACAGCAGAAGTAGAAAAAATCTGTATGTACTTAATTCTATTCTACTAGAAAAATAAAAAAACCTCTAGGAATGACATAATATTTCCAATTAAAAAAGTTTTTTTTGATGTAAGGGATTGAATCCCAAAGGACATAATAAAAAATGGAATTTATTATGGCCTTTTGTAGTCCCTGTTTTTAGGGACAAAAATACAAGTATTATGAACATCCAAAAAGGCATGCCCGATGTAGCGGATAGTAAATGGAGGTTGTTATAATGGCGAATGAACAGAAACTAGGTAATTATCCGAAACCCATGTCCTTTCCGGTGATGGTCTTTTGGACAGGATTATTTGGAGGTTTGTTTTGGGGAACCCTTGGATGGATTGCTTCCTACTTAAGTTTTACCGAAATTCGTCCTAATGTCATCCTTGAACCATGGGCACTGGGGAATTGGAAGCATGAATGGCTAGGTACACTCATATCCATCATTTTAATTGGAATTTGTTCAATAGTTGCAGCATTTGTATACTATGCAGCATTGAGAAAATTCAAGGGTTTTTGGTTTGGTCTAGTCTATGGAATTGTATTATTTGCAATTGTGTTCTTTATTCTTAACCCGCTTTTCCCAGGAATTAAACCGTTCTTTGATTTAAATCGTGATACAATCATTACATCCATTTGTATATATAT
>NZ_JBALOS010000140.1:0-29758 GCF_036962765.1 Neobacillus drentensis
ATTTTATATATTGTAAAAAAATTTGTATTTTGGTTTAAGAAAGGACTAGAAAACTAACGGGTGCATGAGTTAAAGATGGGGACCGCTGCCGCGATCCTTTTTTCTTGTTAAGAGAAAAGGAGCTTTTAATATGTGATTATGATTTTAATAAGAAATGAGATGGGATTTCCATCTCTTTTCTTATTTTATAACGTCTCTATGGGCTTCCATTGGATAGCTTTCATCATTTTTAAAAGACACAAATAAAATAAATACATCTTTCATACTTCATTTATCTTTAACATCGAATTAACCCAAACTTAAAAAACTGGTTATATAATGAGATTGAGTTTAAAAGTGAGGAATCATAATGTTGACATTCGATCGGCATCCAATTTCGTTTTATGTTTTTTCTATTGTAATAAGAATGTAGGAGCGAAGCTGTTTTTGAGGCAGCGTTTAGTCTAGGAAGGAAACCAATTATGCCCAATCTGCGTTTTAGTGCCTTATCTCTTGGAATATCAGGAATATTGTTTGTACTTTATCCAGCGATTCGTCCATTTTCCGATGAAGCTTCCTTAGAAGGTGCTGCAGCTTTCGCCTCCACCGAGTGGCTTATTGCTCATATCCTTGCCATAGTCGCTTTTACATTACTACCGTTAGGTTTACTCGGACTTTATATCTCATTACAAGATACTGCTTTAAAACCACTAATGTACTCTGCGTTCGTATTATGTTTAGTAGGCATAGGTCTAACTTTACCGTTTTATGGTGGGGAAACGTACGGTCTACACGCTATAGGACTGGAGGCGATAAACCAAGACACAGCAGCTTTGGTTAGCCTTGCAAATGTCGTACGTTCTGGTACAGGGCTCATTATGTTCCTGATAGGTCTTCTGTTCCTCGCTACTGCCTCGATTATAGTCGCTATTACGATTTGGAGGTCAGGGAGGTACCAGAAATGGAGCGGCATTCCTTTCGCTTTAGGAATGACACTATATATCCCTCAATTCTTTGGTGGGCAGCCGCTCCGATTAGCTCACGGATTGCTTGTCACCCTTGGTTGCTTATGGATAGCTGTTGGTTTATGGAGGCAAAGTAAATCAAATAACATCCAGAAGGCATAGAAAAGCATTTGTACGAACATGTATAATCACTTAATAACAGACAGCCCAATAAAAGAGCTTGTCTGTTTTTTGCGCAAATACTTCCAATTAATTCCCAGTAAATGTCGTAAGTTTCAGAAATGATGTAATAAGTAACCCTAATTCTGTAGTAAGTTCCCAAAATGATGTAATAAGTATCCGTAATTATGTCGTAAGTTTCAAAAATGATGTAATAAGTAATTACTTTTTACGGTATTTTCTACTTTTATAATGTATTTCTTACTACAACTACTTCTTTTACATTTTTAACGATATTGCCATTTATACTTTTACTTTTATCCGTCGTACCCTTTCTCCAATTTGCAAAAAAGAAACTGATCATGACTAAGGTTGATAATATTTATTTTAACTTATCTTTTATTGTCCTTACATTTGGCTTCACAATAGCCATTTTTTATAATACGATCAGGTAATTCCCCCATACACACAAAGGAAAAAATCTCCTGATTATTTTCTTCTACCTTTTATTGCAGTGCTTAGTTCCACAAGGATCTAAAGAAAAAGTAGCACCTCTACAACCAGAATGTATTCCAAGATACCAATTATGTAAAAAGTACCTTCCCTCCCTTCCCGAATAAATTAATGGCCGTTTTACAAACTAAAAGAAGATACTGCTTCATGAATTCTTCATGAAAGGAACTAATCAATGAAAAAACTATTGGTGCTTCTTTTTAGTTTGTTCTTTCTCATGCAAATTAATTTATCGTCCGCTCTTGCAGCGAACAATCCACGAAATTTATATGAGGTGAAATCAGGTGATTATTTATGGAAAATTGCTAAAACCTATGGGACTACTGCTGCAGACTTGAAACTAATCAATGGATTACAATCGGATTTGATTTTAGTTGGGGAAAAGTTAAGAGTGCCGATCATGTATGAAGTGGTCCCTGGCGATACACTATGGAAGCTCTCGCAATCGTTTAATTCTACAGTTTCTTTGATTGCAACCTCAAATGGACTTAGTTCCGATGCGATTATAGTGGGGCAAAAGTTAAAAATCCCTCCTAAACAGCTGACGATGGATGGCAAGTTTATTCGGATGAATCGAGAGGAATTTAAAGATTGGATTCTTAATCACAAATTCACTCGAAAAGTGGGCAAATTCCAGCTTCATCACACCTACCAACCTTCTTATCAGCAATTCAATGGGTCGAACCACTTTGCTTTGATGAAGGGGATGGAGGAATACCATATTCAGGGGATGAAATGGAGTGAAATCAGTCAACAATTAACCACGTTTCCAGACGGAACCGTGGTAGTGGGCAGACCTTTTAACAAAGCTCCAGAGGGGTCATTCGGGTTACTCAATAAAGCGGCTATGCATGAAATTGAAGCGGATGCGATTGCCATGGAAAACGTGGGAAACTTCGATGCAGAACAAATGACGGCGGAACAAAGAGAAACGATTGTTACCGTAACGGCATTAATAATGCTGAAATATGGGTTAACCCCTTCCATTGACAGTATCACCTACCATCATTGGTGGGACATTAACTCAGGCGAACGAGTATTAGATCACAGTGAAGGGCATGCCGTTAAAACATGTCCTGGGACTAAATTCTTCGGTGGGAATTCCACCACTGACGCCAAAAACAATTTCTATCCGCTCGTCAAGCAAAAAATGCAAGAAATTTTAGCATCTATGTAATAATCATCAAGTGTTTAAAAAAAGGCAAAATGATAGTTTTATCGGTTCCGTTTAGGAGTAGAAAAATTAAATTAGTAATAGAATTGGAAGACTAATTCGCATATGAATTAGGCTTCTTTTATTTAGATAGGGACAGAACTCCTGTACAACGGTTAGGAATTTTAGAAAAATAATACACTATAAAGGATATAATTTATACGCAATAACGAATGATTCTCTTCTGCTTTTCCCCAGATATAAAAATCTACTCCAAAACTAAACCCGTTATTTATATTTCATCCTTTTTTTATGATTCATTTGATGTCACAAACCGACACCCTTTCGACAAAATACCAAATAGGCTATACTAATCAAACGTTTGGTTGAAAATGCTGTAAGTACTGAAGGATAAGAGTTCTCCTTTTAAGGATAGCGTGAAGATTGTCGAGCAACGCTTTGAAATTCCGCAGGAAATACTCCAACTTTCTTCATAATCTGATGAGTTTCTCACAAACCTCCATAATTCTATAAAACCCCACCAATTCGAAACTAATCAAACGTTTGGTTAAATAGGTACGAAGCCTGATTTAAAAGATTCACTCTTGCTAAACAAGCATGAAGATTGTCGAGACCGTTTGAACATTTCAAGGAAATAACCCACCTTTCTACAAAATAAAATCGATTTCTTGCCAACTTCCATTATTGTATTAAAACCTAGCCTTTTCGAAACTAGCCAAACGTTTGATTAAGAGCAACCTCAGCTCTCTCCATTCCTATCTTTCTAAAATTGCTCGAAAAAAATGTCGAGTGATGTCTTCAAAAATAACGCTTCAATAAAGAACCTAAGTTAGATACTGAAATAGAATTTGTGCCTAACTTAACATTCTGGAATCAATTGTTTACTTTCAATAAAAATCCCCTTCACAATGTGTGAAGGGGATTTTTATAATTATTTCACTCTAACTGTCGCTGCCTTACTGACATTCTTCGCTTTATCTGTTGCTGTCACGCGAAAAACTGTTTTCTTCTTTTGAGCTTTGATTTTCACTTTGAAGCTCCCTTTGGAATCTGCTTTAGCTGTGCCAATAACTTTACTTCCTACTTTGATTGTTATAATAGAGTAGGCCTCGGCTGTTCCAGTAACTTCTTTTGTCGTGCTTTTCACAGTAGTTTTGATTTTCGGCGCCGACGGAGCGGTTTTGTCAATGACAATCACACTCTTAGCTACACTTACATTTCCAGCAGCATCTTTCGTGGTCACAACTACCTTTGTGCCTACTTTTTGCACAGGAATCGTTACCTTATAGTTCCCCTTCGCATCCACCTTGGCGATGTACTTTTTCGTGCCGATCATAACAGTAACAATCGCTCCTGCTTCTGCTCTACCCGTTACAACTTTTGTTTGATCTGAAATAGCGGAGACGGTTGGAGTAACCGGTGCCGTTTTATCAATAACGGTGATACTCTTTGCAGCACTCACATTGCCAGCCGCATCCTTAGCAGTTACAACTAATTTTATACCTGCTTTTTGTGCCGGAATAACCACTTTGAAATTTCCAGTTGTATCAGCTTTAGCTGCGTAAATCTTAGTGCCAATTTTGATCAATACAGTTGCTCCAGGTTCAGTCTTTCCGATTACTTCCTTTGACTTATCTGAAACAGTATTTACTGTTAAAACTGTAGGAGCAGTTTTATCTATAACCTTTATTGTGGTTTCTTCACTTTCATTTCCATCAGTATCAGTTGCAACAATCTTTAATACCGTTCCGGCTTTTTGAACTCGAATCGTCAATTTAAACTTGCCGTCTTGTCCTACTGTACCTGTACCGATGACTGAACCAGTTACCTTCACTTCTACTTTTGATCCAGCCTCTGCTTTACCTATCACAAAAGTATCTTTGTCGTTTACTTCATTTACTACAGGCTTTTCTGGTGCGGTTACATCCTTTACAACCACTACGCTTGACTCGCTTACGTTTCCTGCTTTGTCTATTGCTGTAATAACCAGTTCCGTTCCTGGTTTTTGCACTGGAATGGTGACCTTAAATTTACCATCTTCATCAGCAGTTTCTGTGCCTATAATTGAACCATTTACCTTCACTTCAATTTTGGATTCACTCTCGGCTTGTCCTGTAATATAAATATCCTTATCTGTTACATCTTTCACATCTGGCTTACCTGGAGCAGTTACATCCTGCACCACCACTTTTGTAGCTTCACTCACATTTCCAGCTCTGTCCCTAGCCGTTATGACCAATTCCGTTCCTTCCTCTTGTAAAGGAATATTAATGTAATACTGGCCATCTATCCACGTTGTATATGTCCCCAGGACCAAACCGTGTGCACTTATTTCCACATCCGTCCAAGGTTCTGCTTCCCCGGTTACTGCGAAGGTAACGTCGGTCACCGGATGAACTCTTGGTGCTTCAGGAGCAGTCTTATCAATAGTGAATACGAGATTGGTCAAGTTTCCTATTGAATCGATTACTTCTAGTGTATAGCTTCCTTCTTCCTCTACAATCGTCCCACTTGTATAGGGATTTCCATTTAGGGTGGCTGTTCCTTCATTAAATGAAATGTTCACACCTTTATTATAGAATCCATTATTCTCGATTCCACTCACGATTGGCGGCGTTTTATCAACCGTAAATTGGATGGTTGTTACATTTCCAGCTTGATCAGCTACCTTTAAGACATACTCCCCATCCGTATTTACGTATGTTCCACTTTCAATTTCAACCCCATTTAATGTGGCAAAACCATCAGCAAACTTAATTCGAACACCATTATTATACAATCCATTGTCTTCAACTCCTTCTACTAAAGGAACAGTTTTATCCTCTACGGTCACGACAATAGAATTGCTAAAATTACCAGCTGGATCTTTTGCAGTTACTCGAATCATCTTACCTATTTTTTGTTTCTCTATCGGAATCGTAAATTCTCCATTACTATCAGCAACTGTCGAACCAATTTCAGTATAAAGGATTTCCGCCACAACTTTAGCAAATGGTTCTGTTTTGCCAGTAACGACTGTTTGATTATCTCCGATTGGGTCCACCTTTTCGAGAATAGGAGCCTCATTATCTATATTGGTTATTTCAACAGTTTCTGTTGCGATATTGCCAGCAAGGTCCTCAACCTCAAAGGAATACGTACCATTCTCAGTAGCATCCGTTTGATAGGCATGGATTCCACTAATAGATTTTCCCCCAGGAATAATAACATGTTTAATCCCTACGTTATCCTTAAACTCAGCCCTTAATGTGACATAATCATTTGTTAATTCCGTGGTACTTAACGTATAGGTAATCACAGGAGCGGTCTTATCAATAATAAAATGAACGTTTGTTTCAGTAGAAGAAGAATCCGTTACAACTAGAGTATAATCTCCTTCTTCTTTCACAACATATCCACTTTCAATTTCAATCCCATTCAATTTTGCAGCTCCGGTATTAAAAGTAATCGTTTTTGATGTATTATAAACCCCATTATTCTCAACACCAGAAACAATTACTTTTACATTACTTACTCGTATGATAGCTGCTTCACTAACATTGCCCTCTTGGTCTGTAGCTGTAATCACTAATTCCGTACCGGCTTCTTGGACGGGAATATTCACCGAAAATTCCCCATTCTGTTCAGGATTTCCTGTGCCAATCACTTCACCATTAACTTTCACTTCTACTTTGGATCCTGCTTCAGCTTGACCAGTAACAAAAGTATCTTTTTCCGTTACTCCATTTACGGTTGGAATGCTTGGTGCGGTTACATCTTTCACTATAACTTCTTTTGCTTCACTTACGTTTCCGGCATGATCTGTTGCAGTTAATGTTAATTTTTCTCCTGCTTTTTGAACTGGAATTATCACTGTGAATTTACCTTCACTATCGGCTATACCTGTGCCTAATACGGTTGTTCCAGCTTTGACTGTAATCTTCGAGCCAATTTCTGCTGTTCCTGTTACGAAATTATTTTTATCATTTGTTTCATTAACATCCAGGAGTTGTGGCGGGATAATATCTTTAAGTATATTAAAAGATTGATACAATTCATTTCCTTGTTTAATAATTGTATAATACTCATTTCCTGCTTTATCATTCGCATAGATGAAAAACACTTCCCATTTTCCATCTTCTGCATCATTGGGAACATTGTACGTTCCCTCGTATCTATTAGTTTTGTCATTGTAAGTCAAAAATATTGTTTTCTCTACACCCCCACCTTCTTTTTGCAATTTAACATATATAGTTTTTACACCTGACCCTAAATCTTCTGCTTCTACTTGAACAAGTATTTGAGCGCCCGGTTCAACAGTCTCTTTATCTAGTTTTATACTTTTTATAGTTGGTTTTGTTGTATCATCAAACCCACCAGCTACTGTAAATGATTGATACAATTCACTGTCTGCTTTAATAATTGTATAATACTCATTTCCTGCTCTATCATTTGCATAAATAAAACTTACTTCCCATATCCCATTACCTGCATTAATAGGTACATTGAATGTACCTTCGTATTTTTGACTTACTGCATTATATTTCAAAAATAATGTTTTCTCTGACTCCCCCAATTGCCCTTTTTAGTATCACATACAATTGGTTTACTCCCGAATCCAAATCTTCTGCTTCTACTTGAATATGTAATTCTTCCCCTGCCTGGACTATTGCTTTATCGAAACTTATACTCTTTACTGTAGGCTGAGTAATATCTGATGATGCTAATATTGGTAAAGCATCACCTAATGCAAAAGTAAAAAATAAGGTGAAGGCTAATAATGATTTTATTAACCGGTGAAACACTGAAGTAACCAAAAGAGTTACTACCAAAAATATGCTAACAAAAGCTAGAATTTCAAACATTCTTAAGTTCCCCCATGTTATGTTTTTACTTAGTATTTAAACTGTACCTTCAACCGCGTACCCTATTAAGAGATATATGTTCTTTAGATATTCTCAAACTTAATCCCCTCCATTAAATACAATTCTATTTTATCATTTTTTGTAAATTAAAGCAGAAATACATTCAACTATAATCGTGCAGTTTTCCTGGAGTGGATCTTCTTTTAAAAAAGGTTTCTTGCAAACTTCCATGTAAAAATCCCCTTCACTAAAAGTGAAGAGGATTTCCTTTTAATATATTATTTCACTTTCACTGTCACAGCCTTACTTATATTCTTTGCCTTATCAGTTGCTGTAACACTTAAAACCGTGTTCTTCTTTTGTGCTTTAATTTTCACTTTAAAGTTCCCTTTGGAATCAGCTTTAGCTGTGCCAATAACTTTACTTCCTACTTTGATTGTTATAGTAGAGTACGCTTCGGCATTACCAGTAACTTCTTTTGTTGTGCTTTTCACAGTAGTTTTGATTTTCGGTGCCGACGGAGCAGTTTTGTCAATGACAATCACACTCTTAGCTACACTTACATTTCCTGCTACATCTTTCGAGGTCACAACTACCTTTGTGCCTGCTTTTTGCACAGGAATCGTTACCTTATAGTTCCCCTTCGCATCCGCTTTGGCGATGTACTTTTTCGTTCCAATTGTTACAGTAACAATCGTTCCTGCTTCTGCTTTACCAGTTACTACTTTTGCTAGGTCTGTAAAAATGGAAACGGTCGGAGCAACCGGTGCCGTTTTATCCAGAACTGTGATACTTTTTGCCACACTCACATTACCAGCCGCATCCTTGGCAGTTACAATTAACTTTGTTCCTGCTTTTTGCGCTGGAATGGTCACTTTAAAGTTCCCATTTGTATCAGCTTTAGCTGAATAAATCTTTGTGTCAATTAAGATCGATACAGTCGCTCCTGCCTCAGTCTTGCCGGTTACTTCCTTTGACTTGTCTGAAACTGTATTTACTGTTAAAACGGTTGGAGCTGTTTTATCTATAACCTTTATTGTGGTTCCTTCACTTTGATTTCCAGCGGCATCTCTTGCAATAATCATTAACACGGTGCCTGCTTTTTGAACTCGAATCGTCACTTTATATTTTCCATCTTGTCCTGCTGTACCTGTACCGATTAGTGAACCGTTTACCTTCACTTCGATAGTAGATCCCGCTTCTGCTACACCTGTTATAGTTGTGTCTCTATCGCTTACTGGACTTACTATTGGTCTCGCAGGAGCAGTCGCATCTTTCACCACTACTCCAGTTTCTTCACTTACATTACCAGCCGTATCGGTAGAAATAATAACCAGCCCAATGCCTGCTTGTTGTACCGGAATTGTCACTTCATAGTAGCCATTTTCTGCGGCAGTTCCAGTACCAATCACTGAACCATTTACCTTCACTTCTACTTTCGATCCAGCTTCTGCTTGGCCTGTAACTGTAGTATCCTTATCGGTTACTTCATTTACTACAGGTTTTTCTGGAGCTGTTGCGTCTCTTACCACTACTGTGGTTGTTTCACTTACATTGCCAGCCTTATCCGTTGCAATGATGACTATTTCGGTGCCTGCCTTTTGGGTGGAGATCGTCACTTTATATTGACCATCTTCTCCGGCAGTTCCAGCACCAATCACTGAATCTTTTACCTTCACTTCTACTTTTGATTCAGCTTCTGCTTGTCCTGTGACTGTATTGTCCTTATCAGTTACTTCGTTTACTACAGGTTTATCTGGAGCTGTTATGTCTCTTACAACTACTGTGGTTGTTTCACTTACATTTCCAGCTTTATCCGTTGCACTTATCACTAATTCTGCCCCTGCTTTTTGCACCGGAATTGTCACCCTAAATTGCCCATCAGCCCCGACGGGACCTGTACCAATTACTGAACCATTGACTTTCACTTCTACCTTGGATCCAGCTTCAGCTTCTCCAGCAACTGAAGTATCTTTATCCGTTACATCGCGAACTACTGGTTTTTCTGGGGCGGTTACGTCTTTTACTACAACAGCTGTTGCTTCACTCACATTTTCAGCAGGATCTATCGCACTAATCACTAGTTCTGTCCCTGCTTTTTGCACAGGGATCTCCACCTTAAATTGTCCATCAGTCCCGACATGACCTGCACCAATTACAGAACCATTGACATTCACTTCGACCCTAGATCCAGCTTCAGCTTCTCCCTCAACTGAAGTATCTTTATCCGTCACATCCATAACTACAGGTTTTTCTGGTGCGGTGGAATCTTTAACAACTACTGTCGCTGCTTCACTTTCATTTGTTGCCCCGTCAAGAGCTGTAATGACTAATGGAGTCCCAGCTTTTTGCACCGGAATGGATACGGAGAACGTTCCGTTTGAATCTGCAGTTGTATTTCCAATTAATTGTCCATTCACTTTAACTAGAATATATGTCCACGCTTCCGCTTGGCCAGTGACTGTTTTTGCACGATCCGTTACTTCATTAACCACAGGTTTATCAGGTGGTGTCACGTCTTGAACAAAAGCGGTTCCCGGAATACTACTGTTTCCAGACTGATCTGTGGCAATCACTTCTACCATTGCGTAGGCATGTTGTCTCGGAATTTCTAAAGTAAATACACCATCAGGGCTTGTTTTGGTAGTTCCAATTTCCATTCCGTTAACCAGCACCTTAATAGAGGTACTTGGTTCTGCTGTTCCTTTTAAAAGAGTCATTTGCTCTGTTAAGTAATGTAACATCGGCTGGCTTGGAGGCGTTACATCCTTAACTGTTACATTTGCGACTTCGCTAGAGTTTTCTGCCTGATCTATAGCAAATACCTCAATCATGGTACCCGCTTTTTGTTGAGGTATCGTTATGCTAAAGTCCCCATCAAAGTCCGCAAAACCTGTTCCAATTTCGTTATTCTCTACTTTGACCTTAATCATGGAATCTGGTTCAGCCGTTCCAGTTGCTAACTTGGATTGGTCCGTTACATCATTCACTTTCGGTGCATCAGGTGCTCTCAAATCAACGACAGTTACCTCTACAGGGATGCTTCTATTCCCAGCCCCATCTGTTGAAAAAACTCTAAGAACGGTTCCTGCTTTTTGCAACGGAATATCTACACTGAAATGCCCATCTACCCCAACAGTGCCTATTCCAACATCCGAGTAACCGGCTTTTATTACCGTAATAACCGATCCTACCTCGGCAATTCCAGTCACGCTTGAAGCATCGTCCCTGACCTTATCTACTGATGGTTCGCCAGGAGCGGTCACATCGATGACGATTATTTTTGTAGTGGTGCTTATGTTTCCAGCCTGATCTGTTGCATTTACTTCAAGAACAGTTCCCGCCTTTTGAAGTGGAAGTTCTACACGGTAACTTCCTCCCACATCTGCTATTCCCGTTCCGATTTCATCAACTCCTGCTTCCACCGAGATAACTGAACAAGCTTCTGCTGTTCCAGTAATGGCTAAAGATTGATCTGTTACATAATTTACGGTTGGTGCATTAGGTGCGGTTAAATCCTTGGTTTTCACGACCTTAGCTAAGCCGCTACTACTCCAGTTTCCAGCTGAATCTCCAGCTTCCACGGTAAACTCATATTCTGTATTTCCTGTTAATCCTATGACACGATAGCTTGTAGTCATCGCATCAACGGTACCAATAGTCATACCATTCTGTTTAATACTGTAGTATGTTACTGCCACATTATCATCGGCGGCTGGCCATGATAAACGCACTTCATTTTCTGAAAGACTTTCAGCTGCTAACGTATGAACAACACTCCAGGTAGGTGCTTTTGTATCTGTTATGAACAGGGATTGATAAAGTCCTCCCCACTCAGTCCAGTTGCCAGCTGCATCAAGTGCTTCAATTGTAAACTCATAATTCGTATTATAGGATAATCCTGTAACAATATAACTGGTGATGCCGGCCTCAACGGTTTGAATGACCTGGCCATTTTGTTTGATTCGATAATGAGTAACACCGACATTATCATTGGCATCTGGCCAAGATAACTTTACACTTGTATCAGTAATGTTTGTAATCGTAAGCGTACTTCCAGACTTCCAAAAGGGCATAGAGTGATCAGGAGTTTTAACTGTCAGACTTAACGGTTCAGAAACATTATTACCCCGACGGTCTATCGCCTTAACAGAAAGAGTGTATTCGGTATTTGGCGAAATGCCTGAAACATCATAAAAAGGTTCCACTGTATTTGTTACATATTGGCCATTCATAAAAATCTCGTAGTGATCCACAATTTCTTCATCAATAGCTTGCGGCCAATATAAATGAATGCTGTTTTCTGAAAGATTAGAAGTCGCAATAGCTGCATCTCTCGGCCATTGGGGCGGATTGTGGTCTTCCAAAGTTACGCTAACGCTAGGGCCCATACTCCAGCCTCCATTTTTTCTTGCTGCATCTCTTGCTCCAATTTGGATATCGTACGTCTCCCAAGGCTTTAGATTGGTTATTTTATAAGTTGTAGTGCCCCCAGGAACAATAGTAGATGTCATAACCGAATGATTGAAGAAGATACCGTAGTCCTGCACCTTGACATTGTCACTTGCTGGGTTCCATTCAAGTGTCACACTCATTGCATCTTTTGCTATTACACGAACTTCACTGTCATCTGGCCAAATCGGTGCCTCTATATCAGGAATCGTAATCGTAGCTGATGGACCGGTAGATGAAATGTTCCCCTCAAAATCAACAGCCTCTACCTTAAATGAGTAATCACCTGGTTGATAATCAGCGAACCCAAAATCATACCTGCCTGAACTAGTTCTTCCATCTTCCGTGTCTATTAAAATACCATCCACATAGATATTGTAATTTTTAACAGCCATGTCATCAGTGGCAGTACCACCCCAGTAAGCTACTATTTTTTCCGTCTTATCTTCTTCAATTAAATGGACAGAACTTACATATTTCGTAGCTTCATCCCATTTTGGTGGTGTGGTATCAACATGACTTAACGTCTCTGTTAAAAACGGCTTATATTTAACTAATCCATTCGCAATATCATCATATCCGTCGTAAATCTTTTCCTTGATAACGGCTTCGTCCGTTGTTGCCCAATAATTATTGGTTAGATCTTTTGTATACTTCGTATGATTTTTTACATTCCAAATTTGATTATCAAACGTATTCGATTTTATATTTTCTAAGGAGCCTTCCAAAATATCAATTCCAGTATGATTATCGACAATTTCATTGTTAGATACAGTGATGGATCCGGCCAACCCATTTATTTGGATTCCTAAATCATTCCGTTCGATTTGATTGTATCTCAGATACCCCTTCGATACACTTAGGGCAACATCATTTCCTGTAAATTTACTACTATAGATGTTGCCTTCCCCTTGTATTCCAACTTGATTATTTTTAAATCCACTATCATAAACGTACCCATCTCTGGTGATAATCGCTGCGTTTACATTATCACTGAAATTGGAATTCGTTAATTCTTTGAAACTTCCACTAACACCTGTGTTATTACTAATAAATGTGGAATTGTTAATTGTTACATTCGGATTCCCACTAGAAATGGCCACATTATTTTCTTTAAAAATAGCTGTATTAACTACTAATGGAACATAATCATTGTTATTATAATACTGATCGACTAAAACCCCAAGATTGGCAAAGGAAACCTCCGAATGGCTTAAGGTTACTTCACCGCCAAGTTGTGAATCGATCGATATTCCCTTCCACTGTGAATTTTGATTTTCCGTGGTAAAAGTAACTTTATCAAGTTCCGTTCCCTTGGATAAAAGCTTCCCGCGAATCGTCAGCCCGACATTCGGCATAAACTTCACCAGTACACCAGGTTCAATAGTTAACGTAGCATCCGGAAACACAACCATATCATTCGTGACGATAAACGGACTTTTATCTTTCGTCCAGGTCGTATCTTCATAGATTCCACCTTTAAACGGGGTTGAAAATTCGTCAGTTTGAAATGAAAACTCATTCGGCTCCTTATTCTCATTTCCATTTGAATCCTTAACACTTCCAGCAGGAAGCTTGACTGTATAGGTTGTATCATAATCCAACTTTGCAGCTGGTGTGATTTCTAATACATTCCCGGTGATCACTTTTTCAACTGCTGCACTCTCACTACTAGACTTTAAAACCTCAATTTTATTAAAATTTGTCCCCGCCTGAATTCCTTCATTAAAAGTGACCCGAATTGTTAAATTAATTGGCGTTTTTACTGCCTGATCAGTTGGAGATAAGGACTGAATTATCGGCCCTGTTTTATCCTGAACAATGACTTGCGTCGGTTCGCTTGAATTTCCTGCTTCATCTGTTGCCGTAACGGTTAGGACCTCGCCATTCCTCCGCTTCCCAATATTTACTGAAAATTTGCCATCACTACCAACCTTTGCTACTCCCACCATGACACCATTATTTTCAACTGAAATCGTAGAACCGACCTCGCCGCTGCCTGTTAGCCTCGTTAATGTATCATCAAATGGATCAACGATTGGAGCTGGGGGCGCATCAAGATCTTCCTCATATGTAACTTGTAAGTCTTGTATTTTATGTTCTCTAGTAAAAGAATCTACCACCGTGACTGACAACGTATTCTCACCAGGTACAAGATCAACCGCAACTGAAAATGAGCCATCCCCACCTGCTTCCGTTTGCTTGCCGTTTACCTTTACCAAAAATCCCGGAACCGTCTTCCCTTTAACTGCTAATGTTGATTTATGAACAGTTGAGAGATTGAGAGGTGAGGTCAATTCGACAGGTGGTGTCGGATAGGGATTAGAATCCTTTTGAATCATACATAAACAGCCTACATCTGTTGTAAATCCATATGGGTCAAAAACCCCGTAATTAAGGAACCCTTCATCTCCTGACGCCTTGATCCCACCCATGTTAACATTATTGGCAATCACATCATGATGGTTCATATAGATTCTCCCATTGTTCTGAACCTTACCATATATAATGAAATCCCCTTCAAAATAAATGTCCACTCCTGTAGGGATCGTTAAGGTAGCATTAGGTCCAACAATGACATCCTGCGAAACAGTTTTGGATTCTGACCATATTTCCGATGAGGAAATAATTAAGTAATTATTAATGCTAAATGACGCTGAGCTTTCAAAAGAATCAGCTGCTAACACAAGATGTTGTGTAGATAATAACAGCACTAAAATACAGATTAATACCTTTTTCATACTCTATTTATCCTTTTCATTTTTAATTTTAATATTTCAACTCACAATGCAACTATATTTCTATTAACCTCAAGCATTTTCTATTAAAAAATAAATTTATACATTATTAAAATAACGACTGCAGCTATTGCTATTAATGTTACACACCCAATTGCTATATCAGATGTTTCCTGCTTTGTCTCCGAAGTAGCCCTCATTTCCGTGCTCGAATTTTGATCTAAATGATAGGATCTAGATACAATACTTGCCTTTGATGGATTTCGTCTGAAATAATCATCATTAAGCCCTACTACACTTGGTGCCAGTTTTTTCTGAATAACCAGTTCCATTTGTTCCTCGTTCTTTTTAATAATTTCAGCCTCTTCCCAATATTCCCTTGCGATGCAATAATCTAACAAATATCCTCTTGCATCCCTCTCAACATCGCAATTTAAATATCCACGAGCAGAACTGTATGCTGATTTAAAATAGAGATCAGGAAAATATATTTACTGAAAGGCATGCCTCATTTCATGTGCCAGAATTGAATTTAATAATTGTGATCAATGATATCAATATGGTTCGTTTCAGAATGATAAAATCCCTCAAATCCACCCTCATATTGGTAACCCCTTGGATATACTTTGATGGTGGGATATACCTTTAAATTTTGGGGAATGATATCATAATTCTCGTAAAGTGTTTTCATTGTGAAGTGATCCAATTGTCCCATTATTTCTATCTTGGAACGACCGCTTCCTTTAATATTTAGTCCGTTTAGATTGTTAAATCTAAAAGATTTACTATTCTTCTCCATTTGAGAGTCATAAAATCTATTAGACACTTTTTTCACCTCTTACTATTCTATAGCAACTAAATTCTACCATTTCCCACTACTATAAAGACCAATCAATTTTCGACAAATTTCGAAGTGCTAAGAGCAAAAGGAAATTCCCTCCACTGTGTGAAGGGAATTTTTTGATAGTTTATTTCACTCTGACTTTTGCTGCCTTACTTACATTCATTGCTTTATCAGTTGCTGTCACACTTAAACTCGTTTTCTTCTTCTGTGCTTTAATTTTTACTTTAAAATTCCCTTTGGAATCTGCCTTGGCTATACCAATGACTTTGATACCGACTTTAATCGTTATCGTAGAGTTGGCTTCCGCAGTTAACATGGCGGAAGTCATTTAACCTCGATCCCCTCAACAAAAATTTGTCACATGATTGTCACGAAATTAGGCGAAATATGGCGAATCTACGTACTATAGTACGTGGTGAAAAAGTCCTAATTATTATTTAATAAATACGAGAGGCAATGATTAACATATTTACAAGATAATCTCTACAAAGCAAATAGGTTAAACATATTACCTGCTAAGTGGAAATTTACTCGCACGCTGCCAAGACCGTTAGAGACTTTTCATACAGATGAATCAAGGCACATCCTTCCTTTCCAAAGGGCAGTACATAACAGAAATAGTAGTAGGTAGGCCTTTTTACTAATCAAACGATTGTAAGGAGAGGAAGACCATTATGATTCAGAAAAACTATTTCATTGAAAAGAAAATGATCTTAATGATCGGAGAATATGACCGATATGGAAAACAGTGTGCACGAGTCCTGGTTGGAAATTCGTCTTTTCTGGTTGATCGAACACCCTTGCAGCTGTTAGACGATGCATTAGTATACATAGGGTTTGATTTAAGAGGGGCGATGTCAAGTGCCAAGCTCATTCTTGGCGAGCGTGCGAGGTGTCCTATCATTGTAAATCCTTATCTGGGTATTTGCTTGTTTCCTACTAAATCACCGAATAGGGTCGATTGTATTTGGTTCAACCCCGAACATATTGTCAGAACAAAAGCGTTGGGAAACCAGACTGTGGTTGAATTAAGTAATGGTCACTCCATTATCGTTGATTCAAGATTAACTTCCATTAATACGAGGATGCAAAAAGCCAAACAATTGATGGAGATTTCTAGAAAAAGAGGTAACAATCCTGGTCCGACCATTTTTTATCTCGGAACCCCAAAGGGGCATCAGTTAACCAAGGAGCAAACAGGGAGATATAATTTTAGCAAATTAGAAGATGAACAAAAATAACCAAACCAATCTTTGATAGATTGATAAAAAAGGAGTATTTCTTTGGATACTTATTCAGTTCACCATTTTGGAAGCGTTTTAAAAAAATTACGGATTGCTCAGAGCCTTTCCCAAGAGAGCTTGGCCTTCCGCTGCGGCAGACATCCATCCTACATCAGCTTACTTGAAAGAAATCTAAAAAAGCCCAGCCTAGATACTATAATAGCACTAGCCACCGCATTGGGAATGTCGGCTTCTGAATTGTTAAGGGAGGTAGAAAAACATCCTAGAAACCGGTGGGTTAAGGAATATATCCACAATCTGGCATAAATAAATTGTTTTAATATCATCCATTTTATATTGTTTAATACACGACCTTTTTGTTTAACTTCCCAACTCCGCTTTTAAGATTGGGCATTTTCCTAATAAATCTAGACTAAACTCAAATACAGAATAAGATAAATCAGGCTGTAGGGGGCACCTGAATTCGATCATACTTTATGAATCGTCTTAAAAAATATATTTCCCTTACTTTATGTTTTATCGGCTATAGCCCGTGGAGCAATATTGTTTCTAATTATGTAATGGTCTTAAAGAGGAGAATTTCCTTGAAAAGTGAAAAAACCATTTACATAGGAGAACCACTAAAACAGATGCGGAATGCACTAGGTAAGTCTCAAGAACAATTTGCTTTTGATTGCAATTTAGATCGATCATATATGAATGACCTGGAAACAAATAAAAAAATCCCTCCTTAACGACCCTCGTTAAACTTGCAGGAGGATTAGGAATTAAGACGGAAGACTTAGTAAGCAAACTTGGAGATACCATAGATTTCGTTCGTTTCTTTGAAGAAGAGCCATACAAAGAGTAATACGTTTTACAAATAAGTGGCAAAATGAGTCCACAATAAGCTTTTTCTCATTTAGCAAAAAAACGTAAGAGCATTCATCTGCTCTTACGTTTTTTAATTATTTGTCATATTCAATAGAAACTACGGATTAGGTCCACGGGTGGATATGTGGCAGACAGCGAGAGAGATTTATTCCAAATGCAAATTGCGTATAAACTTGGAATTTTTCGTATGACTGTAATCGATTGTTATGTTGTTGTAAATTCCAATTTCCCTAATGTCTATTTTCCTATTATTATGGTACTATATAGTATGATTTGTAAAAAGTTGTATGTTAATAGGAGGACATATCGAATGAAACCGAAGAAAAAAAGTAGAAAGTGGTTAAAGATAACCGGCAGTATTCTATTACTCCTGTTAGTTGCCGGTGGAGCTTATGCTTTCACTGTTTATAATTCTTTCAAAAGTGCAGTTGAAACCATGCATCAGCCCATTGATCGGAAACAATCAGAAAAGCGTGAAGAACCAGTTGCCTTTAAGGAAAAGGATCCATTTTCCGTGCTAATGTTAGGCGTCGATGAGCGCAAGGGTGACCGGGGGCGGTCAGACACAATGATTGTACTCACCATAAATCCAAACAATAATTCTGTAAAAATGCTTAGCATCCCTCGTGATACACGTACCGAGATCGTAGGTAAGGGAAAAATGGATAAGATAAACCATGCCTATGCCTTTGGCGGAGTTCCTATGGCAATGGATACAGTTGAGAACTTCCTTGATATTCCAATCGATTATTACATGCAAGTGAACATGGAAGGATTTAAGGATATTGTAGATGCTGTGGGTGGAGTTACTGTGCAGAATGATTTAGACTTTACAGAAGCTGGTTTCCATTTTTCAAAAGGCGAGTTAAATTTAAATGGCAAAGAAGCTTTAGCCTACTCAAGAATGAGGTATGAAGATCCTCGAGGTGACTTTGGTCGTCAAACACGACAACGTCAAATCATCCAAGGAGTCATTAAAGAAGGGGCTAGCTTGTCAAGTATTACTAATTTCTCCGATATTTTCACAGCTCTCGGTAAAAATGTAAAAACAAATCTTACTTTTGACCAATTGGTGGATATTCAAAAGAATTATAAAACAGTCGGAACAAACATTCAGCAAATGGAGATAAAAGAAACGGGTACGATGATTGATAAAATCTATTATGGATTGGCTTCAAACGAGGAGAAACAAAGGATTCAAAGCGAGTTAAAGACTCAACTAGAATTAAACTAAAATATACATAAACCCGTTTCCTCAAATAGAGGTCACGGGTTTATTGATATACGAGTATATACTATTTCAATGAATACTGCTTTTCAAAATAATTCTGATATTCTCCACTTATAATTTGCTCCCACCACCATTTATTATCCAAGTACCACTCAATGGTTTGAGCAATACCAGTTTCAAATGTGTAAGTTGGTTTCCAACCTATTTTCTCCAACTTAATAGGATCAATAGCATATCGTTTATCATGGCCTAAACGGTCAACAAATTCAATTAACTCTTCAGATTTACCTAGAGTGTTAATGATTGTTTTTACTACTTCTAGGTTTGTCCGCTCATTATGACCCCCAACATTGTACACTTCACCCGTAATACCCTCATGTAAAACAAGGTCAATTGCTGCGCAATGGTCCAGTACATGCAACCAGTCGCGAATGTTTTTGCCATCCCCATACACTGGTACTTTTTCGTCATTTAATACACAGGAAATGGTTAACGGAATTAACTTCTCCGGAAAATGGAACGGTCCATAGTTATTTGAACAACGTGTTATATTCACTGGTAATCCAAATGTTTCGTGGTAAGCCCTAACCAAGAAGTCTGATGATGCCTTACTTGCACTGTATGGACTATTTGGTTGTAGTGGTGTTTCTTCTGTAAAGAATGTTGTTGGGTCAAAATCTAATTCACCATAAACCTCATCAGTCGACACATGAACGAATTTTGTAACGCCAACTTTTTTAGCAGCATCAAGTAACATTTGTGTTCCCAATACATTTGTTCTAACAAAAATTTCCGGTTCCGTAATGGAACGGTCCACATGACTTTCTGCAGCGAAATGCGTTACATAATCAAACTTCTCTTTTTCAAAAAGCGAAATAATTGTTTCTCTGTCAGCAATGTCAGCTTTAACAAAGTGATAGTTTTCTTTATTTTCAATATCACGGTGTTTCGCTAGATCACCAGCATATGTTAATAAATCTAAATTATAAATATCGGATTCTGGATACTTGTTAACCATATATTGAACAAAGTTCCCTCCAATAAATCCAGCGCCACCAGTTACAAGAAGCTTTTTCCTTGCCATTATTTCACCTCTTATTTTATCTTACCAGTATTTTAATGGTTATCCATAATCTATTATTGAATTCATTATCCAAAAACAGTAAAATTAGTAGAATTGAATTTGTCAATATATCGGAGGAAACTATGAAAAACAAGAATAAACGCAGATGGAAAATTATTGGTTTCAGCTTTTTGGGTATTATTTTACTCATTATTGCAGGCCTCGGATACGAATACTATCAGATACAACCGAAAAATCATTTTACAACTGTTCCAGTAGTTAGCACGGGAAAAACTACGGATACAAAATCTACAAGTGAAACAGTAGAAGTGAAAGATCCAGTTTTTAACTTGCTATTAATTGGTTCCGATGAAAGAAAGGGACAAAATGTGGGTCATTCTGATTCTATGATGCTTGTTCATGTTGATTTAAATAAACATCAGTATGATGCCATTAGTATCCCACGTGATACACGTGTTCATTTAGATGGTTATGGGTATACCAAACTAACTAGTGTGCAATATATTATGCAAGCTACAAAGGGTGCAAAAAAAGGTGTAGAAGAAGCAGTAAGAGCAGTCGGTGAATTAACTGGAGTTTCAATCAATTACTATGTAGAAACCAATTATGGCGGCTTCCAAGCAATGGTTGATGCTGTAGATGGAATTGAAATGAACGTACCATTCGATGTGAAACTAACACATCCTTGGTATGCTGAAAATAACAATAAAGTAATAAAAACTGGTACACATTCCTTTGATGGAAAAATGGTTGCGGAGGTTGTACATGAGCGCTACTCACTTAAGAATGGAGAGTACGGCCGACAAAAGTTACAAGAAGAAGCTCTAAAAGGAATTGCGAAGAAAGCCTTAAGTCCAAGTAACATTACCAATTTGCCTTCTTTAGTTAAGTCTATTCCTAAGTTTGTCATAGCTACCAATATGTCTACTTCTGATATGCTAAGTCTTGGACTAGCAGCAAAAGATTTTGACCCAAATACCCAATTAGAATATCACCAAATTCCAGGTGTAGGTAAAAGAATGTACGACGATATCTTGAAAGCCAATAACTATCAATTAGTCATTGATCAAGACAAAATCAATGATTTAATATCTAGGAACTTTTAAAATAAATCATAACAACGCTACAATACCGCGAATGATGGGTGAAACTTTAAAACCATTATTCGATTTTTCTCAAAAAATTAAAAAAAAGAATTAACTCATGTGATCATATATTAGTTAGATAACTCGGGTTACACCGATTTAAAAACACCCTTTCAACGTAGAAAGGGTGTTTTTATATTGTTTAGTATGCTTTTTCTTTATAAAATGCTTGAAGTTGTTGGTCTCCGTTTTTTGCAGCAACCATGAGGCTCATAGTAAAGAGCATTGCGAAAGAACCAACAAATAAACCTGCGATAAAAATAAACATAGATACCCCTCCTATTTTATATTTCATAATTCGTCGGAAGGTGATCATATTCGGTATCTGGCTGGCTTAGTTTATTAAAACCTTAGCCCCTATAGCTTTGCGCCACCATCTTTCAATGGATTTGCCCTTATCGTACGAACTATGTGTCTAGACTATACCATAAATTACTATATATAGATAGTTCTATTAACACTTTAATAATAGAAACATAGACTTTAAGACTATTTATATCTACAATTCTAGGCACTTCGAACATTAATGAAACTGGTGTCTTTTTTTATTTTGACCAATACTAGACAACGAAAGTTAAATCCGAATTTTTAAATTTATATGTCTATATTTGATATTCCTAGACACCAGCACCTCTATAATCATTTCTTAAAATCTGATAAAATAGAATTTAACTAGTAATTTTTCCTAGGAGGATAGAAAAATAAGTTTCATAGATATCCCAAAAATCATATTTGATACAGCCACTTTACTTGCTATTATTGCAATTAATATGACTGTAATTGGTTTAACTTCGTTAGCGGAAACAAAGAAGATAATAGGAATAGATTACGGTAAGTTTCTTGTTAAAAAATATAGAATCCTAGGTAGTGTGAGAATATATGAAATGCTCGTCATGTTTGCAGTCATTAATGTATCATCCTTATTCTTTATGTTTATTCAGTTTTCTTCCTTTTCAATATCACGATGCTTAGTTGGATCACCAGCGTAAGTTAATAGATCCAGATTATAAATATCATATTGAGGGTATTTATTAACCAAATATTGAACAAAAATCCCGCAAATGAACCCTGCGCACCAGTAATGATTATTTTTTCCTTTTTCACCATCGTTTTCTCCTCTCTTTTAGTTTCAATAGTTTGTCTTTATACAAAGGACCTTCTATTAGGTTTATTACGTACTCTGTTTGTTATTGTTTTCGAATAATAAAAAAACAACCCCAATGTCGGGATTGTTTAGTAAACGCTTTCAATTTATTGTTGTATTTCAAGGAGTTGATCTCCCCTTTTAGCTGCAACCATAAGACTCATAATCGTAAGCATTGAGAAAGAACCAACAAATAAACCTGCAATAAAGATAACCATAGTGTAACCTCCCAGAGTATATTCATAATCCGTAGTAAGGTGATCATCATATTCGGTAACTGGCTGGCATAGTATGAGAAAACCTTAGCCCCTATAGTTTTGCGCCTCCACTTTTCAACGGGTTTGCCCTTTCGTACGAACTATGTGTTTATATTATCTTTATATTATAACAATAGTTACTAGTATTAAATAGACCTATTAACCTATTTATTATGATTATAAAGTGACATAACCAAACCACAAACAGATTCTCTTGGCGCAAAAGGTGATTTATGATTAAACGACTATTTTCAAAAATTTCTTAGAGCATCAATCCTAGCCATGAAATAATGCCCCTATGTAATCCTCTCTTCCAAACTGGCAGCTCTCTCAACATAACCACACTAAAAGACCCACCTTTATCTATTAAATTACAATCATGTTCGACATTATGGAGAATAATTTGTAGCTATTAATCGAACGATTTAAATATTACATTTCATCAACCCATGGTTTAATGATGATAAACAACATGATTCGGAATTGGAGTGATAAATATGACAGAGAAAGAAGATGGGAGAAATTTTGGTATTGGCTGCCTTTGGGGTGTCATTTTATCTATCCCTTTATGGATATTAGCCTATATTGTTGCTCGTAATATATTTCAATGAGGAGCGAATTGATGCTTGGTGAACAATATTGGATTGGTAGGCTTACATATTGCACCCTCCGGACATTAAGATTCTTTCCTATGAAGCACTTGTTTTATTTAATAATCCAAAAAGGGCCATAAATGTTGACACCTCACCAGTTAACCATTCTGTAACTCGTTATCTAAAAAAAATAGATTAGGTCTCACTGAGTAATCAATTGATCTACTATAAATAATTATCTAAATATTCGGTTTAATAATTGCGAGTTTCTACTTTTTCCACATCTGTTTTTGTCTATTATATAGTAAACAATACGATGATATTTAACCTTTAATATGTATATAGCCGAATTCATTAAAAGGGATTATTCCATTAAGGCTACGGTAATTTGAACCACTATTTCGAAAGCGTTTCCCAATGCATAAAAAAAATACACAAGAGTCTTCTACAACTACCAATAGGAGTGGATTTCATGAATGAGCAAGGGAATCTTTTAGTTGGAATTTTGTGGGGAATATCTCTAAGTGTTCCATTGTGGATTGCGTTTTTCGGTTGGATTAAATTAGTCTTTAATCTGATTTTGTAATAATCCTGATTTGTTGGAATCAATCAATAGGTTCCACTATGCTAATAATAAACAAGCGTAAAGTTCCTAACTAAATCAAGGACTTTTACGCTTGTTTATTTTCTATGAAATCTTATAAATATTAATATAAAAATGCTTATTTTAGAATCCCATTGAATTAAAATCCCCAATCTATGCAATTATCCTTTTTCTTTTTCGACGAATAATGAAAAAGGCTATTAATAAATCGATCAATGCTCCAACTGAGTCAAATAATACATCTCTGAACGAGGCCACTCTACCTGGCATAAAGGACTGGTGATATTCATCTGTCATGGCATAGAGAAAGGTAAGAAACCAAGCGAGAATGTAGGAATATCGATTGATTTCTAGGGATTTAAACAATAATAGCGCAAGGATCCCAAATACTATGATATGTGTAGCCTTTCTCACAATCAGGTTCAATATATTGATATCAGCACTGTCGGTGCGCGGGGTATTGATGGTATTATGTTCTGTTACCACTACTTTTTGAATCGCTTCTGAAGTATGTTCCCCTGTGAAATAAGGCAATTGTGTAAAGCAAAAGATGGAAGCCATCCAAACAATCTATGCAAGTGTCCACCACTTTCTCTTACTCAATAGCTCCCCCCTTTCTTGTTACTAATATGTGAAAAAGCAAACCTGGCTATTTAAGGAGACAAGGTTGCCTCTATTAAACTAATCTATAATCACATTGACTCTATTCATTACAGCTTGTTGGATGGAGGATAACATATTATCTAAAACCATTATTCCTGCATTATTTAAACAAGTCACAGAATATTCTCTTAGATGTTGATTTCTGATCCTTTAATAAGTTTCATTAAATCAACTGCAATCTTCTTTACTTGATCATTTTGGTAAGTATGATTCTCTTAGTCACTACACTCAATTGATTGAATAATGATAGAACGACTTGATAGGTTTCTAATTCTTCCCAATCAATTATTTTGCATAAATTATGTTGATCTAAATAATTGATTGTATTCTCATCCTCTTTCATCGACGGTCTGTTTAGAATTAACAGAGGAACGTTCGCACAGACTGATTCTCCATCCTGCTTTAGAAATCACCAAGTCTGATGCTGCAATATAGTTTTGAGATTCCAAATAATCACTAGATATTTGAAAGATATTGGGTAGATTTACTTGAACATTTGACGATACTAAGAAAACACAGTTAGGGCTATCTCAAATAGGAAATTGTCCGAGTGAACCTACACCAATTTTCATCCCAAGACCCAAGAATATTTTTTTCTTATTTTTATTAGGATTAACCAAGCGTTTAATTCTGTCAACTTCTTGTAAATCCAGTTCTCTTGAAAAAAATTCGTACGCATTAGCGCCCAAATCCCATTGTTCCTGACTTCCTGCTAAGGAGAAAAAGTAAGTCATTTTTTGATAGGCATTTTTATATGTTTTTAACTCAATATCATCAATTAACCCCTGATAAGCTGTATACCAAGTAAAGTTCGATATTCCTACAGACGGAATTCCCAAACTCTCAGCTGCTTCAAATGGCAAGGGGGAAATATCCGAGATGACTAAATCAACGTTATTTTGCCTTAAAAACTCTTGTTCTTGCTGAATATATTGCTCCCAATCAGCAATGAAACCTGTATATTCCTTGTGTAATAGACCTTTAACAGAAAAAATTGATTCTTTTTCTAGAAAATAGCCGATATCTGTTTGTTTTGATATTTCGATAGCTTACACTATCACTATTTAGAGATGCCTTAATAAACGAAAGAGCAAATGAATGACAAACAATAATTTTTACTTCAGATTCTTCAAGTAGTTTCCTAATAATGGCTATACTTCTTGAAGCATGCCCATATCCATAATCGGAAATATAGTAGGCAATGGTTGTCAATACGCTTCACCTCGAAAAACAAAAAAGATGGGAAAGAACTTGAGTTCTTTCCCTTATTATACATTAAAACTAATTTGCTTTTGACACTTTGATTTTTTAAAAAGGAACCTAGTAATGGTGACCAAACATTGGTTGTGCCTAAATTGGGTATAACTCTTCTTAACTAGATCTCTCATTCTGATAGTAGATTGGAGCTTCATTCTAAGAGGAGGCTATTTAGAAACTAGTAGGGCTACTATCCCTACAGGGATATCTATCAACTGGCAGGGACAAGCACCTCCACCACCCGCGCTCAAGCTAAAAAGAGACAGAGTTTGTCTTCGTCTCGCTTTAACCTTTAGTTGAGAAGGGGGCTGATCTTAGATTCCACCTTTGATTACAAATCTCGACACATATCGGGCGGTGACAGGCACCAATATCAACAGCTTCCTTCTTCAATTCAAACACCCCAATAAATAAAAAGGCTCATTTCTTAAAGTTTGTTGCTTCTGAGATAGAACAGTTCTCATATTCATCGGCTGTTTTAAGTCAAAGGTATAATGAAACTTTACTTCAATGAACCTAAGGGATTTTAGATAAAATTATTTTTCAAATACAACTATCTTTGAGAAAAAAGCCAATAAAAAAAGTATTTACACTCATTTTCTTTTATTTTTATAAACATTCTCTCTTTAAAACTATCCATTTCTTTGTTGTCTTTTTTAGGATGTAACTATTCCTTATAGTTAATATTTATTTCGATTCTACTAATGCTTGTTTCATACCCATTAAGATTCTTTTCCTGCCATCTCCAAGAATCCCTACACATTTCTTCAATTCCTCTTTTAGCAGTCCAACCCAGTTCATTTTTAGCTTTTGACGGGTCTGCATAACTAACTGCTACATCTCCAGGTCGTTGCTTAACAATCTTATAAGGGATTCTTACATTAGCTATTTTTTCAAAAACTGTTACAATCTCTAACACACTATAACCCGTTCCTGTCCCCAGATTAAAGGCATCCACACCATTAGAAGATATTACTCTCTCAAGTGCTTTTAAATGACCTAGTGCAAGGTCAACTACATGGATATAATCCCTTACACCTGAACCATCAACTGTTGGGTAATCACAACCAAACACTTGTAATTCTCTCCTTTTCCCCACAGCAACTTGAGTAATAAATGGCATTAAATTATTAGGAATACCGTTTGGATCTTCCCCAATCCTGCCACTCTCATGAGCTCCAATAGGATTAAAGTACCGCAATAAGGCAACACTCCAACTATCATCTGCTATATATAAATCCCGTAAGATTTCCTCTATCATAAGCTTAGTCCTGCCATATGGATTTGTTGCACTTAGTGGGAAATCTTCAGATATAGGTACTCGTTCAGGTATACCATACACGGTTGCAGAAGAACTGAAAACAAGATTTTTCACTCCATATTTCTTCATCACATCACACAGAATTAGCGTTCCAGTAATATTATTATGATAATAATGAAGGGGTATTGATAAGGATTCCCCAACCGCTTTTAATCCTGCAAAATGAATAACCGCTTCAATAGTATTGTTTGCAAACACATCCTCAAGACCGCTTCGATTAAGAAGGTCCACCTCGTAGAACCCAAAGTCTTTACCTGATATCTCTTTGACTCTATTTAACGATTCAGGTTTACTGTTAGAAAAATTATCTAAAACTATAATTTCATAGCCTGCTAATAGTAGTTCTATGCAAGTATGACTACCAATATATCCAGCACCGCCTGTTACTAAAATAGCCATTAAGTAAAACTCTCCTTTAATAAATACTTAATCGAATTCATAAGATGCAATTCAACAATTTATATGGAATAAATGCTCCTAAAAACATAGAAATCTATCCTATTATCAATGACAAAAAGGTCCACTTAAATTAGTAGACCCAAAATATTATTTACTATATACATAAACAGATTCTTCAATCTCATCCCACGTCAAAAGGATACGATGATTATCTTCTTCGACTAATTGAGTACCAGTTTGTACTTCAATAAATTCCAAGTCTATAACCGCTTTAACTGCATGTTTGGTACCCATTGGAATTTCTACTACATCGCCAGGCCTAATAACCTTAAATTCATTATTTATTAGAAGAACTCCTTCTCCATTTACGATAGTCCATACTTCTCGACGGTGATTATGATACTGATAGCTCAAATTTTTTCCTGCTGAAATATTAATTCTTTTCGTTAGTACTTCAGTTTGATCTTCATACTTAGTATGATCGAGTACTCGATACCAACCCCAACGTCGTTCTTCATACATTGGTCTTTGTTTCAGGTCTCCAATCAATTCTTTCACTCGAGGGCTTGCATCCTTGTCTGAAACCAATATTCCATCTGGACTTGCGGCAACAATGATATTTGATAAACCAAGTACTGAAATGGGAATATCTAATTCATTTATTATTTGTGTATTATAAGAATCATTACTTTTATTTGCTTTTCCAATAATTTCAGTTCCCATTTCTTCGGTTAAAGTATTCCAAGTGCCCAAATCTTTCCAATTCCCATCATAAGGAAGGGCAATAATATTGTTGGTTTTCTCAACCACTTCATAATCAAAACTAATTTTGGGTAGTAATGAATATTTAGCTAAGAGTTCTTCATAACTAGTAGGCAGACCTTTCTCCTCCAGCAAAGAAATAACCTTTTCTAATTTAAACGCAAATACTCCACAATTCCAAAGAGCCTGCTGTTCTAATAATAGTTTGGCATCTTCCGAATGTGGCTTTTCTTTGAAATGGCTAACCTTCACATAATCTTCACTGGAATGTTTAACATGTGGGACAATATATCCATACTTTTCAGAGGGAAATGTGGGATGAACTCCCATTAAAGCTATATCAGAATTAGAACGTTTAATTATATCCTCTAAATCTAGTAATCTAGCAAAAAATTTATCATCTACATATGGGTCAACTGGTAAAACCCCAACAACTTCGTCTCGTCCTGCATTCTCATGTGAATATAAATATGATGCTGCTAATGCTATAGCAGGAAAAGTATCTCTTCGTTCCGGTTCTACAATTAAAGAAACCTCTTTACCAATTTGACTTTGGATCATTTCTACCTGGGTTTTACTTGTAGCAATAACAGCAGATTGTGTAAGTCCTAACTTATCTAATTGGCTCCATACTCTTTGGACCATCGATTGTAAATTGTTATCTTCATCACGTAATACTTTTAAAAATTGTTTTGACCTTGCATCATTTGACAAAGGCCATAAACGCTTGCCTGATCCACCTGATAGTAATACTAGTTTCATTGTAGTCCTCCTAAATAATTACAGTCTGTCTAATTGACAATTTTTAATAGTAACACTTAGTTCAGTTAAGAGACAGAAATTTTTATTAGTAAGCTTATCATTGAACCATTATTATAAATCCACAGTACAAATAAATAAAATTGTATCCATTTTGTGGATATAGTATCTAAAATCTAAAATACTTAGCTTTTTATTACTCATTGTACAAATTTAAGAAGCAATGATAGAATACTATAACGAGCATTAGATTAGTCATTAATCATAAAGATGTCCTCATAGTGCCGAAAAACCACATCTTTTGCATAATAATTATTATAAAATTTAATAGCCTCTTTTGATATTTTTTCGTTTAATTGAACATCACATAGTTTAGACAAAACATCAGGATAGTTATCAAAATTATTTTCTACAAGACAATTTACACCTTTTGTTACAGGTATACCTTCCACCCCGAAATCTGTAGCAATAACTGGAAGACCTTTTGCCATTGCTTCCAGGGTCTTGAGCTTTACACCACTTCCAAACATTAATGGTATAATCATTCCGCATGCTCCATTAAATACATCATCTAAAGTCTCTACATACCCCTTTATCTCAATATAACGATCATATTTTTTTGATAATTCGATAAGTTCAAGGCTGGGGTTTTTACCAATTATTATTAGTTTAAATTCAGGCAAAATCATAACAATATTTTCAATTTGTGTTTTTATAAATTGTGTGATTGATACATCATTATGAGGTATATTTA
>NZ_JBALOS010000141.1:0-19829 GCF_036962765.1 Neobacillus drentensis
TACAATTATAATCATGCCATTAAAAATAAATGGAAGCGGATACATGGTGTTTGTCCGTGAAGAGAGGAGGCTTGAAAAATAACCACACTACACTTCAAGAAAATTTATATATCTAGGCTGAATGATTAACTATTTCTTAAAGGAGATGATCTAATGAACCAAAATTTGAAACCTGTAACCTCTGAACATCATCCAAAAGTATCAGTGAATCCCAAAGCTCTATCAATACCCCCAATTACTTGGCTTGTTCTAGCCATATGTTGGTTTGTCATGTTTGCAGAGGGGTATGATTTAGGAATTTATGGGGCTGTTCTGCCGTCTTTAATGGAATATAAAGAATGGTCCTTGTCGCCAGCTCAGGCGGGTGCTATAGGAAGCTATGCTCTCATTGGAATGCTAGTAGGAGCGGTTTTAGTAGGTACTATTACAGACATGATTGGTCGCAAGAAAGTTATGATATTTTGTATAACGTTATTTTCCGTTATGATGCTTTTGGCATCAATGGCTCCTTCTGCTGAGTTGTTCGGACTATATCGCTTTATTGCTGGGATTGGATGTGGAGGCATCATTCCTACAGCCTCTGCACTAACGATTGAATATGCACCTGCGAAGCGCAGGTCAATGATGTATGCTATCATGTATACTGGATATTGCTTTGGTGGTGTAATGGGGGCTTTGCTTTCCATGTATTTTCTTCAGGATTTTGGTTGGAGATTGATGATTTTGATTGGTGCTTTACCGATTCTTGTCGTTCCTTTCATTATTAAATTTTTGCCGGAGTCTATTGGATTTCTCATGACGAAAAAGAGATACACTGAGGCGGAAAAAATAGCAAATCGGCACAACATTTCAATGGAGTCGTTAAACGAATTCAAATCAGACAAAGAAAGTGAAACGAAAAATAAATTTAATGCCGTAGCGACACTCTTCTCAAAACAGAACGTTCGAGCTACTGTATTCTTTTGGATTACCTTTTTCATGGGCTTGTTTATGATTTATGGTTTGGCAACGTGGCTGCCAAAAATGATGAGAGAGGCAGGTTATCCACTTGGCTCTAGTATATCATTCCTATTCATGCTTAATTTTTCAGCAGCTTTAGGTGCTTTGCTAGCGGGTGCTGCAGCAGATCGCTGGGGGTCGAAAAAAGTTATTAGCCTGTCTTATTTATTGGCGGCAATTTCGATTGCCCTGTTAAGTTTAAAACCATCTTCAATCGTTGTTGTTTATGGCCTTGTAGGAATTGCTGGGTTTGGGACAATCGGGACTACATTAATTTTAAATGCCTATATATCCAAGTATTTTTCTGCAGAAAACCGTGCTACTGCTTTGGGATGGGCACTTGGTTTCGGTAGAATAGGTGCTATTATTGGACCAATACTAGGCGGGTTGTTTATGACTTGGAAATTAGATCTTTCCTGGAACTTCTATGTCTTTGCGATTGCAGCAATTCTTGCTTCCCTATCTGTTCTATTAATACCTAAAAATATTGGTGGAAAAATTTAATTTTAAAGCTGTGTTAAACACTATTGTTGATTTTCTAACCCAGTTGATTGGAGCGGAATGCACGAGACTCCTGCGGGACTAGCAGGTCAGGGTGAGACCCCACAGGCGCGAATGCGCCGAGGAGGCACCGACCGCTAGCGGAAAGTGAAGTGCCTGGAGCGGAAATCAACAGTGTAGTTTAACACAGCCCATTTTAAAAGAGGCTGATCATCTAAAGTAGACTTTTACTTAAGGGATCAGCCTCTTTTTTGTTTAGATCATGCACAATAATAAAGAACACAATGAGATATAGGATAAATTTTCTAAATATTTGTAAAACAGTTAATATATTTAATCACTAAAGCACTTTACTATAAAGGTATAAAAGATAAAAAGTTTAAGGAAATAGAAAATCTAAAATGTAAGGGGGATTTGTGATGTATACAACTGGTACGGCATTTTTAGAAGCATTACAGGAAGCGGGTGTTTCCTATATCTTTGCTAATTTAGGGAGTGATCATCCAGCTATTATCGAAAGTTTGGCAAGAGCTAAAAAAGAAAATAAGAAATTACCAACCGTTATCACGTGCCCTCATGAATTTGTAGCTTTAAGTGCTGCTCATGGGTATGCTCAAGCGACGGGTGAACCTCAGGCAGTAATGGTACATGTGGAATGTGGAACGCAAAACCTAGGAGGAGCCATCCATAATGCAGCTAAAAGCAGGGTTCCCGTTTTAATTTTTGCTGGTGCTTCCCCATACACACAAGAAAACGAGCTAGTTGGAAGCCGGAATGAATTCATTCACTGGATTCAAGATGTTTTTGATCAACGCGGCATTGTTCGTGGGTATACAAAATATGATAATGAAATTCGAACAGGTTCTAATGTGAAGCAGCTTGTTTATCGTGCTCTGCAAATTGCGAAAAGCGATCCAATGGGACCAGTTTATTTGATGGGGCCCCGGGAAGCGATGGAAGAGAAGACTGAACGTGTCACTATTAATAGCGAACTTTGGCAGCCAATATCACCAGGGGCAGTTCCGCCGCAAATAATTACAGAATTAGCGAATGATTTGTTATCAGCCAAAAAACCACTTATTGCAACATCCTATCTGGGGAGAAATACTGAAGCGGTCGGAGAACTTATCCATTTAAGCGAACATTTGGCCATTCCTGTTATTGAATCGATTCCTCATCATTTGAATTTTCCAGCTAATCACCCAATGCATAGTGGTTCTTATTGGAATACGAAGCAAAACGAATTGCTTGCTGAAGCAGATGTTGTACTTGTACTAGATAGTGATGTTCCGTGGATACAGACGAAAAACAAGCCGTCGGATGAAGCAACTATTTATTATATCGACGTCGATCCGTTAAAGGAGCAAATGCCTTTGTGGTATATCCCTTCAAAGAGATTCGTTAAAGCTGATTCCTATATAGCTCTTCAGCAGATAAATCAATATCTGGAAGATAATTGTGAAATAGATAAAGATATCGTGTCTAAGCGCTGGGAAAAGTACTCGGACATTCATGATCGTCAAAATGAAGAAAAACTTCGTATCGAGCAAGCAGAGAGCGACGTCATTACACCAGAGTACCTGACTGCTTGTGTTAGAGAAGTGATCGATGAAAATACAATTGTTTTGAATGAAGGTATTACAAATTATGGAGTAATTTCTAATCATATTGGAGTAAATACACCAGGTTCTTATTTTGCAAGTGGTGCGGGTTCTTTAGGATGGAATGGTGGCGCAGCAATAGGGATGAAATTGGCCAAGCCTGACAAAACCATTGTCAGCCTCACTGGGGACGGTTCATACTTTTTTAGTATTCCTGCTACAGTGCATTGGATGGCTAAAAGATATAACACCCCGTTTTTACAGGTCATTTACAATAATTCTGGCTGGAAGGCACCAAAACTTTCAACTTTGGGTGTTCATCCGCAAGGTGTTGCGAATGAAACGGAACAGTTTTGGGTGAATTTTGATCCACCATCCGATTTATCTAAAATCGCTGAAGCAGCTGGTGATGCTTTTCCAATAAAGGTAAAAAACCGATCTGACCTGAAAGAGGCTCTAATAGAAGGTATGAGACTTGTTAAACAGGGTCGTTCTACTGTAATAGATGTTTCCATTCCTCATGTTTATTCAAAGGAAAATGAAGGTGAAAAAGTGATAATGGAAATAGGAAAATAAGTATTAACATTTTTTAAGAGTCAAGTCCTAAATATTTTATGGATATATCATAAATTGTAAATTGGAGGAAGATTAAATGGAAACTACTAGTCAAAAAACGGTTCTAGATCTTAAACTTGATGAAAGGTACGGATCGTTTATTAATGGTGAATTCGTAGAACCATCCAATGGCTATATTGACGCAATCAATGCAGCAAATGGGGAATTACTTTCAAGAATTGCCAGAGGTGGAAAAGAAGATGTGGACCGTGCTGTAAAAGCTGCTAACGAAGCGTTTGAAGGATGGTCCAATACCCCTATCGAAGAGCGCTCTGCTTTACTTCATAAAATTGCTAATGTACTGGAAGCAAATCAAGATCGTCTAAAAATGATTGAGTGTCTGGACACAGGCCGCCCTATTCACGAATTCGACCTAGATTATCAGCTTGCTATTTATCAATTCCGTTATTTCGCTTCTGCCATTTTAACTTATGAGGGTGCTTCCAGACCCGTTCAGAACGGCCATCTGATTGTTAAGAAAGAGGCCCTTGGTGTTTGTGCGCAAATCATTCCTTGGAACGTACCAATGATTATGGTTTCCTTTAAGCTAGCTCCTGCCCTTGCTGCAGGTAACACAGTAGTATTAAAGCCTGCAGAAGATGCAAGCTTATCCACTATGGAATTCGCTAAACTGCTACAAGAAGTTCTGCCAAAAGGGGTAGTTAACATTGTTACAGGTTATGGTACAGAAGCAGGGCAAGCACTTATCGATCATCCAGATGTACACAAGCTTGCCTTTACAGGAAGTGTAAGTGTAGGACGCATGGTCGGTAAAACAGCTGGGGAAAGGCTCTTGCCAGTAACACTGGAACTTGGCGGTAAAGCACCACACATTGTTTTCCCGGATGTAGATATTGATCGTGCTGTGGAAAATGCGACACTCGGCTACACATTCTTTAACGGACAAAGCTGTATTCTTGGAACACGTCTCTTTATCCATGATGATATTTATGATGAGT
This sequence comes from Neobacillus drentensis, assembly GCF_036962765.1. Taxonomy (GTDB): domain Bacteria; phylum Bacillota; class Bacilli; order Bacillales; family Cytobacillaceae; genus Neobacillus; species Neobacillus drentensis_C. The sequence goes on from NZ_JBALOS010000141.1 coordinate 4,676, forward strand.
TTGTTGAAAAATTAATTGCAAGAGCAAAAGAAGTTAAAATTGGCGATCCTACAGATCCATCAACTAGAATAAGTACACTCATTAATGAAAAACAAGGAAAGCGTGTTCTTGGTTACTTCGATATCGCAAGAGAAGAAGGAGCTAAAATTCTCTATGGTGGTAACCGAGTCACTGTACCGGGTAACGAGCATGGATATTTTATTGAACCAACCATTATTGAAGCTACGAGTGACATGAGAATTGCTCAAGAGGAAATTTTCGGACCAGCAGCTACTGTTACGCGTTGGAGCGATGTAGATGATGTCATCAAGATGGCAAATGACGTTGACTATGGTCTTGCGGCTGGTATCATGACTGACAACCTCGAAAATGCTTTAAGCACTGCGAATAAGCTTCAGGCAGGAAGTGTTTGGATTAACCAGTACTTTAACTTTCAGTCTGGTGCGCCATTTGGCGGCTTTAAGAACAGTGGTGTGGGAAGAGAATATAGTAGGGAAGCATTGGATAACTATACCCAATCGAAGACGATTGTTGTGGCATACAATATGCCTCCAGCCGGATTGTATAAATAATTATAATTATTGTTAAAAATTTGAATGCGAACCGATGCATTTTGGGAATCGGTTCGTTTTTTTATTTAGGTTCTATTTATATTTATTGTTGAAAATAAAAAAGAAAACCTCGCAAAAAGGAAATCCCATCATGTATTCTCCTATATCCTGATCTTTTCATTACAGCAATTAATTTATTTACACTGTTTACTTAAAGTGGATAATAGTAGTGAAGGTTACTAGAGCGGATTTTTTGATATTGCTCAGGTGCTTTGGTGCCATGCTTGGTGTCCGTATTTTTAAAATTACAAATCACAGGAAAACACTACGAAGCAATAAAACCTTATTTTTCAAGACTAGGGGGGGATATCAGGATACTAAAAAACAGGTGCTAGTATACTTCAAAACTGCTTGAGACCTGCGTGCCAGGTCTGGTGGGTTCGATTCGCACGCAGTCCCGCCATATATTCGATAATAATTGCACAGGCACAGGGCTTTTACCTGTGTTTTTTACGCCGAACTTCCTTGTTTTTTCATGTTGCTTTCCTATTATCCTTATTTAGATGAAACAGCATATATATCTGCTTAGCAAGAAATTGCGGTGTATAAGGCATGTCCTTACGTAACCATGCAACGATCGTGCCGATTAGAGCTGATGAACCGTGCCAAATAGCAATATCCCTTTGAATATCGGTAGTAGCGAGCATGGAGTCTATCTCCGTTCTCTCTGTTATTGATTTCGTAAGGATATTTAATAACCGCTCAGTAAAGATTGGCGTTCGTGTGGAACCAAGAACCACTTTATAGAATTTGGCATTCTCGGCTATATGCTCAAGTAGGTTTATAAGTTTCAACGAGTCAATTTCTTCAGCAGATTTCATTTTTGGTGTCGTACCCATCATAATGCACTCAATATCCTCGGCCATTTCCTGCGCCATTTTCTCCAGCATGTCTTGTATATCATGATAATGCAGATAAAACGTAACACGGTTGATGGTTGCGCGTTCCGCAATCCGGTTAACCGTTATTTTATTAATTTCCATCTCCTGCAGCAAATCTATTAGCGCGTCTTTTATTAATTGGCGTGTACGAAGTACCCGAGGATCGACTCGCGGCTTTTCAATGTTTGTCATGTTTAATACCCCTTTCTATTAATTGGTAATTTACAATAATTTAATTTCTGTCTATTTTTTTCGGCTTTCACAACAAAATTGAAATAAATGATAACTAATTTACACTTCTTAAGAAATTGTTTGTTGTCAGAAGCAACGGTCTTATTATAATGTAATTTATACAATGTTAATTATTCAACACATTGTAAAAAAAGTCTATATTCAAGTTAGAAAGGATAGGAGAGAATTGAATAATAATCCTAAAACTGTCACAAATTCGATAAAAAAAGGACCTATTATGTTCATTATGATTTTAGGTGCTTTCCTTGCAACATTAAACCAAACGCTCATGAGCGTCGCTACTCCTGAGCTAATGGTTGAATTTAAAATCTCAGCTGCAACAGCACAGTGGTTAACGACAGGCTACATGCTCGTAAACGGTGTCTTGATTCCGATTACTGCGTACTTAATGCAGCGGTTTACCACGCGACAGCTCTTTCAAGCTTCCATGTTTATCTTTCTAGCCGGAACCATTGTTTCAGCTATAGCGTCGGGATTTCCATTATTATTGACCGGACGCATGATTCAGGCGGCTGGTGCAGGAATCATTATGCCTCTGCTTACGAATGTCATTCTGACGATCTTTCCTCCCAACAAAAGAGGAGCAGCCATGGGGATGGTCGGGCTTGCGATCATTTTCGCCCCAGCCATTGGACCTACACTTGCCGGCTTCATAATTGAAAACTACAAGTGGGAAACGATGTTTTACTGGATGATTCCATTTGCTGTTCTAGTTATTGTATTGGGATTCATCTATCTGCAAAATGTTTCTGATCGAATCAAGACAAAACTTGATATGTTAAGTGTTGTCCTCTCTACCATTGGTTTCGGTGCCTTGCTTTATGGTTTCAGCCGGGCTGGGAGCCTTGGATGGTCGGACATGGAGGTACTAAGTACGATGGCTGTTGGAGTCTTGGCCCTAGTACTCTTTTCATGGAAGCAGATGAAATCGCAAAATCCGCTGCTTGACTTGCGTGCATTCAAGTACAATATGTTCTCCTTAACAACCATTATCAATATCGCAGTTACGATGGTAATGTATGCAGATATGATGCTGCTTCCGCTTTACCTTCAGAATATCCGTGGTTACACAGCAATTGAGTCCGGTCTTCTTCTTCTTCCAGGTGCGCTAATAATGGGCTTCCTTATGCCAGTTACAGGGAAGTTGTTCGATCGCTTTGGTGCGAAATGGCTAGCTGTTATCGGAATGATTATTACCATTTTGACAACATTTGGCTTTACCAACTTGACAGATTCGACAAGTTACACCTATTTGGTCCTCATGTCAACTGGGCGCCGCATTGGAATGGCCTTGATGATGATGCCCTTACAGACCGCTGGTTTGAATCAACTGCCACAAAAGTTAAGTGCTCACGGAACGGCCATAAGCAATACCATTCGGCAAGTGGCTGGTGCAGTCGGAACTTCACTTCTCGTTACCGTTATGTCGGACCGGACGAAATCACATCTGCAGGATATGGCTCCTACTGCAGCTGCAAAAGGCTTTACCCAAGGGCAGCTTATTAAGGAAGCCACCATTCAGGGTATAAATGACGCCTATCTTGTCATTATTGGGATCGGCATCATCGGATTACTTCTTTCCTTCTTTATCAAGAAGGTTAAACAAGCTTCCGAAAAAGAGGCCAAAGCCACTTTGGGAAAGGTATCACAAAGAAGCTTGGAAACTACCTAACTTAACCAACATCCATTGGATGGAAAAGTTTAAATAGAAAATGATAAACAATTGGAGGAATTGTTATGAGACTTCAGAATAAGGTAGCCGTAGTTACCGGTGCTGCTTCCGGCATGGGGAAAGCCATTGCGATTCTTTATGCGAAAGAAGGAGCAAAAGTAGTAGTTTCTGATATTAACATTGAAGCAGCAACTATTACAGTAGAAGAAATAAAGTCTAATGGTGGGGAAGCAATAGCGGTTATGGCCAATGTTGTGAAAGAAGAAGATATACAAAACCTTATTAACACAGCCGTTAATACTTTTGGAACATTAGACATCTTAGTCAATAATGCGGGAATAATGGATAACTTTGAACCTGCTGTTGATATTGAAGATGAGAAATGGGAAAGAGTTTTTGCGATTAATACCACGAGTGTCATGCGTGCAACTCGAAAAGTTTTACCTATCTTTATAGAAAAACAAGATGGAGTTATTATTAATGTAGCTTCAGCCGGTGGACTTCAAGGGTCTAGAGCAGGAGCTGCTTATACAGCTTCTAAGCATGCAGTTGTTGGTTTTACAAAAAATACGGGATTTATGTACGCAACAAAAGGTATTCGATGCAATGCAATTGCTCCAGGTGGAGTTGAAACAAACATCAGTTCTTCAATGACGGGTGTTAACGAATTTGGCATGGGACGCATTCAAGCAGGATTAGGAATAAATCCTCGAGTAGGTAAACCAGAAGAAATTGCAAATAGAGCTCTTTTTCTTGCTTCTGATGAATCAAGCTTTGTTAATGGAACAGTTATTACAGGAGATGCAGGTTGGACCGCTTATTAATTTAGTACATTAATAGATGTGTTAAAACCGTTGAGATTTATCTTGACGGTTTTTTGATATTTTATAGTTTGTGAAACAGTGTTCTTAAATAACGGGTGTTTTCTCAATTTGCTTTTTGCTCTTTTTAATTGCAAACAAAATCCTTCTATCTTTTAGCAGCTATGTAATGTAGCTGCTCTTATTTTTTGAACTACCGGTTGTGGTTAGTTTAAGTACATTTCTTTACAAACTCCATTTTAAATATTTATACCCCCAGTTAAATTAATTTTGCAAAATGTTATTCCCTTCTTCATCTATTTTTTGACGCTGTTTTTCATAGGGGATCACAATAGATTCCTTGCCAATAATATCCCACTGGTTCCGCTATGACATTAAGCAGTTAAGTCATTCCATTCTAGTTAGTAATTAATACGAAACTATTTGTGATTTGGTGCAATGTAAATTAGGCGCGTAGCTCTAATTTTTATTGTGGGAGGATTAGGCAACCATTTGAGAGGATTAGGATAACGGTCGCTTTTTCATTTGTTGCATAATAAAAAAGCCTCTACTTTTTCTATAACTATCATTCTGTTGAAAAATAAAACTCAAAGTTCTAAACAGAGTACACTTGATGAAACGACATAAGCAGCAATCCCCAATAATAATAATAGTCATTACCTTTGGTACATCAGTATTTATAACCATAAAAACAGCACCGCATCCCAGAATCTTATACAATTTTGACTCAAACGAGTCAATACAAATACGAAAATTTCTAGGAGGAAAGCAATATGAAAAAACTATTATTTCCGTCCCTTGCATTAATGATGTCCCTCACTCTTACTGCTTGCAACAACAATAATGTCACAAATGTGAGTTCTCAACAGGAGCCATCAGGTGACACCTCGCAGCAGGAGGTGCCTGAGTCCAGTCGTGAACTTGTTAAATTCCCTGAGAACTACGATAAGGGTGTGAACTACACGACTGTGAATCGAGGAAATGTCAAAGAGGAGCTCTACACGAGCCGGGAAGCAATCGAAGCGGTGCAGAACGGTCAGCCAATCCCTGACGGCACCGTAATCACTCTTGAAATCTATAGGGATGAAGAGCTCGATGAAATCTTCGTGATGGAAAAGCGCGCTGGCTGGGCAGATCAGAATCCCCCTGAGATGCGTAACGGGGATTGGCTATACCAGGAATTCAATGGAGACCAGTCGGTGGATTACGAGGAAGACATCGGTCGCTGCTTTTCTTGTCACGCCAATCAGGAACGGGATGACTTCATGAACACGTTGGATGAAATGAAGAGTTATGATCTTGAAGATTTTACAGGATCAAAGGACAACAGTACAGAATCCCAGATCGCAGGTATCCTTACAAATCACTGGAAGGTAAAAGCGGTAGACGATAATCTGGAGGACTCGCGAGATATTTTGTATGGAAATAGCTTAATGGAGGATGAAGAAAAAGCAGGGATCATCCAGAAGGTTCTTTTGATGATTCGTTTTAAGCAAGAGACATAGGGATTGAGCATTTGAACGGAAAACGATGTAATAACCAATAGTACGTCCCGACGGAAAATCGACTGAGGAATTAATTAAATTAGAAAGAGGAGAACTTCTTGAAACGAAATATGTTAATCAGGCTGGTTATTGATCTTTCTATGACAGTTCTGATGTTAGTTGCAATGGCTTACCAGATTACCGGAAATACCATACATGAAATGGTAGGAGTAATATTGCTTTTGTTGTTTATTGCCCACAATATTTTAAATAGACGTTGGTATAAGACAATTTTTAAGGGGAAGCACAATGTACGACGTATACTGAGCATGGCGGTCAATCTGCTTTTTCTGATATCTATGGTTGTAGTGTTGATAAGTTCTGTACCAATTTCCCGTGACATCTTTGCCTTTATTCCTATAAACAATGACATGATTCTATTGCAGATACATGTTATGACTTCATATTGGGGATTTATCTTCATGGCTGTGCATATAGGAATGTCCTGGGGAACAATTATCAATGCAGTACGAAACATGACGGGGCTTACCAGCACGAGCCGTATCCGCACAATCACGTTGCGTGTAATAGCGGTGTTGATTGTTGTCTATGGTGTGCAGACTTCCTTTGAGAGAGATATGCTTTCTAGGTTAACTATATATAATCCATTCGGTTGGAGCTATGATGAATCCATTATGGGATTTTTAATAGATAACCTATCCGTTATGGGAATTTATATCAGTGGGACTCATTATGTTTTGAGTTTTGTTCGGAAGCAGGATAAAGCTATGGCTTACAAAGATAGGTAAATTGCAGAATAGAAAAAGGGCATAATCCGTGGATTAATGCCCTTTTTTATATTATTTAATCTGTAGCTGCCACTATAATTAATACATAGAATGAACCCCCGTGAAGGGGAATCAAGCTTTTACTCTTTGGTCATATTGTTCCTTCAGGCGCTTTATATCTTCTTTTGGTGGTAAACCAAACATGCGCGAATATTCACGGCTGAATTGTGATGGACTTTCATAGCCTACCCGGAATGCAACATCTGCTGCATCTGCTGATTCCGATAATAACAGGCTTCGGGCTTCTTGAAGTCTCAATTGTTTTTGGAATTGAATAGGGCTCATCGCGGTTATCTCTTTAAAGTGCCGATGAAGTGAAGAAACACTCATATTTGCTATTTCCGCAAGTTCTTCAATCTTAAAAGACTTTTCATAGTTAGCTATGATATGTTCAATCACGTCACTGATTTGATGGGTAGAACTTCCTTCTATTGCTATTTGTTTCAGCATACCCCCATGTTCTCCTTGCAGAACCCTATAAATGATTTCTTTCGTGATTAGAGGAGCAAGTACCTTGATGTCTTTCGGAGTATCTAGCAAACGAGTAAATCTTGTTACCGCGTCTAGCAAAGAGGGCTCTATTTTGCTGACATACATACCTCGTTTAGCATTTTCCTTCTTGTCAACTCCCATATGGAATTCACGTAACACCTCCAATATTTCACTCGGTGTGAATTCAAGTTTGAGAGCCAGATAAGGAACTTCGGTAGAGGCTTCAGTGACTTGTCCGGTAATTGGCAGGTTAACGGATGCAACAAGGTAATCGGCAGGACCGTACCTGAAGCGCTCCTGTGAAAGCAATACCTCCTTCATCCCTTGAACGACAATGCATAAGGAAGGCTTGTGAACTCCGTAATTTGGTCCAGTATCATTAGAATAACGGGAGAAAAATAAAGACGGAATAGCAGTGATTTGAGTTCCGTCCCGTCCTGTGTGATCATCTATGATTTTGGCGAGCTCAACTCTTTGTCTATATAATTGTTCAAACATAAAATCCTCCTTTGTTTTCTTCATCCGCGATGGTCCCATTATAAGGCTAATTCACTTTCTGCGTAAATGGTTGTGAGGGGATTATGCAATCATTTGACACGATTGTGATACCAGTCGTGATTTCATTTGTTGCATAATGAGGATGCAAGTTATTGCACATCTTTATTTTCAACGTAAAAAGATCAAATTATTGATAAGGGAGTAGATAGATCACCATGAATAATACATGGAAAATATACATGCTAACCCTCATCAGCTTCTTGGTTGGCACCTCACAATTCGTCATCTCTGGCATTCTAGATAAAGTCGCTTCTTCCGTCGGCGTTTCCGTATCGGCTGCAGGGCAGCTTATTACAGTATTCGCTCTTGCTAACGCAATCGGCACGCCCGTCTTCATGATGGCGACTGCAAAGTTGGATCGGCGAAAGCAACTACTACTGGCTCTAGCCATCATATTTCTAGGAATTGTTTCGACACTTGCTCTTCCGGGTTTTGGTTTTCTGATGGTTTCACGGATCATACTCGGAGTTGGAACAGGTATCTTCGTCGTCACCTCCTATTCCACTGCAGCTAATTTGGCACTTCCGGGACGACAGGCTGGAGCAATGTCAAATATCGCATTGGGCTTTAGTGCCTCCCTTGTTCTTGGCGTTCCCATTGGTCGTGTAATTGCTTCCGCATATGACTGGAGAGTGATTTTCTGGGGCATTGGAATTTTCACGGTGCTGGGATTCATTGCTATTTCAAAATCAATCCCATCTATGGAAAGTGAAGTGCCTGTCCCTCTGGGCGAGCAACTCGCCCTGTTAAAGAATTCAAAGGTCGCTTTCACCCTTGGTGTGTCGTTATTCGTATTTATCGGCTACTCAGTGGTCAATACGTATATCACTCCCTTCTTGACCTCTGCTATATCAATAAGTGGAAGGGGAGTTAGCGTCATTCTCTTCGCATTGGGCATAGCGAGCTTGTTCGGCTCCAAACTTGGTGGCTTCCTGTCGGATCGGATTGGTACTACTCGGACACTCATTGGCAGCATAGTAGTACAAACCCTAAGTCTTGCAATGGTGTCTGCCTTTTCTGGTTTTGCAGTTGTCGTCATTATGTTACTCATGATTTGGTCGGTTGCTGTTTGGATGTTCGGACCGACCCAGAACTTTAACCTACTGTCGATCGCTCCTGAAGCGTCGGGTATCATGCTTAGTTTAAACAGCACATTTGTGCAGCTTGGCTTTGCAGCAGGCGCAGGTATCGGGGGAATCGCCGTGGGTGGCTCATCGATACTTGCCATTTGTTGGATTGGTACTGCTGCGGTTGCAGTGGCATTATTTATCACTGTCGCCTCAATTGGACTTACCCGTTCGCTATCAAGTGAACGTGGATGAGGTTTCTAACGTTGGCTATGAACTTTCAAGACGCAAACAGCAAGGATTACGTCAACTTAAGAGACAAAATTTATTATACGAGGAGTAGTTACTATGAAAATTTTGATTTTAGGTGCAGCAGGTCAAATAGCCCGTATGTTAAGAAATGAATTGATCAATAAAACTGACCATTCAATCGTTCTTTATGCCAGAAACGGTCATAAGCGTTTAACCGTTAATGATGATAACAAAGAAGTTATCTTTGATGGTGATTTTAAGGACAAAAGTAAACTGAACGATACCATGAAAGATGTTGACCTTGTATATATCAACGACATGGGTGACGAAAAATCAACAAAAGCAATCATTGATGCCATGCATGATGCAGGAGTAAGAAGAGTAATCGCGGCATCGGTTCTTGGAATTTACGATGAAGTGCCAGGAGCTTTCGGTAAATGGAATAAGCGTATGATTGGTGGAAGCCCTAGAATGCATTCTCAGATTGAATCAGCACGGATATTAGAAAATTCTAATCTATATTATACGCTTTTAAGATTGACATGGCTTTACAACGAAAATGGGAATACTAAATATATGATTACCCAAAAAGGAGAGCCATTTATTGGTGCACAAGTTACGCGTCAAGCTGTAACTCAATTAATCATGGATATCATTGAAGAAAAAAGTGATAAATTTCTTCAATCCAGTCTAGGAGTGAGTGAACCAGATACAGATTGGGCGAAGCCATCATTTTATTAAGATAGTTTTGTTCCTTGCTTCCAACCAGAGAATCCCGAAGCAAATCAGGGCTTGGTCGAGCTTATAAAGAAGATTGCAGTAGGAAAAGATATAACACCTTTCGCAAAAAGAGAGAGCAAATAACGAACATTTAATATTGAAAAAACAGGAGGATTTTATATGCAAAATGTAATTTTGAACAATGGTGTTGAAATGCCGATACTCGGTTTTGGTGTTTTTCAAATTCAAGATGAAAAAGAATGTGAACAAGCTGTTTATGACGCTATTATGGCAGGCTATCGTCTAATTGATACCGCTGCCTCTTATCTAAATGAAGAAGCGGTTGGCAGAGCTATTAAGCGGAGCGGTGTGCCAAGAGAGGAATTGTTTATTACTACGAAATTATGGGTTCAGGATACAGGCTATGAACGCACAAAGAAAGCATTTGAAAATTCGCTGGAAAGACTGCAACTGGATTATTTGGATTTGTACTTAATTCATCAGCCATTTGGCGATGTTTACGGTTCATGGCATGCGATGGAGGAATTGTACCGCGAGGGTAAGATTAGAGCAATTGGAGTTAGCAACTTCTATCCGGATCGTCTGACCGATTTCATGATTCATAATGAAGTTGTTCCTGCTGTAAACCAGGTTGAAACGCATCCTTTCAACCAACAAATAGAAAGTGCTAAATTGATGAAAGAGAACAATGTTCAAATCGAGTCCTGGGGACCGTTTGCTGAAGGGAAAAATAACATGTTTCAAAACGAAATTTTAGTATCAATAGGCGAAAAGCATAATAAATCCGTTGCCCAGGTGGTTTTACGTTGGTTAACACAAAGAGGCGTCGTTGCGATTCCAAAGTCTGTTCGCAAGGATAGAATCATCGAAAACTTCAATATCTTTGACTTTGAATTAAGCCAAGAAGATATGGAGAAAATTGTAGCATTAGACACGAAAGAAAGTCTGTTCTTTTCTCATAGGGATCCTGAAATGGTGAAATGGATCGGTACTCGTAAACTTGAGATTTAATGCTCTCTTACTACTTGCTTTATTTCTATGATAATACATGTAGATTTTTATTTAATTATTAAGTTCTTATCCAACTATAGTGGGTTTTAATAAAAAAGCAATAATAAGTAATAAGTCACAATATACAAGATTTTATGCAGTGCTTGTAAATTGTGGCTTATTTTAAATTCAAAACATATCCTACCATAAACGACAGTTTATAATTAAAGGACTCTATTTTAAATATAGTAAAAATATGTGGTCGTTTGATTTTTACCTAAGGAATCTTTTCAAACCAAAAATCGGTTCGATTTATTTGGATAATTTCTGAATAATATCAAGGAAGTGTCGTATGTATCGTAAATTTTGTAGTAAGAGTCTGAGAATATGTAGTAAGTGTAAAAAATCATGTAATAAGTATTCTTAATTTTAGATAATTCCCAAATAATATTCAGGAAATGTCGGGAGTTTCTTAGTTACGCAAGTAAGCGTCCGAAAAATGGGATTAGCTAAATAACTGATGCCGCTTTTGTCCTTGGAAAGCGGTATTTTTTTATGTTTGCACCTTTCAGTAAACCCCTTATCCTTCTAACTGCCTTTTAATAATTTAATAAACCAATTCAATTCAGCATAAAAATGGAAGGGAGATGAAAAGAAGGGGAAATATTCAATGACGGATTTTTTGAAGGTGTTTTTGATAACCTTGGTGAGTGACATTGACAATATGTTAATCTTAGGAACCATTTTACACAGGTATACCTATCTGAACTTAACCATTCCTGCTATTATGGTTCTTACTCTAACAAGAACTATTTATGTAGTGATTGTTAACAGAATTACAGATTTTCCTATGTTTCACTTATTGATGGGGATTGTATTGTTAATCATTGCATTTAAACTGGTTAGAACGTCAATAAACGGAGAGCCTGTGAGAAAACCTGCCCGTGGCTCCTACTATTTAAAGGCAAAAGTATTATTACTCATTGCAGCAACAGACCTTTTAATATGTATGGACAGTATAATGATTATTTCAGGAATTACTCAACAATTTAAAGATATAATACTCGGAATCTTTTGCAGCCTTTTGATTTCTATTGTTTTTCTACCATTGATCGTTAATCTTGCATCAACCTTTTTTTGGATCAATATTATAGCAGGAGCTTTTATAGCACAAAATTCAGTCATTGGAATTTTAAACGACCCCTTATTAGCTGGACCGGTTCAAGCAATAAATAAACTTTTCCCAGAAACCGAATTAATACAGATAGCTGCAAATGGGACAATCATAATTTTTATTATTATCGGGGTTGTTTCATATAGAAAGCAACAACGGATAACTATTCATAAGTAAAACCTCAACCAAGAAAAAGGATAGATAAAGCAAAATGTATCTGCTTTATCTATCCTCCTCATTTGCATCATCTATTATGTAAAATTTAATAATTTCTTAAATCATCCACTCCAAAAGTCTCCTCCGAGGTAAAACGGGAAAGATAGATAGTATAATCAAGAATATTTTGACTATTTTCTAAACCCAATAAAATCCTCTCCTTTCCTTTCACAAATTTGCGCCAATTTGAATTCGTTCTAAAAAGTTACGGACGAGGAAGACAATAAAGAAACTGTTCAGATTTAAAACAAAAAGCAAAACTTAGATACCATTCGAAAGAATTACTTGGCGATGTTATTGAGTGAAAAGACAAGCAGCATTATTCAAGACATAAAGATATATTTGGATTAAAAATGTAAAATTAAAAGACGAACAGTACAAATCCTGTCCGCCTAAAAAGAAATGCAAGTTGTAAATATCATTATAAATAGCTACGATTTTTCGATTAATGATGAATTCTTACCTGTCTTTGCTACTTTCATCGCTTCTTTTATATATTCCGCCGATTGATGAAGCCATTCAAGTTCTTGATTATCGAGAGCAATTTCTAATTGTTTTTCTACGCCATTTCTACCGATGACACATGGCATACTTAATGCAACATCTCCATCGTATCCATATTGTCCCTGTAATGTTGTGGACACCGGATAAACACTGCGTTCATCCAGCATAATCGCCTTTGCAAGTGTAACAGCAGCCTGGGAAACACCGGCATTTGTCCAGCCTTTTCCATTTAAGACATCAAAGGCAACCTTTACAACTTTTTGTTTAATTCCTTCCCGACATAATGGTTCTTTCCCTTGAAAAACTTGGTCTAATTCTTTTTCTCCAAATCCTTGAACGTTTAAGCGGCTCAATACTGGGAAAGCTGTATGTCCGTGTTCGCCCATCATATAACCTGTCACACTTTTTGGATCGATGTCATAATTAACAGCAATTATTTTACGAAGACGTGCAGAATCAAGCATAGTTCCGGTTCCAAATATACGCCCCTTAGGATAGCCGAATTCATTTTCTGCTATGTACACCATGGTATCTAAAGGATTTGTTATGATAATAATTATTGCGTCTTTCGTATATTTAGTAATTCCAGTCATAACTTCACGAATTACCTCTGAATTGACAACAGCTAATTTTGCCCTGTCCGGCATCGCATCTTCATCACTTTTTATCATGCTGGGACCAGCAGCACAGATAATCACATCTGCATTCGCACATTCGGAATAATCACCAGCATGTACCGTTGTATTTGACATATATGTAAGAGCGGTTGCATGTTCTTGGTCAAGAGCTTCGCCATAAGCAACATCCTTATCTATATCAATGACAGCTATTTCCGCAAAAAGTCCTAGTTTCATGGCATCTGCTAGAACATACGAGCCAACATGGCCTACTCCTACAACAACTAACTTATTTCTTTTCATAGTTAATCCCCCTAATCAATTGATGTCTATATTTTAACACAATTAAGAAAATTCGAATATTTTTTTAAACAGTGTTCCTAGAAGCTATATAGGAACTTGTCAGGGGGTATATTAATGAAATTTGGCCTCAGTAACAATTCCCATTCATTTTTCCTCCTAAATGTTTGCGAAAGGGTAGGAAAGGACAGGTAAGGAAAAAGAACTTTATTGTAAATATTCCCAAGCTGCCAATAAAATAATATATAGTAATAAAGTGGATGCACTAAAGACAAAATTAAAAATGACTGAGAATAGAGTAAAAAAGACTAAACCTTCTAGCACTATTGTTTAATTTGTTGTATTATCAACATCAAACAATTATGTGCAGTAATAGATTGGCAATATCATTTTTATAGATAAAATTGTAAAATGTGTCAAATAAGGAGGTAACGCCTTGGTATCATCGAAAGACGTCGCAAAACACGCAGGCGTATCCCAAACGACTGTATCACGTGTATTGAATACGCCAGAATTAGTTAAAAAACCTACTCTTGATAAAGTGATGAAAGCCATTAACGAATTAAACTATATACCGAATGCACATGCACGATCACTTGTTCAAAATAAAACAAATACAATTGCCCTCTTATCCGGACCATTGCACAACCCGTTTTTTGTCGATACCACATCCGCCATTATCACTTACGCTAATGAGATGGGGTACCGTGTAAACGTACAGTACGTAAACGATGAAAAATTGCCTGAAGCATATGCAACTGCTTTTGAAAATAAAGTGGATGGTATCATTCTATCGTGTATTTTGATTAATGATCCGATATTCGATAAGCTCAAACAAATGGATATTCCATTCATTACATACAATCGTAAGCATAAAAAAAATGAAAACTTTGTTGAAATTGACAATTTTGAAGCTGGATATTTATCGGCAAAACATATGATTGAGCTAGGACATAAAACCATTGCATGGGTTGGCGGACCTTTGACAGTCAGCTCATTTAATAACCGTTATTCGGGATTCCTTCACGCAATCAAAGAGTATAAATTACCATTGTCCGAACAATATATCTTCAACACTGATACTTCTAAACAAGATATTTCAGCTGCTTTTCAACACTTAATGAAACAGGAGCATCGCCCTACCGCCATTTGTGCTGGTGCGGATTCTCTGGCATTAAATTTGATAGACGATGCCATTAGTGAGGATTTCAGAGTACCGGATGACTTAAGTATTATTGGGATTGATAACGTAGACATTAGTCAGCATGGCTTGATCCAATTGACGACTGTAGGCAGTATCTCACAGCAAAATCTAGGACTCTTGGCAATCACTGAATTGATTGAAATGATAGAAAATAAAAAAAATTATTGCATACAAATAACTGAACCTGTTAAAATATTTAACAGAAGAACAACTAGAAAAATAGAAAATAAACAATAAAGTTGTTTATTTCTTTTTTGCAAAAAAATGAATACGTAACCATTTTGTGATTCATAGCTTTAACTTCTTTCAACCTTACCTTTGTAGGAAAGGAACACTAGAATTTTTTTGCTTTACCCAAAAATGGTTACGTATTCATAAAAGGAATGTACAAAAGGGGTAGTAAGTTCAGGGAAATTGTAAGGGGTTACAACCAAAAAAGGGGGAGAAATTATTTTATGAAATGGAAAAAT
>NZ_JBALOS010000141.1:19898-33393 GCF_036962765.1 Neobacillus drentensis
TAAAATTAGGCTGCCTTTTATTCATTACCGGTTTGAATGGCCAGACTATGTTCAAGGTTTATTAATGTGTGCAGTAGACTTGGGGGCTATTACTCTATTAGGCCAACATTTACACATGCCATTTGAGGTTGCTTTAGCGGTTGTTGTATTGAATGGGTTGCTTTATTTATTTCACCATATTTTAGGTGATCCCGTTATTCCAGGATGGATTACACCGGCAATTCCGCTGATTGTCTTGTTTGTTACTCAATTTGATGAGGGGCCTGATCGGGTTTACGCACTCGTCGCCTTTCAGTTAACATTAGGGATTTTATCAATTATTCTAGGTATTACGGGCTTAGCAAGTAAAGTTGTTCATATGGTTCCAAATGCAATTAAAACAGGAATCATTCTTGGAGCTGGTATTGGAGCCATAACTTCCGTTTTTGGTGCAGGTGGACAATTTGAAAAATTCCCGTTCACCATTTCGATCTGTATTGGATTTGCCTTTTTCCTTACTTTTTCAAAGTCATTTGAACGGATTAGAAAAAATAATAAAGGATTTTTATTTACTCTATTAGGAAATCTCGGAATTCTTCCGGCGATTTTTCTAGCAGTTATTGTTGCTCCTCTATTTGGGGAAGCAAACTGGCCTGATATTCAATGGGGATTTAGTAAACCAGATTTTTCAACCCTGTTTGCGGAGTACACAGTTTTCGGATTAGGATTTCCGGCTGTATCTTTCTTTCTAAAAGCGATCCCTGCCGTGCTGGCTACTTACCTAGTAGTTTTCGGTGATGTTCTTAAAACGAAAGCATTGCTTTCTGAATCCGATGGAGTAAGAACCGATGAAAAAGTGGATTACAATCCAAACCGGGCCCATATAATTTTTGGTGGAAGAAACACACTGATGAGTATGATTGGTCCTGATATTACCATGTGTGGTCCAATGTGGGCCGCGATGCAGGTTGTCGCCATTGAGCGCTACAAAGAAGGAAAAAAAGCCATGAATTCCTTTTTTGGAGGAATTGGTTCTTTCCGTTGGGGTACAAATACAGCCCTTTTATTATTGCCAATCGTAAGCTTAGTTCAACCGATTCTAGGTGTAGCTTTAGCTTTGACTTTGCTTGTCCAAGGATACGTAAGTGTCCGGATTGGGGTCATGCAGGCACGGAGCCAGCGTGATTTAGGAATAGCTGGTATTGTCGCTGCCCTCCTTGTAATCAAAGGTGCTTCATGGGCATTTGCAGTAGGAATCCTGCTTTGCTTCTTAATTTATGGTAAAGACTTCTTCAAAGGAGAAGTTGATAATACATTTGTAAAAGATTCTATGGAATCATCTAAAAATGAAGAAATGAAAGAGGTAAGTTAAATGAAAAAGCAATATTACGTTAACGGTGAATGGAAGACTGCGGAGAAATTCGCAGATCTCCACTCCCCTTACTCTAAAGAAGTAGTCGCTCAAATTCCACAAGCAACACGTGAGGAAGTAGAACAAGCAATTGACATTGCCTACAACACGAGAAAACAGATGGAAGAACTGACTGCCTATGAGCGTGCAGCGATTTTAGAACATATTGCAAAACTATTGATTGAAAATCGACAAAAGGCAGCTGAAATTATCTCGTTAGAAGCAGCAAAGCCTATGAAATTCGCATTAGGGGAAATCGATCGTACGATTGAAACCTATAAATTTGCTGCTGAAGAAGCCAAACGATTAACGGGAGAAATGATTCCGATGGATGCTGCGAAAAACGGAGCAAATCGCTTCGGTTACACAATCGAGCAGCCACTTGGAGTAATTGGGGCGATCACACCATTTAACTTCCCGCAAAACCTGGTCGCACATAAAGTGGGACCTGCGATTGCAGCGGGAAATACAATCGTTCTAAAACCGGCATCACAAACGCCTCTTTCAGCCCTGTTTTTAGCAGAATTAATCGATCAAACGGCTTTGCCTAAAGGTGCCTTTAACGTGATTACCGGAAGTGGTAGAACCGTAGGTGATACATTGGTTACCAGTGACAAAGTCAAAATGATCACATTCACTGGCAGCCCTTCTGTTGGAATCGGTATCCGCAACAAGGCTGGCTTGAAAAAAGTGGCGCTGGAACTAGGATCGAACGCTGGTTTAATTATCGACAAAAATGTTGACTTGTCCCAAATCGCTCCAAAATGTGTGACAGGAGCTTTTTCAAACCAAGGTCAAGTTTGTATCTCATTACAACGTACCTATGTAATGGATGAAATATTCGATGAATTTATGGAACAATTTACTGCTGCTACTAAACAGTTAGTCATTGGAAGCCCACTTGCAGAAGCAACGGATATTTCTGCCATGATCAATCCCGATGAACAGGAGCGGGCGCTTAGCTGGGTACAGGATGCTGCCATGAACGGAGCTGAAATCGTAACAGGCGGGAAGATTGAGAATGGAGTCTTCATGCCAACCATCTTAACGAATGTAGACCCGACTCTAAATGTATCTTGCCAGGAAGTTTTTGCACCAATTGTAGTTGTGAATCGAATATCGTCTGTTGAAGAAGGGATTGCAGCAATTAATGATTCCAATTATGGTCTGCAAGCAGGGATTTTCACAAATGACATTCAAACAGCATTCAAAGCTTCAAAGGAGTTTGAGGTAGGCGGTGTCATGATTAACGATATTCCAACATACCGTGTAGATCAAATGCCCTACGGAGGCGTAAAAGAAAGCGGAACGGGTAAAGAAGGATTAAAATACGCAATCCACGAAATGACTGAAACGAAACTTGTCGTTTGGAATCAAAATTAAGGAGTGAGCAAAATTGTCTGAAAAAATTACCTTTACACCACTTAGTTTTACCGGATGGGATTCTCTAGCTCATCTTTTAGAGGAAGTAAAACGCTTTGATGTGAAAAAGATTCTAGTCATAACAGACCCGTTCCTAAAAGACATTGGATTAACAAATAAAGTGGTAGATCCGCTTGAAGAAGCTGGCTATGTAACAGAAATTTATACGGATGTTGTACCGGAGCCCCCTTTAGCTATCGGTGAAAAATTGGTTGCTTACACCCGTGAAAATCTATTCGACATGGTCATTGGTGTGGGTGGGGGAAGTGCGTTAGATTTAACAAAGCTTGCAGGGGTATTAGCGTCACATGAAGGTAAAGTAGAAGACTACTTAAACTTAACCGGTACGAAAAAGATTACGAACAAAGGACTTCCTAAAATCTTAATTCCTACAACTTCAGGGACCGGTTCAGAGGTGACGAATATTTCCGTTTTATCCCTGGAAACGACTAAAGATGTCGTAACGCATGACTACTTATTGGCTGATGTTGCGATTGTGGACCCTGCTTTAACGGTTTCATTACCTCCAAAAGTAACAGCGGCAACAGGCGTTGATGCACTTACACATGCAGTAGAAGCTTATGTTTCTAAAAATGCGAGTGTAGTTTCTGATGCATTAGCATTGCAAGCCATCCGTCTCATCAGTAACTCGATTCGCACTGCTGTATCGAATGGTCAAGACAAACAAGCTCGTACGGATATGAGCTACGGAAGTTACCTTGCAGGTCTTGCCTTCTTCAACGCTGGAGTTGCTGGTGTTCACGCGTTAGCTTACCCTCTCGGAGGCCAATTCCACATTGCACACGGTGACTCAAATGCCGTATTGCTTCCATATGTATTTGGCTATATTCGCCAAAGTTGTGAAAAACGAATGAAAGATATCTACGATGCAATGGGCTTTAGTTCTGCGAATCTTTCACAAGAGGAAGCATCGTATAGATGTGTGGCGGAATTAAAACGATTAGTAGAAGATGTAAATATTCCATCTTCTTTAAAAGGATTTAACATTGCTGAGGATGCACTTGAAAGTTTAACGAATGATGCGGTTGAGCAAAAACGTATTTTAGCTCGTAGTCCAATGCCTTTATTAAAAGAAGATATCTATACCATTTATAAAGCTGCATTCGATGGAGTAGTTGTTGAAAAATCGAGAGATAGTAAGATTGCAGCTCATAATTGAAGTTTTATTGAGCATTTAAGAGGGTTTAGAAAATGTGCTGAAACTAGCAGTGCGGTTTAATTTGCACTGCTAGTTTTTATGAAATCGGGTATGACATAAATATCTGATTAAACGAATGTAAATAAATGGTGAGAAATGTTAATCACAAGAAGTCATTTAAAGATTTCTCCAAATCATATACCTTTTGAACACCCACCATTTGTTCTTATTTCAAGGCGCTTTGGCAGTGCCTTTTTTTTGTTTATATTTCTTCGAAATGGCTAATTTGCGGGTGTTTATTTGTTGATTTATATTTAGATCTTCTCAATGTGGCAACAGCTGAAAGCGTAATCAGGATGAGAAAATCCGGCCTGAAAAGTAAAATGATAGAAATCATTGAAGAGTTGTTTTTCAGCGAGTACATGTTATAGTAGAAGCGCTACGAAATGCTCCTTCCTCTAAAAGAACACCTTGGATTGTAGGTTTTGCCAAACCCTTAGTTTGTTTGAAGGCCATGAATCGCTCAAACATTTCAAACAGAACTGGTTGACAGAGAGATTCTTAATAGTAAAATAACTATAATTTAAGTTTTACCTAATAATATAAATAATTAATCTCAATCTATTAGATAGAAAATAAATGGTGAATTTTGAAAGGGGATACATGATTTTGAACTCAAAATATCTAGATTTACTTGTCCAAAAATATGATTGTGAAGAAAAAGTGGTAACTGAAATTATTAATTTGGAAGCCATTCTTAATCTGCCAAAGGGGACAGAACATTTTGTCAGTGATTTACATGGGGAGTATCAAGCTTTTCAACATGTGCTAAGAAATGGTTCAGGGAATGTAAAAGAGAAAATCAGGGATCTGTTTCATGATGTTTTATTTGAAAAAGAAATAAATGAATTTGCGACATTAGTTTATTATCCTGAAGAAAAACTACAATTAATTAAAAATCATTTTGGCAATGATCAGGAATTAAACCAATGGTATATAGTAATCATCGAGCGGATGATAAGGCTTATTTCTCATGCTTCCTCCAAATATACACGTTCGAAATTACGAAAAGCATTGCCGAGTCAGTTTGTGTTTATTATAGAAGAGCTGCTATACAAAGCGAATCAATCTACAAATAAGGAGCAATATTATACAGAAATTGTCCAGCAGATCATCTCCTTAGGTCAGGCTGATAAGCTCATAACAGGGCTTGCGTATACAACTCAGAGATTGGTTGTCGATCATCTTCATGTAGTTGGGGATATTTATGATCGTGGCCCCGAACCTGATAAAATCATGGATACGCTGATCAATTATCATTCCGTTGATATTCAGTGGGGAAACCATGATGTACTATGGCTAGGTGCATTTGCTGGTTCAATGGTTTGTCTCGCTAACATCATTCGTATCTGCGCAAGATACGACAATCTGGATATTATTGAAGATGTATATGGAATCAATCTTAGACCCCTGCTAAATCTTGCGGAGAAATACTATGAGGATAATCCAGCTTTCAGACCTAAGGGACATTCAGATAATAAACTATCTGATCATGAAAAATTACAAATAACGAAAATTCATCAAGCAATTGCGATGATTCAGTTCAAACTTGAAATGCCTATTATAAAGAGACGCCCATATTTTAATATGTCAGATAGGCTTTTGCTTGAGAAAATTGATTATGACAAGAACGAAATAACAATTTATGGAAAAACCTACCCTCTAGAAAATATTTGCTTTGCAACGGTAAATCCAGAGCAGCCTGATCAATTATTAGAAGAAGAAAAGCAGGTTATGGAAAGATTATTATTTTCAGTCCAGCATTCAGAAAAGCTGGCCAGGCATATGAATTTCCTTATGAAGAAAGGGAGTCTTTATTTAAAATATAACGGGAACCTATTAATACATGGTTGTATTCCTTTAGATGAAGAAGGGAATATGGGAAAAATGGTTATTGAAAATAAAACCTATTCAGGTCGTGATTTACTTGATGTTTTTGAACAATATTTACGCCATTCTTTTGCACATCCTGAAGAGACAGATGATCTTGCGACAGATATGGTCTGGTATTTATGGACAGGAGAATATTCATCACTCTTTGGAAAAAGAGAAATGACAACTTTTGAGAGGTACTTTATTAAGGACAAGGCAACCCATAGAGAGAGAAAGAACCCATACTACCATTTACGCGAAAATGAAGATTTCTGCCGCAAAATCCTAACTGAATTTGATCTGAATCCTGACCAGGGTCATATTATTAATGGCCATACACCAGTTAAAGAAATTGAGGGAGAAAATCCAATTAAAGCAAATGGTAAGATAATTGTGATCGATGGAGGTTTCTCCAAAGCTTATCAATCAACAACAGGTATAGCAGGATATACGTTACTATATAATTCCTATGGTATGCAACTGGTCGCCCATAAGCATTTTAATTCAAAAGAAGATGTTCTACTTAGCGGGACAGATGTTTTATCAATAAAAAGATTGGTGGATAAAGAATTAAAGAGAAAAAAGGTTAGAGAAACGAATGTTGGAGAGAAATTATTACAGGAAATCTCTATTTTGAATAGTCTGAGAGAATATCGCTATATGAATTGACACCAATTAGGACATAGGGACCTTTAAATAAGGAGAGGGGACTATACTCATGGGAGTCCACTCTCCTTATTTAGGTTGTGCTATGAACTGGACAAAGGATCCTAAAATCACGTAATTTGTTGCAATCATTGCGACGCTAAGATGGTAAATTTCCCTCTCAATTTATTATTTTTCCCTGACAATCAAGGCTGAAATCCAGCCTTCGATCCCGTTTGCGGTTTGAACTTTTAGCCACTTAATTCCTTTGGAATCTACTTGTTCTTCATTTAAAAAGTGCATTATTTCTCCATTTGTAATAGTGTATAGACGGGCCGCGGTAAGTGTGGGAGCTTCACGAATATTTCCGCCTTCTTCATATTTCTTATTTAAAATGAATTCTTTTTGATCAGGGGAAGCCTCGGATGCTTGTATGTGCACATGTTCTTGGTTTAACCATACCTCAGCTTTCTTCCATTTTTCTGTATACCACTCATTTGGATTGTTCATGATTGCTGCAGTAAGCAAAATCACTAAAGCTGTAGCAGAATAGAAGGTCCATCTTTTAATCCTGGTCTTATTCCTTTTCCGTTTCATGAAAAGCTGAATGATTTTGTTGAAAAAACTTTCGAACAAGGCAAACATTCCTTCAATGATATCAATCCAAACAGATATGCCCGCTTTTCCTGCTTCTCTCCGACTCCTTTGCATCGTGCAAAGAAGTGCCATGATTGGATAAGAAATGAGATAAAGCATTTTTTTCAACAAACGGCACAACAAGTTTAAGATGGGAGGAACCATGTACAACAAAATCAGCCTTGCGAGCTGCAGGACCACAAAGAGAGCCAAAAAAATACGCAACCATTCCGGAAGGACAGAAATAAGTGACCAGATCCAAAACAGCTGATTTAAAATGGATTCCACAATCGCTAATCTCCTTTATATAAATAGGATGAAAGTTCTCTCCTTGGACCAGCAATCTGTTTTTTTCTATTGATGTTTTCTAGATTGACTGGGAGATACGGGAATAGTTTTTTTAGCTTGGCCAATCTTTGTTCTGCCTCAAACTGGTTAATAGAGTGATCGTTGATCAAGTTTAAAAGTTGTTTGTTAACCTCATATTTGAAAGCTTGATTTTGGCTAAACTCCGATTCCACTAACCGCTTTGCCATTTCATTCTTTTCTCCAAGCTTCCCTGCAGCGATAAAATCCCCTGCTTGAAGGGCTTCTTTAATCGAGGCCGAAATCCGGCGCGCTTCCTCCAAGTCCAGAGCCTCTTGATAGGCGGATAGTTCTGCGTTTCGGTCTAAATCGGCGATCGCCTCATCATGGCGCTGGTCCCGAATACCTTGCCGGATCAAAACACGAACATTTCGAACAACAATACCAGCATCTCTTAACACCTTGACCAATCGCGAGGTTTGAAAAAATTCTTCAATATGCCGGGCAAAACTCAGATCCTCTTCAATAGGAAAAAATCTTGCTTCCGACTCCACCCAGAAGGGCAGATTATTGTTAAAAATGTTGCCAATTTCTCCTGCATTTTGTTGAACTAACCGTTCGGGGTGTTCAACGGCAATATCGATAAATAAATTGACAGAAAACCTTCTACCTCTTGTTGCCGAAGGGACTTCCTCCTTGTAGGTGATGGTTTGCTGCTGCATATTGACTGTATAAGCCCTTGTATATTTACCAATCCGCAATTCACTACGTGACAAACGCTCTCCATTTTTAACTGCATAGTATTCGTTGTGATTATTAACATAAACAAAGGCATAAGACATAGACGACGCCGGCGGTTTTTCCAAAAAGCTAAATTTCACGTCTTTAACATCTTCAATAAATTGCATTAGGTTATTCCCTCCAGGTTAACTATTTTCATTGAGAGATCACTTACCCTTGTCTACATTCTATGCAGACAAGCAGAAGAAAAGCCCCCAAATCTATGCAGAAGTTGGGGATTGAGGGAGTTAAAGTAACATAATTTAAAAGGAGTATTGAATAAATGTACTTAACAGTAGAGGTTAGTCAATAGGAGAAAACTCTTTTAACTCCATAAAAAAAAGAGAGGAAATATCCTCTCTACGTGATTTATCTTAAAGTAGAAACTCCACTTTTTATTTTTGTTGCGTGTGACTTTTGTAATAAACAATCACTTTTTATCTTGTTATCTATCAGACTCTTTTCTTTAAGCGTCCTGCAAGGGGAACGACAATTATACCTGCTAATACGATCTGCATAACGTTTCCGGGGATGGAGCCGATTGGCTGTATCCAATTACCATAAAGTATCACTTCTGCAAAATAATAGCCAACAACTTTTATTATCAATGCAGTTGCAACTGCCAGAGTGTATACAATTACTCTTTTGCCGGGTACTTTTTCGGAAATAAGTCCGACTATGAAGCCCATTGCACCTACGATGATAAATGTAAACGGTGACCATACTGCCCAGCCGGAGATAAGATCGAAGAAGCCCATTCCGAAGGCGCCTGCNNGTTTTTTTGCCGTAAACCAAGGCCGCTATAAAAAGAGGCACGTTGCCCAGATGGATTAGACCTCCGTTACCCATTATTGGGAGCTTTATGTTTATGAACATCGTGGCTAAGAGCGTTAATGCAATGAAAAGTGCATTGATGACTATGGCTTTTGTTCTAGTTGTTGTTTTTGTTGGTGAGTATGTTGATTCCATATGTTAACCTCTTCTTTTTTTAAAAATAATATCATACAATCAATACTTGATAAATAAAATTTTGAAACCTTTTCTATGGAGGTACTACAAATTGAAACGGAGTGTTGTTCACATTATTGTAGAAAACATATAGAAGAGACAAAATTTTTATAAAAAGTAGTGTGATATAATTTTATCGGAAGGGAGGTAAAATTATATAAAATTTTCCTAAGAGTAATAAAAATTTTTGAAAATTAGATTCCTTTCTATTAAATCATCAGTCTTCCCCTTTAATTTTCACCATTTTAAACCCACTATAATGCCGTCCTATAATAACTTCCTGTTAAAATGCTGAAATGAATAAATTCATTTAATAACTTGATAAATGGGAATATTGCCGGTTAAATTGAGAGTTATCAAAAAGGAGCATATTATGCATGCAGTGCAGAGTAAGATCGCTAAAGGAATCACTGTTTGTTATTCAGAAGTTTTCCCTAATCAAAACAATGAATATTTTGACTTTTTATATAACGGAAGGGTATTTTTGGTCGCTGACTCATATTGTATGAATCCAGATTGTACATGTAAAGATGCAGTTCTTAATTTTGTTCAAGTTTATCCGAGAGAAGATAAGAAAGCTGACAGTTTTATGATAGGGTTTAAACTTAACGGAAGGGGATATAAAATTCATGATCATGGCAAATTCAACAAACGTGAAATACAGACCATCGTTATGCATTTTACCGCAGATGACACAATCCTAAAACTTTTAAATGAACGTATGAAGGAAATGAAGGAAAAAGCAAAAGAAATTTTAAGTTAAGTGCCTGACTCCAGGTGGCACGGATTTCATCGAACTAAAGACAATTCCAATCCCCAATTCAAAGTATAAGAATACTTTTTAAAAGATGGTTTCTACAGTTACAGAAAATCCTTCGGGTAGTTTAGGCGATAGATACTACAACGGTTTCATCATTCCAGTTTTCTTCTCGATGATTGGAGTGATTTTTATTAAGGGAAAGCGTCAGATGAAAAACATGACTCAAATATTATAAGAGTCATGTTTTTTATTCTTTATTTGGCTTCCGTAATCTGAAGTGTTTTTGATACAAGGGTGCGTTTTTTTCTTAGTTTGGCTTTTCATTAGAAACTTTTACATAGATTTTTGTCAGAAAATTCGAATGTAAGGACATCTTTTTTAATAAAGTAAATGTAGACGGGCGTAAAAAGGCTTTTTAGCATGAAAACAGCCGGCACATTTCATAATGCGGTAAGTAATGGAACCATGTACTTTTTAATGAAAAGGGAGGGGTTAAATGCTGCATATTGTAGCCTGTATAAAGCAAGTACCTGATACCAAAATTATCAAGATGAATCCAAAAACAAACACAATGGACCGCAGGACGGCACCTGCGATCTTGAACCCGTATGATACCCATGCTGTTGAAGAGGCGGTTCGTCTAAAGGAAAGGTATGGGGGAATCGTATCAGTTGTAACGATGGGGCCACCTCCGGCGGTTAACGCGATAAAAACGTGCATTGAAATAGGCGCAGATGAGGGCTATTTGATCACGGACCGCCGGTTTGCGGGTGCGGATACATTGGCAACGAGCTATGCTGTATCAAAGGCGCTTGAAAAAATTGCAAAAACGAAGCCAATAGATCTGATTATTTGCGGAAAGATGTCCATTGATGGAGATACGGGTCAAGTCGGACCCGGAATTGCACGAAGGCTCGATATTCCACCGCTGACTTCTGTGAACAAAGTAGTGGAAATCAATCAAGACGAGGGATATGCCATTATCCATCGCAAGTTCGAGGACGGATATGAAGTGGTCCGATCCACATTGCCGTGTTTGTTTTCTGTTGAAAAAACAATCAATGAAGTGCCTTATTCTCCGCTTCCAAACATGATAAAAGCTGCCAGATATAAACCTCATATCTGGTCTGTTGATGACCTTGAAGATGTAGATGTGAAGCAGCTTGGTTTGAAGGGATCCCCAACGATTGTCTCCAAAGTATGGGCTCCACTAAAACCAACAGGGGGAACGTTCCTTGAAGGCAACTCCGCGGCACAAGTAGAGCAATTGCTCTCTGTCCTGCTTGAAAAGAAAGAACTGTTTGAAGTAAAGGAGGAAAGATAATTGGATTTCCAAGATTACAAAGGTGTTTGGGTATTCATTGAACAAAAGGATGGAGTGGTTGCGCACCTTTCCCTTGAACTATTGGGTGCCGGAAGAAAGTTGGCAGACAAACGGGGAGTGGAATTGGCGGGTATTCTGATCGGGGAAAATGTTAAGGATTTAACAAAAACCGTATATGAATATGGAGCAGATACAGTTTATGTATATGATCAACCCATCTTTAAACATTACCGGACCGAAAGCTATATGAGGGCGCTCCTGGAATGCTCTGAAAAATATAAACCAGAAATTATCCTCTTCGGGGCTACATCAACAGGAAAAGACCTGGCAAGCGCGGTAGCCACCGATCTGCCGACAGGTTTGACGGCGGATACGACAGAGCTGGATGTTGAAGAGGAAACTGGGTTACTCTTGGCGAGCAGACCTGCTTTTGGCGGAAATATTATGGCGACCATTTTATGTAAGAAATACCGGCCGCAAATGGCGACAGTACGCGCCAAAGTCATGAAGGCGCTGCCCCCCCAATCAGGGAGAACAGGCAAAATGGTTGAGGAAACAATATCCCTAAAGGAAGAGGATATACGGACAAAAGTCTTGGAAATCGTAAAGGAAACTGTAAAGAAAGTAAGAATCGACGAGGCGGATATTATTGTTGCAGGCGGAAAAGGATTAGGGAGCTTGGAGGGATTTCAGTTAATACACCAATTGGCGGAAACTCTTGGAGGAGCGGTGGGTGCCAGCAGGGATGTGGTGGAAGCGGGTTGGATCGACCACGCTCATCAAGTAGGGCAAACCGGTGTGACGGTAACGCCAAAAATTTATTTTGCGATTGGAATTTCCGGTGCAATTCAACATATTGTGGGAATGAAAAATTCCGGGTTAATTATTGCCATTAATAAGGATAAAGAAGCCCCCATTTTTCAGAACTGCCATTATGGAATTGTTGGCAATGCCTTTGAGATACTTCCTATACTAATCGAGCAGTTTAAAAAGGCTTTATCAAGAGAAAAGGTAAGCAATATCAGCCAAGGTTGATATAATGATGCTGGGGTGAGAACTATAAAACGGAAATTATGAACAAGGTGGAATTCTTTAGTTCCCACCTTGTTTTTTTTAAGGGTGCCCAAATTCTGCAATTCAAATTTTGGCCCGCTTGTAATTTATTACTTGAAATTTAGATAAGTGGATGTTATTGTTAGTAAAAATAAAGTAATAAAAAAATAAATAGCGATAAACTTCTTATCCAGAGTGGTAGAGGGACAGGCCCTATGAAACCCGGCAACCATCAAGTCAAAATATTGATTTGAACGGTGCTAATTCCTGCAAAGGTGTTAACCTTTGAAAGATGAGAGTAATGTATTTAATAATACCAACCTCTCTTTATCTCAAAGAGAGGTTTTTTGAATGGAAAGAAGGTTTATCGCTCGAAGGAGCGAAATGAAATGGAGAGAGCAGTGTTTGGTGCAAGCGAATTTTTTAGTCAAAAAGCATTTATTACAGGATTTCGTGGGATTGAAAATGTTCGAATAGGACATCTAAAAGGAGCAAATCTAGAGATAGTAGAAGTCTGGTTTAATCCCTGGAAAGTATCTTATGATGAAATAGTAGATTTGTTTTTTGACTTACATGATCCAAACTCTAGAGAAGGTCAGCTATTTAAAAATCAATCATTCATTTTCTTTTCTGATATGAATCAATTAGCTGTAGCTAAACAAAAGAAAAACGAGCTGCAACATATATGTAAAAATGAGATTATTACAGAAATTACTCCAGTATGGGAACATATTAATAGCTTAGAAGAGATAAAATTGATATCTTAAACAACTAATTTGAAGTTGATTTGGCGAGTTTATCCTGTTTTTGTGACACTGGAAAATTTGCATTTTAATAAAGTTCAAATAATTGTAACAATTCCGATGATTATAACATCAATACCTTGTTTATAATAAAGGCTGTGTTAAAGGTTATTGTTGATATTTTGGCTATGTTGATTGGAGCGGAAGGCGCGAGACTCCTGCGGGAGTACGGGGCTGGGGAGACCCCGCAGGCGCTAAGCGCCGAGGAGGCTCCCCGCAACGCCCGCGGAAAGCGAAGCGCCTGGAGCGCAAATCAACATACCTGTATAACACAGCC
>NZ_JBALOS010000142.1:0-230 GCF_036962765.1 Neobacillus drentensis
TTTTTGCAAATGAACCGTATAACGAGATTATGGCTTTCTTTGGCAGACGACCGAATAAGGTTCTTGCAACCCGGCCAATTCGTGCCGCCCCTGCTGTATGTGAGCTTGATGGTCCAATCATTACAGGACCAATAATATCAAATGCAGATCGATATTTCATTTAGGACGCTCCTTTAGATTCATTACTAAGGCTATTAGTTCATCAATCCGCATAACTAGATGCGTCGTGG
>NZ_JBALOS010000142.1:318-12306 GCF_036962765.1 Neobacillus drentensis
AAGCAACAAATTTTACGAATAGAGCCATTACTAATTAATTTTACATGATTTGCGAACAAATAGCCTTCGAAAAATATTGGGAATTACAAAAGGCGGAAGCGCCCGTTTAGCGGCGTATGGACTGGAGCGCTCCAACCGAGATAAAGGAAACACGGAGCTCAAGTCGATTCGATGTTGACTTATCGTAGGCAGTAAAAATTCTTTAGAATTTTTACGCGGAGAGCGAAGTCCACTAGCCGTTGGGCGCTGGAGCTAGATTCAGACAACGAGTTCTGTGTTATCATCATTTGCCTAACCCATAAAAAAGACTCTCCGTCAGGGAGAGTTTATAACAAATGTTTTTCTTATTCAACCACAAAATCTGCTGGTCGCTCAAGTGTAATCCGGCCAAATTTTTCCGACCTAATTTCCCTGATGACTAATTCTGAAACCTTATCATAGTCAACGATACCACCTGCCATTAGACATCCACGCAGTTCGCCTATTTTGTCAAACATTTCTACGACATCTTCAGGTAAGGTTTCAAGATTATAACGCTCCTTTAAGCGTCCAGGATATTCCCGCTCTAAAAACCTGAGGACATACACAGTAAGGTCTTGCAGGTTCAGTAATGTATCTTTGATTGCGCCCGTTACAGCTAGTTTTTTGCCAACTTCCTGGTCCTCAAACTTCGGCCATAATATCCCGGGGGTATCTAAAAGTTCCATTTCCTTCCCTACTTTAATCCATTGTTGGGCTTTCGTAACACCTGGAGTATTTCCAGTTTTAGCGATATTTTTCTTCGCTAACCGATTAATTAACGTCGACTTACCAGCGTTGGGAATACCGACAATCATGGCTCGAATCGCCCTTGGATTCGTAACACCTCTTGCTCTTAGGCGGTCAAACTTTTCTTTCAGTATTTCTTGTGAAGCCTGGGCAATTTCTCTCATCCCTTCTCCAGCCTGAGAATTAATCGCCAGTGCTTTAATTCCTTTTGCGGCAAAGAATTCAATCCATTCCCTTGTGGCTTCTCTATCAGCCATATCAGCTTTATTTAACAAGACAAGCCTTGGCTTATGTTGAATGATTTCATCGATCATTGGATTTCTTGAGGAGTAGGGGATTCTCGCATCCACCAATTCAAAAATAATATCTACTAATTTTAACTTTTCCGTGACCTCTCTGCGCGCCTTTGCCATATGGCCTGGAAACCATTGGATCGTCATAGTTGGCCACCTCCTTTAAAAGCGTAAGCGCCTCGTAAGCTCCGACAAGCAAATGTTCACCAGTAAGAAAAGTCCTCACTTAGACTTTACTTGCTGGTGGTTATTTGAATCGAGCGGCTAGGCACTGAAGCTAGATAACAAACTCTATTTCACAGATACGATATGTGCATCATTTAAAGGCCAGTAAACAAAACTTGTTTTTCCGATAATTTTGCTATATGGAATGGTCCCAATGTGGCGACTATCTTTACTGAAGCGGCGATTGTCGCCCATCACAAACAATTCACCTTCCGGAACTGTTTTTCGACCTACGGCTGTTTCATCTAAGGTGAATGCATCTGTTAACGGACCATCTTGAACTTCTTTTTTATACTTATCTAAATAAGGTTCTTTATACGCTTTTCCATTAACGTATAATGTATCATTTTTATATTCAATGGTGTCGCCAGGCAGTCCAATCACGCGCTTTATGTAATCTTTTTGCTCAGGTGCATGAAAGACAATGATATCAAATCGCTTTGGCTCACCAATATCATAACTAAATTTATTTACTATCATCCGATCCTGATCCTTTAATGTAGGCATCATCGATAATCCATCGACAACGATCGGTGCAAACAAAAAGTAACGAATTACGGCAGCTAATATAACTGCTATTAAAAGGGCCTTTGTCCATTCCCAGAGTTCATTTTTCTTTTTTGTCATCGTAATCCCCGCCAATCTCTGTAAAAAGATGTTTTATAAGCTTATTTTACATAACTTCAACAAATTTAACACGATGGGATTATATTTTTTAATCAAACTTTAATAATTTGTTAAAAAATCAGCAACAATCTGGAAACCCCATAATTCATATTGTGAAGGGCATCAAATCATAAAAAAAAGAGCCTGCTCCCGAGCAAGCTCTTTTTCTTTTCATTTTATCGAATTTCTTTAATTCTTGCTTTTTTACCGCGAAGGTTACGCAAGTAGTAAAGCTTAGCACGGCGAACTTTACCGCGACGAAGTACTTCTAGCTTCGCAATTTTTGGTGTGTGTACTGGGAAAGTACGCTCAACGCCTACTCCGTAAGAAATTTTACGAACTGTAAAAGTTTCGCTAATTCCACCACCACGACGCTTAATCACAACACCTTCAAATAACTGAATACGCTCACGAGTACCCTCGACAACTTTAACATGTACACGTACAGTGTCACCAGGACGGAAAGCAGGAAGATCAGTACGAAGTTGTTCTTTTGTGATTTCTTCAATCAATTTTTGCATCGTTTTCAACTCCTTCCAACAGACGCTCATGCACATCAAACTTCTAAATCAATTGCAGCGGAACATCGTTATAAGACCACAATCTGATAGGTATCAGCTTAAGTCACAAGAAGTATCATACCATAATTGCTAGAGACGTGCAATACTACTCATATTCTTTTTTTATTTCTTTTAGCCATTTTTCCTGCTCGGCTGTTAATTCTATTTTCTCAAAAAGGTCTGGCCGTCTTACAAGCGTTCGACGTAATGCTTCTTTATTACGCCATTCTTCTATTAACTTATGGTTCCCTGATAATAAAACGTCTGGAACCTTTAGGCCCCTGAAATCAGCTGGTCTTGTATAGTGTGGATGTTCAAGCAGACCTGTACTAAAAGAGTCTTTCATATGTGATTCCTGATTACCTAACACTTCTGGCAGAAGGCGGACAACGCTATCAACTACAACCATGGCGCCAAGTTCACCACCAGTCAGGACATAATCACCGATCGAGATTTCGTCCGTTACAACATGTTCTCTGATGCGTTCATCATACCCCTCATAATGACCACAAATAAAAATTAAATGCTCTTCTTTTGCCAATTCCTCAGCTTTTCGCTGTTCGTAGCGTTCGCCTTGTGGACATAGAAGAATCACTCTTGGATTCCCGCTTTTTGCTTTTTCTTTAAGTGATTCAACCGCATCAAAGATAGGCTGCGGTTTTAAAACCATACCAGCACCGCCGCCGTAAGGATAATCATCAACCGAAGAATGTTTGTTATCTGCATATTCTCGAAAATTAACGACATTATAGTTGACCGCTGATTTTTCAACAGCCTTTTGCAGTATGGATTGGCCAAGTACCCCGGAAAACATTTCCGGAAATAATGTCAGTATATCAATTTGCATCATGAAAGTAACCCTTCCATCGGATCAATTAGTATGACTTTTTCTTTCACATCTACTTTCTTGACCACATCATGAATATAAGGGATTAGTAGTTCTTTGCCACCTTTACCTTTAACCACCCAAACGTCATTGGCTCCAGGGGATAGAATTTCAGTCACTTTTCCTAGTTCGTCCCCTTTTGTTGTAGCAACAAGGCATCCAATTATCTCATGATAATAAAATTCATCTTCCTCAAGTGATTCAAGTTGTGATTCAGGTACTTTCAGAATTCCATCCCTATACTTTTCAACTTCATTGATATTGTTGTACCCTTCAAATGTTAGTAATTCAAAATTTTTATGGGTGCGGTGGCTTTTGACTGTTAGTTCAATCGGCGTACTTGAATTTGGCATAAATAAATATAATACATTGCCAGCCTTATAGCGTTTCTCAGGGAAATCAGTCTTTGATATGACCCGGACTTCCCCTTTAATCCCCTGAGTGTTAACAATTTTTCCGACATTAAACCATTTTTCCATTTCCTTATTCACCTTCTCTTATTTCCTCGATTACACCATCTTTAATAATGATTTCAGGCTGTCCTAAACGATCGTTCCATGAATCGCCTACTTTTACCTCAATGAGTGCCTGGATTTCCTTTTCCTTTAATTCACTGCCTAAAGGTAGCATATGTAATTGTTCGATTTGAAACTCAAGAAGCTTTTCTTTTTCTAAACGCTTATTGATTTCTTTTTCAAAATGATTTTTCAACGTTCCAGGTGAAAAGTTCTTGGTTTTTTCCATGCGCTTCAACTCAAATTGAAGTTGACTTTTTTCCCGTTGAAGCTGGAGTTTTCTTGCTTCGTATTGGTCGAATAATTTTTTCTTGCTGTCTTCCGTTAGAATTTGTTTTACCACAACAGTTTGAATGATTTGCAAAGAAATGCCTCCCTCACGCTATCACATTCGTTTTTCTTTGATTAACTCCAGCGCCTAGGGACGCTTTCGCTTTTCTATAGCAAAAAAGGGAGGAATTAATTCCTCCCTTTCATCTAGGTGCAAAAAGCTATTCACCAATTTCTAGAAAAATTTTCTTTTGTTGTGATGATCCTGCTGCATAAACAACAGTTCTAATGGCCTTTGCAACGCGCCCCTGTTTGCCAATAACTTTTCCCATATCTGCTTTATTCACAGATAGTTGATAGGTTACGCGGCTGTCGTCTTCCACAACATCAACTCGAACGTCTTCTGGAAAATCAACAAGAGGCTTAACAATTGTTTCGACTAATTGTTTCATAGTCGTATGTGTTACTTACTTAATTTTGCATTATGGAATTTTTCCATGATGCCTTGGT
Organism: Neobacillus drentensis; assembly: GCF_036962765.1. GTDB lineage: Bacteria > Bacillota > Bacilli > Bacillales > Cytobacillaceae > Neobacillus > Neobacillus drentensis_C. The sequence goes on from NZ_JBALOS010000142.1 coordinate 5,012, forward strand.
TTGAGAAAAGGTTACGAACTGTATCAGATGGTTTTGCACCGTCTTGTAACCACTTAAGAGCTAATTCTTCGTTGATGTCAACTTTAGCTGGTTGTGCAACTGGATTGTAAGTTCCAACGATTTCAATGTAACGTCCATCACGTGGTGAACGAGAATCTGCTACTACGATACGATAGAATGGGTTTTTGTTAGCTCCCATACGTTTTAAACGAATTTTTACTGCCATTTTAAAAAAGCACCTCCGAATAGTTTCACACAAGATAGTATAATATCAATTCTTTTATAGTTTGTAAAGTGTTTTTTCTTTACATACAGTATTACCAAATTTTTTCAAAATAAAACAAATGATTTTTTGAACTTAGATGACCGTCTAGCTCCAGCCCCTAGGAAAAAATGAACTACTTTTTTCCCTGATCAAGGCGCTTCCGCTTTTGAATTTAAAACGGTTTAAAAGGGAATTTAAATCCGCCTTTTTTCTTGCCTTTTTGCTGCATTCCAGTCATTTGTTTCATCATTTTTTTCATATCTTCAAACTGCTTCAACAAACGATTTACTTCAGTTACAGAACGACCGCTGCCTTTTGCAATTCGGTTTTTCCGTTTTGCGTTCAAGATTTCAGGATTATTTTTTTCCGCCATCGTCATTGAACGAATGATAGCTTCTACGTGTGCAATTTGCTTTTCATCAATTTGCAGGTTATTTAACCCTTTAATTTTATTTGCACCAGGCATCATCTTTAATAATTCGTCTAGCGGCCCTAAATTACGGACTTGACCAAGCTGTTCCAAAAAATCTTCCAGCGTAAATGAGGCTGTCCTCATTTTTTGTTCCAACTCTTTGGCTTTCTCTTCATCAACATTAGCTTGAGCCTTTTCAATTAGCGTAAGGACATCACCCATACCGAGGATCCTTGATGCCATCCGTTCAGGGTGAAACGGTTCAAGAGCGTCTAACTTTTCACCTAAACCGACGAATTTAATAGGTGTTTGTGTAACAGCGCGTATAGAGAGCGCGGCCCCACCCCTGGTATCTCCGTCGAGCTTGGTTAAGACAACTCCAGTAAGTCCGAGCTGTTCATTAAAGCTTTGTGCGACATTGACCGCGTCTTGACCAGTCATGGAATCGACAACTAAGAAGATTTCATCGGGTTTAGTCAATTCCTTAATGTCCTTTAACTCACCCATTAATGCTTCATCAACATGTAGTCGGCCTGCCGTATCAATAAGGACATAGTCATTGTGTTCTTCTTTTGCTTTGGCAATTGCCTGCCTTGCAATTTCTACAGGGCTAACTTGATCACCGAGTGAGAAAACAGGCATGTCCAATTGCTTACCAAGTGTTTCAAGCTGTTTAATGGCCGCAGGTCGATAAATATCTGCTGCAACAAGCAAGGGCTTACGGTTATACTTTTTGCGAAGTAAATTGGCAAGTTTCCCTGACGTTGTCGTTTTACCGGCACCCTGTAATCCGACCATCATGATGACAGTTGGGGGACGATTTGACGCAGCGATTTTGCTTTGTTCCCCACCCATTAACTCCGTCAATTCTTCATTAACGATTTTAATAATTTGTTGTCCAGGTGTTAAGCTTTTCAGTACTTCCGCCCCTACGGCACGTTCACTGACTTTTTTCACAAAATCTTTTACTACTTTGAAGTTAACGTCTGCTTCAAGTAAAGCGAGTCGCACTTCCCGCATCATTTCTTTTACATCCGTTTCGGAAACTTTCCCTTTACCACGGATTTTTTGGATCGTATTCTGCAGTCGGTCGGCTAATCCTTCAAATGCCATTCATGCCGCCTCCTAATCTAAATTCTCCAACTCGGCAACAGCTTCTAGCATTGCCAGTTTTGAAGGGTCGTCCTCGTTAAGTAATTCTTTAACATTTCTCAAAAGTTTCATACGCTCTTGAAATTTATGAAATAACAGCAACTTTTCTTCATATTCCTCGAGCATTGCCTCAGTCCGCTTAATATTATCATAAACGGCTTGACGACTGACGTCATACTCTTCGGCTATTTCTCCTAATGAGAAATCATCTAAATAATAGAGAGACATATAGCTTTGCTGCTTTGGTGTTAACAACGAATGGTAAAAATCATAAAGATAGTTCATCCGTGTTGTTTTTTCAAGCATGCCAATCCCCTCCAACACGTATGTTAAGTGAAAAGCCTTTACATAAGTAGTTTACAGGGTCGAACAATTTCTGTCAAGATAATACCTTTACATCCACTATTCTGTCTTTTCAATTTCATTGGCAAATAGTCCATACACATATTTCTCTGCATCAAATTCCTGAAGGTCATCCATTTTTTCGCCTAGTCCGACAAATTTCACAGGAATTTTTAATTCATTTCGAATCGCAAGGACTATTCCACCTTTAGCCGTTCCGTCCAATTTTGAAAGGACGATTCCACTTACATTGGTCACTTCTTTAAATGTTTTTGCCTGGATTAAAGCGTTTTGCCCCGTTGTAGCATCTAAAACTAGGATGACTTCGTGCGGTGCTCCAGGAATTTCTTTTTCAATGACACGCTTAACCTTCTCAAGTTCCTTCATTAAGTTCACTTTATTTTGCAAGCGTCCTGCGGTGTCACATAATAAAATATCGGATTTGCGAGATTTCGCTGCCTGAATCGCATCATACATAACTGCAGCAGGATCTGACCCTTCTGCTTGCTTGATGACGTCAACACCGACTCTCTCTCCCCATACTTCCAGTTGTTCTATCGCTCCCGCACGGAAAGTATCACCTGCAGCCAATAGTACTTTCTTTCCTTCATTTTTAAATTTGTAACCAAGTTTCCCAATAGTGGTCGTTTTGCCAACACCATTAACCCCTACAAATAGGATCACGGTCAACCCATTCTCTTGAATATTTAATTTGGAGGATAGCTCCTCACCTGCATTATAGATATCAACAAGTTTTTCGGAAATTACACTTTGAACTTCCTGAGGATCTTGGATGTTCTTGCGTTTTACCTCCATTTTCAACTCTTCAATTAGTGTCATTACAGTCTCAAAACCGACATCGGCCTGAATCATTATTTCCTCTAATTCTTCAAAGAAATCTTCATCCACTTTGCGGTATCTTGCGACAAGATCGTTTACTTTTCCTGAAAAATTATCTCTTGTTTTCGTCAGACCTTCCTTAAACTTCTCTGTGACGGAATCGGTCGATTTTGTGATTTTCTCTTTTAACTTTTTAAAAAAACTCATTTTTTCACTTCCTATTTTTTTTGCTATGTTAAACTTATTTGTTGATTTCCGCTTCAATCAACAAGGACTTTTAACACAGACATTTTTTTAAGATTCAACAAGCTCTTTTGTATCCTCGAGACGAACAGATACCAACTTGGAAACGCCTGATTCTTGCATTGTAACCCCGTATAAAACATCCGCTTCTTCCATTGTTCCTTTGCGGTGGGTAATTACAATAAACTGTGTCTCGGTGCTGTACCGTTTTAGATATTGGCTAAAACGTTGAACATTTGCTTCATCCAGGGCAGCTTCGACCTCATCCAGTATACAAAATGGAACAGGCCGTACTTTTAAAATTGAAAACAAAAGTGCAATAGCTGTTAATGCTCGTTCTCCACCTGATAATAAGCCTAAATTTTGCAGTTTTTTCCCCGGAGGCTGCGCCACTATTTCGACACCAGTATTTAATAAATCTCCCGGAATGGTAAGGACTAAGTCAGCTCTTCCACCTCCAAAAAGCGACCTGAATACTGGCTCGAAATGTTCACGAATACCATTGAAGGTTTGTTCAAACCGTTTTTTCATTTCTTCATCCATTTCCTCAATTACCTTGTAAAGAGTTTCTTTGGCATCTTGGAGATCGGTCTTTTGTTCATTGAGAAACTCGTATCGTTCGGAAACACGATCATATTCTTCAATCGCCCCAATGTTGACGTTTCCTAGTTCCTCTATGGCAAGTTTGATGAGCTTAACCTTTTTCCTTGCCTCTTCTAATGGTATTGTTAATGGATATTGCTCCTTAGCTCCTTCAAATGATAAAAGATATTCTTCTCGGAGGCGGGCAAAACGGTTTTCAAGTTCTACATCCAAGCGGTTGATTTTTACTTCCTCGTCTTTTAAAACGACAATCAGTCCTCGGTGAAGTCTTTTTAATTCTTTTACTTCCAATTCTAGATCATCTAATGTCGTCTTTAAGGAAAGCCGTTCTTCTCTTCGAACAGATATTAACTCCAATGCCGCTTCTTTATCCTGTTGTTTTCTAATGGCCGCTGTTTCTAACTGTTCCTCACCGGATGAACTGTTCGTCATTTCCGAAGTTAACAGATTAAGGTCTTCCGTATAAAGTGAAAGCTTTTGTTCACTCTCTTCTAAATCAGCCTGTAATAAAGTTAAGCGTTCTTGTGTACTCATATACTGCTCATTTTTGGAGGCAAAAGCTACTTTTAGATCATTTATTTCGTTCGAAAGCGCTTCTTTCGATGTCAGATCACTCGACTTTTGTTCCGAAAGCTTCGATATTTGAGTATCTAGCTCTGCTATTGAAATTTGGTAGTTTTTCATAGCAGTTGATAATTCCAATTTTCTATTTGTTAAGGTTGTCTTTTCATCTGAAAATTGCCCTTTTTCAAGGTCGTAAATGGCCAATCGTTCATTGATGTTTTTTTCTTCGAGATCTGCTTGACGAAGATCACCCTTTAGGGTCAGTTCAGTTAGTCTCAAATCTTCGCCATCTTTACGCAATTCCTCCAGCTGAGTTTCTAAACCAGAAACCTCTGTTTTTAATGACTTTACATGTTTCTCTAACTGGGTCGCTTTTTCTTCCATCACGATCAGCTTTTCTTTTAATTCTTCTAACTCACCTTTACGAGTTAACAATGAAGAATTTTTTTGCTTAATCGCCCCCCCTGTCATTGAACCGCCAGGATTGACGATATCGCCATCAAGTGTAACCATTCGGCAGCGATATTGAAGAATTTTCGCTAATTCATTTGCACCCTTTAAGTCTCTAGTTATGACCACATTCCCAAGAAGGCTGCTCATAACCTCGGCGTATTTTGGATCAAATTTCACTAGACTAACAGCGGTTCCAATAAAGGAAGAATGTTTTTGAATCGAAGATAATTGGACAGCAGACAAGGATCTCCCCTTAATAACATTCAAAGGTAAAAACGTTGCCCTGCCAAAAGAATTCTGTTTCAAATATTGGATGGCTGTACGTGCATTTTGCTCATTATCGACAACGATATGTTGGAGTGCCCCTCCAAACGCTGTTTCAAGTGCGGCTTCATACTCTTTTGGAACGGTTACAAGTTCAGCAACAGCCCCTTCAATTCCCTTGAGGCTTTTCCCGCGTGCTTTAAGAACCTCTTTTACACCTTGAAAAAAGCCAGAGTAATCCTCTTCCATTTCTTCGAGCATTTCTTTTCTTGACTGTGCCTGCTGGAGAATTTGATAAGCCTGATACAGCATTTTTTCCTGCTTTTGATAATTATTTTTCGTTGTCTCAAGCTTTCGCTGCTTGCCTCGAAAGGCTCCAACTTGATCTTCTATTTTTTGTCGGATTTCGTCTAAAGCTGATTGGATCTCGGATTTTTTACTTTTTGCAATTTGCCGTTCCTCAATAAACTTGTCATTCTCAATATCCAGTCGTGAACTTTTTCTTTCCTGTTGTTCCAGCTGTTGATGAATATATTTCAATTCATTTTTTGCGCCAGCCTGGTCGTTTAATATTTCAATATATTCACTTTTTAAACTCTCTATTTTATCTTCTATATTTTCATTAAATAACTGCAGTTTTGACTGTTTTTCCTTTAATTGGTCTTGTAATTGCTGTACTTGCTTCCCAAGTTCTTCCGCTGACATAAAAAGTCTGTCGCGATTCTTTTTTAGCTGACTAATTTTTTCTGTTAGTTCCGTTATATTTGTTTCCAGCTGCTCTTTATTTTGTGAGGCATTTTTCTTTCGTTCTTTTAAGACTTCTTTTCGACCTTCAAGTTTTTCTAGTTCTTCTGTTGCATGAAGAAGAACGTTTTGCAGGTCTGTGATGGACTCATCAAAGGCGGTTATCTGATCTCTTTTTTCTACTATTTTCGCTTCTTTTACTTGCAGTTCAGAAGAGATTTTGAGTTCATCCTCCTGATGTTCTTTAAGCTGTTTGGAAAGTTCCTCCCAATTTTTATGGAGGTCTTCAATCTCATATACTGTTAAAGCTACCTCAAATTTTTCTAATTCCTCTTTTTTCTCCAGGTAATCTTTTGCCATCGATGCCTGTATTTTTAGTGGTTCAACTTGGCTTTCGAGTTCGTGTAATATATCATTGACACGGTTTAAATTGTCCTGGGTTTCAAACAGTTTCACTTCTGCCTTTTTCTTTCGATGTTTATATTTTAGAACCCCTGCGGCTTCATCGAATATCGTCCGTCTTTCTTCTGCTTTACTATTTAAAATTTCCTCCACTTTTCCTTGGCTTATAATCGAAAATGCTTCTCGTCCGAGCCCAGAATCCATGAATAAATCGATAATATCCTTTAGACGGCACTGCTGTTTATTTATTAAGAATTCACTCTCACCAGAGCGTGATACTCTTCTCGTTACACTTATTTCGTTATAATCAAGTGACACGCCTTGGTCTTGATTATCTAAGGTTAATGTCACTTCAGCAAAGTTCAGAGGTTTTCTTGTATCACTTCCGCCAAAAATAATATCCTCCATTTTGCTGCCTCTTAACGATTTCGCTGATTGTTCCCCCAAAACCCAACGGATGGCATCGGTTATATTACTTTTTCCACTGCCGTTGGGACCTACCACCGCCGTTACTCCTGGAACAAAATCAACACCAATGCGATCAGCAAAGGACTTAAAGCCAATAATGTCCAACCGTTTTAGAAACATTTCTTAATCCTCCCTATGCATGCAAGTTGGACTACTGACATACATTTTGTCATTCTAAGTTGTTTTTGCCTTTAATATGTCTAAAGCCATTTGGGCGGCATGTTGTTCGGCTTCCTTCTTTGATTTTCCCGTTCCTACACCCAATTCCTTTCCGTTCAAGGAAACTTTAGAAACAAATTCTTTGTTGTGTGCAGGCCCAATTTCTTGAAGAACACGATACTCAATTGTCCCTGTTCCATCTCGTTGAATGAGCTCCTGTAATTGGCTTTTATAATCCATCACATGAGAAAAAGCACCAGCATTTATTTTGGGAAATACTACTTTTTCTAGAAAACTAATAACTGTTTCAATTCCTTGGTCCAAATATAGGGCACCGATGAACGCTTCAAAAACATCGGCTAATAAGGCGGGACGCTCTCTTCC
>NZ_JBALOS010000142.1:12314-21710 GCF_036962765.1 Neobacillus drentensis
CAATGGCTGCTCGAAGTTTAGTCAGTTCACCCTCGGTCATCGTTGGATATTTTTTGTAAAGGAATTGTGAAACAGTTAGTTCTAGAACAGCATCACCTAAAAACTCAAGTCTCTCATTATCTTCGAAAGGCTTTCTGCGATGCTCATTCACATAGGATGAATGAGTAAAAGCTTGTTTTAATAATTTCTCGTTCTCCATCGTAATACCAATCGTATTTTGAAAACCTTTAAATAGATTTTCTTTTGCGCGATTATTTAACTCTTTTTCATTACCGTTCTTGCGCATATAAAACTTCTCCACCTTGCATCAAATAATTTACAAACTACACTTAGTACTAGTTTAAAAAAGTTTTTCACAAAACGCAAAGAAACTTGGCATCACTGCTGGAAGCCAAGTTCTATTTTACAGAATAAAGCTCCGTTTGAAAACGGAGCTTTTGTGAATAAATCCAACGATTACTTCGTGCTTTGTATGTAATTAACAGCGTCACCAACTGTGCTAATTTTTTCAGCATCATCGTCAGAAATTTCCATATCGAACTCATCTTCTAATTCCATAACTAGTTCAACTACGTCAAGGGAATCAGCACCAAGATCATCCTTAAATGAAGCTTCAAGTTTAACTTGAGATTCATCTACACCTAAGCGGTCAACGATGATTTTTGTTACACGTTCTAATACCTCTGCCATGCCTGTTCACCTCCCCTCAAGCTATTATAGAGTATTTCATCAAAATAATACACTAGGTTTTTATTACTATTTGCATTTTTAACTTTTTGAACTGTCTAGCTACAGCACCCTACGCCGCTGAACGGGCGCTTCCGCTTTTCTAATCACATCACCATTCCGCCATCGATATGAAGGGTTTGTCCAGTCATATAGGCAGAATCGTCAGAAGCTATGAATGCCGTTATTTTAGCAATATCTTTAGGTTCACCTAATCTCGCCAAAGGTATTTGTTTTAACATTTCTGTCTTCACTTCTTCTGTTAGTTTATCTGTCATATCGGTTGTGATGAAGCCAGGTGCAATCGCATTTACCGTTATGTTACGAGATGCCAGTTCTTTAGCTGTTGTTTTGGTTAATCCAATCACCCCTGCTTTGGCAGCAACATAGTTGGCCTGACCTGGGTTCCCGCTAACTCCAACAATCGAAGCAATATTAATGATGCGTCCTGCGCGCTGCTTCATCATTTGTCTTGTTACCGCTTTGGTACAAAGGAACACACCTTTAAGATTGATATTAATAACATCGTCCCATTCTTCTTCTTTCATTCTCATCAATAAATTATCTTTTGTAATACCTGCATTATTAACAAGAATATCAAGTTTTCCAAAGTTGTCTATGGTTCCTTTTACCATTGCTGCAACTTCCTCAGAGTTTGAAACATCACATTTTACAGAAAATGCCTCTCTGCCCAGAGCTTTAATTTCATCCACAACCTCATTTGCTTTTGCTTCACTGCCTGAATAGTTTACAGCTACATTTGCTCCTTGTCGTGCAAGTTCAAGGGCGATTTCTCTTCCTATCCCTCTTGAAGCACCTGTTACAAGGACTGCTTTCCCATCAAGATTCATAGCCTTTCCTCCTTTAATGCATCTATAACAGTTTGTGCACTCTCCTCGTCTGATACAGAGAAAGTGGTAACTGTTTTATCAATTTTTTTGATTAAGCCCGAAAGAACTTTACCCGGTCCAATTTCAATGAATGTATCGACACCTAATTCAATCATTTTGCGAACGGAATCCTCCCATAATACAGGGGAGTAGAGCTGCTCAATTAATTTATCCTTCATTTCAGATGCCGACGTTATTGGTTCTGCCGTTACGTTGGCTACAATTGGCACTGACGCGTCCTTCATTTCAATTCCATCCAGGACTTCACGCAGTTGGTCTGCTGCAGGTTTCATCAAGGCGGAATGAAATGGACCGCTAACCTCTAAAGGAAGCGCCCTTTTTGCTCCTGCTTCTTTTGCTTTAGCGCCCGCGATTTCGACCCCTTTTCTCGAACCCGAAATGACGATTTGCCCAGGGCAATTTAAATTTGCTAATGATACTGGATTGCCTGATTCACTTACCTCGTTTGTTACCTCAAAAAGACGGTCACGGTCAAGCCCTAATATGGCTGCCATAGAACCTTCTCCATTTGGGACTGCATTCTCCATAAACTCGCCCCGTTTTCTAACAGCATACACTCCTTCTTCGAAAGAAAGTGTGCCTGCAGCAACAAGCGCGGTATATTCTCCTAAGCTGTGACCCGCGACGTAAGCAGCTTTAATTCCAGACTTTTGAAAGTAGTCTAAAATAGCAATACTTGTCGTTAATAGGGCAGGCTGTGTATTAAAGGTAATGGTCAATTCTTCCTTCGGTCCTTCAAAAATTAGGTTACTCAGTGGAATATTTAGCTTTTCATCGGCTCTTTTAAAATAATCCATAACCTCGTGGTGTTTTTCTGCTAACTCTTTTCCCATTCCGACTGCTTGTGACCCTTGTCCTGGAAACACGAATGCTATTTTATTCATTTCAATACTCCTTTACCGTTCTACTTTTTCACTATTTGCTTCATCCGTTGACATCTTGATTAAACCAACAACATCATTACTTACCATTTCCCTAGTTTGCCTAATTGCACTAAATATAGCTTGCCCATTGGATGAGCCGTGCGCCTTAATAACAGGTGCCTTTAAGCCAAATAAGGCTGCACCGCCGTATTCCGAATAATCCATTGTATTTTTTAAGGTTTTAAGATTCGGTTTCAGTACTGCTGCAGCTAATTTACTAGTAAAACTACTCATTAAGGCCGTTTTTAACATTTTAAACACGGAAAGAGCTGTTCCTTCAATTGTCTTTAGGACCATGTTTCCCGTAAATCCATCGGTCACAACCACATCCGCAACACCTTCTAGCAAATCCCTCGCTTCAACATTACCCACAAAGTTAATATCGGCATTTTTCAACAATTCGAATGCTTGCTTAGTAAGTTCGTTCCCTTTCTTTTCTTCAGTTCCAATATTTAATAGACCGACTCTTGGCTTGGCAATACCTCTTACCTTTGCACTATATATTGAGCCCATTTGACCATACTGGAGCAGATGCTCTGCTTTGGCATCCGCATTCGCTCCTACATCTAATAACAGAAATCCCTCGCCTCCTATGGTTGGAAGCGTTGGGGCTAAGGCTGGGCGGTGGATTCCATCTATTCTGCCTACCACAAAAAGACCTGCCGCTACTAACGCCCCTGTATTTCCAGCAGAGATACACGCATCTGCCAATCCATCTGCTACTTGTTGTGCGGCTAACACCATAGAGGCATCCTTTTTACGGCGAACCGCTTTTACGGGTTCATCTGTTCCAAGGATCACTTCGGTTGTATGAATAACAGCAATCCGTTCATGATTGGTTAATGTTTCGTAAATTTTATTTTCATCCCCGACAAGGGTAATATGTATATCTGAAAATGCTTGTACGGCTTTAAGTGCCCCTAATACGATTTCTTTTGGAGCATTGTCGCCTCCCATTGCATCAATTGCTAATTTCATTTTCCTCATCCTTTACCGATTTTTCGAACGGTACATTTCAAATTCTCCGGTAAAAACAATTTCATTGTTTACAAAACTTGTGACTTCGACAATCGTCCTGCCTAAGTTTCCATCAATTTTCAATACCCTTGCTTTGGCAATTACCCGCTCATTCAATTTGACCGAACGTTTAAATTGAATATTCGCTTTTGCTGTTAACGCTAATTCATCATTGATAACAGCCACAGCTAAGGAATTCGCCTGTGCAAATACATGATGGCCCCGGGCAATGTTATTTCGTTTAAATACATGCTCTTTCTTTACATCAAAAATCGAAATGGCATTCTGATCCAATTCTATATGAATAATTTCACCAATCACTTCTTCAAGCGGTAATGAGCGGACTTCATCATCAAATCGTTTCTCAGCTACAGTCTTAATCCGTTCTCTGAGTTCAGGAATTGATAATTCTAAACGGTCCAAACGAATTGTTTGTACACTCACCTGAAATTTTTCTGCTAAATCCTCATCAGTAATAAATGGATTATCTTTAATTGTAGAAGTCAACAATTGTTGTCGCTCTTTTTTACTTTTTCTCATGAATTTTTACACCGTCCGCGATCTTATGACTAGGTACTAATAGTAGTATAAAATTTGAAAAAGCAGATTGCAAGAATTAGTTTTTTCTCCTGACCATCTGCTATTTCAATTCATAGAGCCCAGTAAAAAGAAAAAGTTTGATTTAATCTAGCTTTTCCCCTTCTAAAACGCCTGATTCACCCAGGATATTTCTTAAATATTGATATTCAGGGGCTGTCCAAAAAGCTTCAGACTGGATTAGCATCACCGCATCATTTCTCGCTGTTTCAAGGGCCCGATAATCATGAACCATATCTGCCACCTTAAATTCAGGAACACCGCTTTGTTTTCTGCCAAAAAAGTCGCCTGGCCCTCTAAGCTCTAAATCTTTTTCACTTAAAACGAAGCCGTCGTTCGTTTCAGTCATGATCCGCATTCTTTCTTGGCCAACTTCTGATTTTGGACTAGCCAGCAAAATGCAGTAGGATTGATCACTGCCGCGTCCAACCCGGCCGCGCAACTGGTGAAGCTGTGAAAGGCCAAACCTTTCAGCATCATAAATCACCATAATAGTAGCATTCGGTACATTTACCCCCACCTCAACCACAGTCGTTGAGACTAGCACTTGTACTTCATTGGCACTAAATGCCTTCATCACGGAGTCCTTTTCTTCTGAGCTTAAGCGGCCATGCATCAGACCTGCTTGATAGCGATTTTGAAAATAATGACTTAATGTATTATATACGTCAATAGCATTTTGAACATCGAGCTTTTCGGATTCTTCGATAAGCGGGCAGATAACATAGGCTTGATGGCCTTTTTGTAATTCTTTTTCAACAAAAGCCAAGACACGTTCTAGCATTTCTGGTTTTGCCCAATACGTTTCAATTGATTTTCTACCTGCTGGCATTTCATCAATTATGGATACATCCATTTCACCAAATACTGTAATCGCAAGTGTTCGAGGAATCGGTGTCGCAGTCATAAATAGAACGTCTGGGTTCTCACCTTTTTCTCTCAGAACTCTTCGCTGTTCAACCCCAAAGCGATGTTGTTCATCTGTGATGACAAAACCGAGTCTCTTGAAGGTAACCTCGTCCTGAATTAGGGCATGTGTTCCAATTAAAATATCCACGTTCCCTTCTACTAGTTCGTGAAGAATTTCTTTTCTTCGTTTCCCCTTTACTGAACTCGTTAGGAGCTCACACCTAACATGAAATGGTTCTAACATTCTTTTTAAGCTTTCTGCATGCTGTTCTGCCAAAATTTCTGTTGGAACCATAAGCGCACCTTGAAAACCTGCTGTGACACTGGCATACAAGCCAATGGCTGCAACCACTGTTTTTCCTGAGCCAACATCGCCCTGCAGCAATCGATTCATCCGAAGCCGTGATTTTAGTTCTGCCAACACTTCATTAACCACACGGGATTGAGCATTCGTTAATGGAAAAGGAAGACTATTAATAAACTCCGTTGCCTTTGTTGCATCGTAGTTTTGAATGACTCCTGGGGAATGTTCCCGTTCAAATTTCCTTAATGCCTGCATTTTTAATTGAAACAAAAGAAATTCTTCATAGACGATGCGTCTGCGTGCCTGTTTTACATCTTCTTGGCTGTCAGGAAAATGCATCGCTTTGAACGCCGCTTGCCGATCAAGTAGTCGATATTTTTTTAGAAAGGTGATTGGCAGTGTTTCTTCAATAAAATGTCCATATTGTTGAAAAGCAATGCTGATAAATTTCCGGATTCCCTTTGTCGTTAATTTTCCTCTTAATGAGTATACAGGCTCAAAATCCTTTGTTTTTGCATTTGTTCCCATCTGCATCTCATTGGCCGTAATGGTTTGCCGATGGGCATCCCATTTTCCTGTGACCGTAATCGTTTCATTGATACTGATTTTATTTTTTAAATAAGGTTGGTTAAAAAAGACAACTTTAATCAAATGTGCTCCAACAAACAGTCGGATCATAAGTTTCGATTTCTTTCTGCCATAATAGACAAGAGAAGGCTCACTATGAACCTTCCCTTCCACTGTTACTTTCTCATCATGCTCCACCTCGGTTATATCACGGAGGCGGTAATCTTCATAGCGATAAGGAAAATACTCTAAGAGATCTTCTATCGTAAAGATTTTCATTTCTGAAAAAATGTCAGCAGTTTCTTCACCAATTCCTTTTATGACCGTAATTGATTGATTAAGATGTGGATTCACTATTACTTCGCGGTATACCGAAGATCTTAGCTTCCAGTTTCCGACCTGCCGGTGTTGCCGCCAACCCTCCCTGCCCAGTTTCTTTTAGTGTTGTTGGCACTGTTTGAGCGATTCTATACATTGCTTCTATCAATTCATCACAAGGGATTCGACTTGTAATTCCAATCATGACGGGACCAATGATATCAAACACGCTCCTATATTTCACTCCATTCTCCCCCTCGAGCGCTATTCTATCTCATAACCCTGTTTTTATTGTTTTATTTTTCCAATTACTTTTTTCCACAAAAAAAGAAGGGAAAACTCCCTTCTATTTTAGCTTTTCATTATTCAATTGAAAAGATAAATGAATATAACGGCTGTCTGCCATTATGGATTTCAACTTCAACATCTTCATAATGTTCTTCTACAAACTGACTTAGCTTGTTTACCTCTTCTTCGCTAATGTCATCCCCATAAATGATGGTTAATATTTCTGAATCCTCATCTAGCATTTGTGAAAGTAGGTCCTCAGCAACTTTTACTTTGTCCTTGTTTTTAACAACGATTTTTCCTTCAGCAATACCCATAAAATCATCTTTCTCGATTTCTAAGCCATCAATCTGGGTATCCCGAACAGCAAAGGTTATTTGACCAGTTTTCACGTGTTTTAACGCTTCATTCATTGCACCTTCATTTGTCTGAAGATCAGCTGAAGGATTAAACGCTAACAAAGCTGAAAGTCCCTGCGGGACCGTCTTAGACGGGATCACATAAATTTCCTCTTCCGAAACATCTGCTGCCTGCTGTGCTGCCATAATGATGTTTTTATTATTCGGTAAGATAAATACTTTTTTAGCATTTACTTCCTTAACAGCCATGACGATATCCTCCGTACTCGGATTCATCGTCTGCCCGCCTTCAATAACCTCATGAGCACCAATACTTCTAAATAAATCCGCAATCCCTGAGCCCATAGACACGGCAACAATTCCGTATTCTTGCTTCTCTTTTGAGGTCTTTTTACGGTCAGCAGCGGAGGCACTATGTGTTTCGCCAACAATATTGGTGTGCTGTTGACGCATGTTTTCTATCTTCATGTTGATTAAATTTCCATACTTTTGCCCATAGGTAAGGACTTCTCCAGGTTGTTCGGAATGAATATGCACTTTCACCACATCATCATCCGCAATGACCAATAAAGAATCGCCCAATTTGCTGAGGTCATTTCTAAACATACCTTCATCGAACGGATGTTTTGCTGTTTTTTCTTGTTCAAAGCGCACCATAAATTCGGTGCAATACCCAAATTCAATGTCTTCTGTGTTTATATGTCCTTGAACTCTTTTATGGTGTTCAGTACTGACCAATTCATCCATCGAAAGAGATGCAGTAGGTGTATCAGGCAGCTTTTCGCCTTTTAGGACTGCAAGAAACCCTTCGTAAACAAATACAAGTCCTTGGCCGCCACTATCAACCACGCCAACTTCCTTTAAAACTGGAAGCAGTTCTGGAGTGCGCTTTAATGAAGCCTTAGCTTCTTTTAAAACTTCTTCCATAATGACAATGATGTCATTTGAATTCTGTGCAGCTTGTACGCCCTTTTTAGCAGAATCCTTGGCAACAGTTAAAATCGTTCCTTCTACAGGTTTCATTACGGCTTTATATGCAGTTTCTACTCCAGCCTCTAGGGCGTGAGCAAAGTCAGTCCCTGAGATATTTGCTTTCGTTTCAACCGCCTTAGAAAAACCACGGAATAACTGTGATAGAATAACTCCTGAATTTCCGCGGGCCCCCATAAGCAATCCCTTGGAAAGGGCTGATCCCACTTTACCAATATGGTCTTGAACATTATTTTTTACTTCCTTAGCCCCAGATGTCATTGATAAATTCATGTTAGTTCCGGTATCACCATCTGGCACGGGAAAAACGTTTAAAGCATCAACCATTTTTGCATTCGCTGCTAAATGATTGGCCCCTTGAATCACCATTTCGGCAAAACGTTTTCCATCTAAAGCTGTTATTGACACTAAACTTTCCTCCTCTACAGAGTTCGTTACACGAACTTACGGGTTCGTCACTCGAACTCCCTGAACGTAAATATTTACGGAGTCAACGGCAAGTCCAACAGTCTTATCGAGGGTATATTTAACCTTTGATTGCACGTTGTGGGCAATTTCGGAAATTTTCGTTCCATAGCTAACAATAATATACATATCAATATGTAATGCTTCGTTCTCTTGGCGAACAATCACGCCACGAGTAAAATTTTCTTTACGTAGTATTTCCGTAATTCCATCTTTAATTTGATTCTTTGAGGCCATACCAACGATTCCATAACATTCGATTGCCGCACCTCCTGCGATGGTCGCGATTACTTCGTTAGAAATATCAATTTGTCCGAACTTTGTTTTTAATTCAATGGACATGAATCGTTCCCCCTCCTGAAAAAAATTGCTCCTTGACTACAGTCATTTTACTATAGTCAATGCAATATTGAAAGTTATTCCTGCCTGATTAGTATAAGAGCATTTTTATAATAATGATGTCAAGGTTTTTTTCTTGAAAGGTAACTATTGCAATCAAATAAGTTGTATGATAAATTATTAAGGTATCTCAAGTCTAGAAAATTTGTTCATACAATTTTCTTTTTCCAGATGAGGATCTTAAAGATTGCTGTATAAAGCTTTTGGTAGTTAAGGAGGGAAATCATTATGCCACGTCAATGTGTTGTAACTGGAAAGAAAACAACAACTGGTAACGCACGTTCTCACGCTATGAACGCAAACAAGCGTACATGGGGTGCTAACCTACAAAAAGTACGTATTCTTGTTGATGGAAAGCCTAAGCGTGTTTGGGTTTCTGCAAGAGCGTTGAAATCCGGTAAAGTAGAACGCGTTTAATAGAACGTTTGGAATGGGCATCCGTATAGGATGTCTTTTCTTTTTATTCAAAGGCTGTATTAAAAGTAAATGAAGATTTATTACCATGCTGATTCCAGCGGAAGGCGTGAAGCTACGAGGAGGCTCCACGGACCACCCGCGGAAAGGGAAGCGCCTTTCGCTCCAATCAACATATTTATTTTTCCCAATGGCTCTTTTCGTAAACT
>NZ_JBALOS010000142.1:21798-21971 GCF_036962765.1 Neobacillus drentensis
TCCATGCGAAAATAGCCTTCCCAATTAACAAATTAAAAAGCACCCAAATTAAACGGGTGCCATTAGCTTAAAGATTATTAACATATACTTATGCTATTCGTTCTTTTTAAACGCTCCAATCATCGCGCGGACAAGTCCACCTAAAAATTTCGGCAGTTTAATCGTATAAAATT
>NZ_JBALOS010000143.1:0-843 GCF_036962765.1 Neobacillus drentensis
GTACTGACATTGTTTAATGCTGCAATTAAATTAAAAAAAATGAATAGATCGATTCAAAATCCCTCTAATACTATTGCACTAATCCTAAAATGGGAAAGGCTTATTTTAACATGAAAATGATGTTATTCCATATACTTAGTTTAAACCATTATTAAAGGGGGAATTGGTTCATGAATCAACAAACCTTAATATTGGATTTAGATGACACCTTAATACACTGTAATAAATATTTTGTAGAATCTAGAAACCGATTTGCAAATGTGATGAAGAAATGGTTTAAATCACTTACCAAACAAGAGATTCTCGAAATGCAATCAGATATTGATATAAAAGGTGTTGAAAAAAACGGCTTGCATTCTTCCTTATATACGCAATCGTTAGTGGCAACTTATCGCTATTTTTGCGAAAGATTTGGAAGAAAAATGAAGAGTTCTGAATTAAATGAAGTTGAAAAAATTGGTCAAAGCGTTTTCCAAAGAAAGGTGAAACCATTTCCATATATGTACGAAATCCTTGATACCATACAAGCAGACGGTCATCAATTATGTCTATTTACGGGTGGAGATGAATCAAACCAGTGGAGAAAAATTAATCAATTAAGATTAACGGATTATTTCGAGGACAAAATCTATATTTTTGAACATAAAAACACAGATGCACTGCAACAGGTATTTAACAAAATAAACACAGATAAAAAGAATACCTGGATGATTGGAAATTCACTCAAAAGTGATATCAAGCCGGCGATTGAACTTGGTATCAATGCGATCCATATCCCAGCAGAGATTGAGTGGAGTTACAATATTGTTGATATCGAGATTGAGCCTAGCGGAACGTATGCTC
>NZ_JBALOS010000143.1:921-13060 GCF_036962765.1 Neobacillus drentensis
GAACATGCATATTATTCTGCAATAAATACGAGAAGAGATCCTGTCAAAGAAATATTGTCGAAGGAATGGGTTTATATAAATAAACAAGTAAAAGCATAAACGAATCCTGTCCTATTTTGATGAAGAGTGGTTTCTACCGGGAAACTGCTCTAAATTTGTTTAATTTGTTAATTTGTTAGAATAGTAGTTATGGCTTATATAGAGTATAATAAACTTATCTATCTTAGTAAGGAGATACCTATATGAGCATTAAACCAACAAAGTATAATTTTTTTCAACGATTTGGACGTGCTTTTAAGTTAAATATCACTAAACTACTCCGGTCTCCTGGTGGAGCTAAGAAAGTATCATTAGGATTCGCAATTGGCCTAGGCTTGGAAATGTTGGTTCTGTCAACAGGATCACTTATTTATATATTTTTTGTCCCGATTGTCCGTTTAGCGAAGGGATCCTTACCTGCATCTATTATTGGAAATGTGATTGGAAAATTAACGCTGCTGCCGGTTATTCTGTTACCTTTTGCAAAGAATCTCGGGAAATTTCTCTTTCCGATGAAGGTCCATTACGGACACCATTCGTCTTTTTCTTTTCAAAAGTTAATTCATGGTGATTTTCATACACTCGTGAGTATCCTTCATGGAGGAATCCATACGTTAATAGGAATGTCTATTTTTGGGTTAATCCTCGGTGTTTGTTCATATTTCATTGTGTATCATTTTTATGAAAAAGAAAGAGCAAAAAGGTTAAAAAGAAGACGGAATAAGCGTGAGGTTCCTCTCAATTCAATCAACCAAACTTATATATAAATAGTCCAGACAAGAAAACGTCTTCATAGTTCGCGTGACTATAGAAGGAGTTTTCTTTTTTTTTTACTCTAATAAAATGTTTTTCGTTAAATGAACATATTAATAATAGAGGTGAAATATGTGGAGATGTTAAATTCGAACCAAAAATTTGATTTACATACGCATCACGATCGCTGCGGCCATGCGCGTGGGAAAATTCGTGATTATATTGAAGCGGCGATTGAAAGAGGATTACATGTTATTGGTATTGCCGATCATTCCCCGTACTTTAGCAGTGAGGTGGACCAGCTCCATCCCAAAATTGCCATGGCAAAAAGCATGTTTCCAGAATACGTTAAGGAGGTACTCGAGCTGAAACAAACCTATAGCGATAAAATTGACGTCCTTCTCGGGGTAGAGTCTGATTTCTTCCCGGAATCCGTCGAGATTTACCGCTCCTGTTTTGAGCCGTATCCTTTTGATTACATCATTGGTTCTGTTCATAACGTGGATGGAGTAAGTATTTTCAATAAAAAGCGCTGGAACGGGTTAACGGAACAAGAAAAAATCAGAACAAAAGAAACATATTATTCGCTCATTGAGCAATCAGCGCGAAGTGGTATGTTTCAAATCTTGGGCCATATTGATGCCATGAAAGGGTTTTATCCAGCTTTTTCATCCATTCAAACCGCTGCAGTTGAAAATACCATTAAGATAATAGGAGAACATGATATCGCGATTGAAATCAACACATCTGGTAAAACAAAAGACGTTGGCGGCTGGTATCCGTCCGATGATATGTTAGAAATGGCCCAGCACTATGGTGTAAAGGTAACGTTTGGATCGGATGCCCATGATACGCATCGAGTAGGGGACGAATTTGATCTGGTTCAGCAGCATCTTAAGGAAATTGGATTTAACGAATGGGTATATTTTAAGAACAAGGAGAGAGTGACTGTAAGGATTTAGCATAATTACTATTGGTTATACAAACACTACCAGTAAAAAGGCGGTGTAACCATGGATAAAGAAAAAAAGAATGTACCACAGGAATTTCAAAATAATGTAAATGACCATAAAAACAGTAAAGCTAAGGTTTCAGCTAATTTAGAGGATAATGATATTCAGACGGAGAGCGCGATGATTGTTGGCGGCGGCGATCCCAATCTTTCACCAGATGCGGGCAGACCGCTGCTCTAGTATAAATAACACCTTATCCCATTTATTTAGAAGTAAATGAATGGGATAGGGTGTTTTTGTGTTTTGTCCAATCCAGGAGCCTTTTTTAACATTCTTAAGTTATTTTCATAAATATATATAGGCACGTAATTACACGAATGTGAGGAGTGGGATAAGATGTTTTATGCACGGTTGGTCCATTTTAAATTAGGAGAAGGACAAAGAGCGACGGCTGAACGAATAACCAATGAATTAGACAAAATCAGCAGAACCTTAGCCGGTTTTAGGGGCAATGTTTACTTTTATGATGACGCAGTTTCAGAATATAGAGCATTAAACTATTGGGACACCAAAGAAGATGCCGAGCGGGCCAATCAAGTTTTGTTTCCAAAATTAGTGGGAAAGCTCCATGATCTAACTAAAGAGCCGCCAACTTTTAAACTATTTGAAGTATATGATCCAGATGAAGGTGGAGAGGTGTTAGCCTCACATATCAGGTGGGTATGAAGTTTTATGCAGAGGCATCATAGTTTGGTGCCTCGATAGTTGCATTGCTGTTGGAATGAATATTGTCCGGTATTCATATTTCCCTTATTATTGAGATGGAAACCTTAAACATCCACCGGAGGAAAAAAAGTGAAATTTAAAAAAGGATTAAAAAGACTCGGACTTTTCCTGCTTTTCCTGATTGTTTTTATGTTCTTTAATAATAGTTCTCTATTAACAAAGGAACGTAAGGGCGAGCCATTCTTGCTGGCACACCGCGGCCTTGGCCAAACTTTTCCAATGAAAGGAATCAAGTGGGATACTTGTACAGCTGAACGAATTTATAAACCCGAACATCCCTATTTAGAAAACACGCTGGCCTCTATGGCAGCTGCCTTTACAGCGGGGGCTGATTTGGTCGAATTAGATATTAAACCAACAAAAGATGGTCAATTTGCTGTATTCCATGATGGGACGCTTGACTGCCGGACAAATGTGAAAGGGGAGACCAAAGAATATACGATGGCAGAATTGAAAAAGGTTGATATTGGGTACGGCTATACGGCAGATAACGGTAAGACTTTCCCTTTCCGAGGAAAAGGGGTGGGATTAATGCCTTCTTTAGATGAAGTGATGAAGCATTTCGCAAATAAACCCTTTTTAATTCACATTAAAAACGCTGAACCTAGAGAGGGCACGACGCTTGCTCAATTTTTATCAAAACTGCCGGAAAAACGACTGGATCAGCTTACCGTTTATGGAGATGATCAACCGATCGAAGCTTTAAAGGAACAACTTCCAGAGATGCGCGTAATGTCGATGGCAACACTAAAAAGCTGCTTGCTTCCTTATTTGGGTGTAGGGTGGACAGGCTATATGCCATCTGCATGTAAAAACAGCCAATTACACATTCCTGAAAAATATGCCTCTTTGCTGTGGGGCTGGCCGAACAAATTCTTATATCGGATGGATCATGTAAACACGAGAGTCATTGTGGTCGCAGGTGATGGAGATTGGTCTGAAGGCTTTGATTCTGCTAATGACCTAAAACGACTTCCTGCTAACTTTACTGGCGGCATTTGGACCAATCGGATTGATCGAATTGCCCCGCTAGTTAAGGGAGCTGGGCGAGAATAATTTCTATCATGAGGGGTTCATACGGCCGATTTTTGGCATGAACTCCTTATGAATCAATCTTGATTATTTGCTTGAATGGCTTGGGTAACCCTTCGCACTATTTAATGTATAAAAATTGTAACGAAACATTCTATCAATAGTGTTATAGGAGTATTACATTTAAATAAAAAAGATTAGTAGAAAAGTAGGATGAAAAAACCGAAAGAATGAATCTTCTTTCGGTTTTAAACCGGGCTTTTCTTCGATTGATGTTTAAATTGATACATCATTTGCTCTGAAATTGCAGTATAACCAGCAAAATTTGGATGGACCCCATCCGGTGAAAGGTTTTGCAGATGATCCCCGTTAATGACTTTCGTGGTTTCAATGACAATCGACCCCGGGAATTTATTCGCAACTTCATATATATGAAGATTCCATTTTGGCAGCATTTTATCCGCTACTCCATACATCTGGTTATCAGGCGATAATGGATTGTACAATTCTAAAAATACAATCGTGGCTTTGGGATTTAGATGGGTTATTTTCGCCGAAATGTCCGACAAATTTTTAGAAAAGGAAGTTTGGATTTGGTCATAGCTTTGCAGGACCGTTCGAATATCTTGGCCGTTTGCGATTCGAAGAATATCATTGCCGCCTACATTTATCGTGATAATGTCGGATTTCTTGATCGCTTCATCGAAGCGGCCTTCCTGAACCAAATCGTTTAACTCATTACTAGTAATCCCGTTGATTCCTTCGTTTTGAGATACAATTTGTTTGGAAGTCTGTTCTGCCAATTTACTAGAAAATAGACTGACAAAATTCTCATTCTTTCCTGCACCTACTCCGTGAATGATAGAATCCCCAATCGCCAAATGGTGAAGTTGAGACGTTTTGGCATTTCGATAATAATTGAGATAAGTGGTTTGATCAGCTCTCTTGCTCACCGCAACCGTGTGTTTTTTCATTTGGTGTATTTGGTACTGAGGATAATAAATCCACGCCGAAATACCAAGGCCAATGAGCAATACAAAAACACATAGATATTTTACTATTTTCATACCATCACTCCTTGAATATTCTATTATAACAAGAAAACAAGGGAATATTAGTAGGAGGTGATTTCCAGTTTACTAGAGAAAGGAGGGAGGTTTATTTTGAATTCTGTTGAAAAGTGGAAGAAGAAAGCGGATTAATTGGTGCAAGGAATATCGATGAAACCATCTTGTGGGTTGTAGATGCGTCTACCGTCGTAGAACGGCGTGGAACGGGTGACATTGTCACATCATGCGGCGGATACCAACGTTTTTGTCATGAGAATTACGGAAGCTTTTTTGAAGAAGCAGCTGAATAGGTCGGATTACAGGGCTGGAAAGCCACAATAGGCGGCAGCAGTGACACGAGAATCTGGGCTGAATATGGCATTCAAAGTGTTAATCTCTCAGCTGGTTACATGAATGAACATACTTCATTAGAAACACTTGATGTTGAAGCATGTTATAACACCGTTTCCTTACTCAATAAGGTGTTTAATGAGACTAGAAATTTACAAAGGACTTTGCAGCAAATTAGTATTTTAGAAAGTGCTAGGAGTGAGGTTAGGTGAATAAACAGCTAGTTTTTGTCTATGGAACATTAAGAAAGTACGAAAGAAATCATCACTTGTTAAGGAATGCTCCTTGTATAGCAAGGGAGTGTTGGACCGTGGGGGAGCTATATGATTCAAACCTAGGTTATCCCTTTTTTGTCACAGCTTTAAGCGGGAGAGTGTCCGGTGAACTTTACCAGGTTGACGATATCCAACTCGAGGCACTAGACCATCTTGAAGGATATACGGGCTCAGCGGAAACGAACTACTATGACCGAATTGAGAAGCTTGTTAAAACAGATTTAGGAAGTTTTCGCGCTTTGGTCTATGTACTTCCAAGTGGAAAACAACCAGAAAACATGAAGCGAATTGAGAGCGGAGACTGGTGTATCTTTCGAGGCCAATGCTAATGGAAAAAGAGCTGCCGGAGACATCCTCGGCAGCTTTATTCAATTATCTAAACATCCTGTTAACGGAATTGGTAAAGTCGTCCCATAGGTCAACTCTTGTTCCAGTCCGAATATCATTGGAATAGTTGGTCATTTGACCGAAAGTATTGGTATCGTAAGAAATATAGACATTGTCAATACTGCGATCAGCTGCACGAACTTGATTTATGATTTTCTGATCCAGTGAATGGGTCCCACGTGCATTAAGATCATTGGCACGATTAATACGAGCATTCGTTCTTGTTCCTGTCGTTCCAGTAATGGTAGCGTTTGTACGATTACCAGTATTTGCATTCAAATTGGTATCGCCATTGGTACCAGTCGTGCCAGAATTATAACCATTTCCATAAGTGGCATTCATATTTGGGCCCGTTCCCGTTGAAGCGCCTCGGGCCCGAGTCCCATTTTGAGTACCTTCTAATCGTACGGCTACATATGCATCATTACCACGAATGATGACATTTGCTTGATCTACTTCATTTAAACTTTCCACATTCCTAATCGCACGGGCAGAAACCCGTAAATTTTGATTAGAAACATTCCTTACATTCACACCATTAATGGTATTGTTTCTTACATTGTTGACACCCAAATCGTTTGTATTATCATTGACTGCATTTTTATTGTTGTTTGCACAGCCAGTTAATCCAAATAATGAAGTTGCTAAAACAAACGCCACCCAGCTTTTTCTCACCACAAATCATCACTCCCTTAAAAAAGTCTTACATACTTATCGTGACCTGTTTAAGTGAATGTATTCGAGGGGAAGTACAGGTAAATTTTGAACGGGATTTAGTATTGTAGCTGAATGTGTTTAATTTACTGGGATAGCTGGGGTTAGATATTACAGTAAGATAAAATGGGCTTTGTTACCGAGAGGTCTGTCATCCAGGGCTTACGTTAACATAAAAGGTCGTTATGTTACCGAGAGGTCTGTCATCCAGAGCTTACGGTAACATAAAAGGTCGTTATGTTATCAAGAGGTCTTTCATCACGAACTTACGGTAAGATAAAAGGCGCTAATCTTAAGTTATATCAGTTGATTCATCAAGATGGTCAAATATACTTAAAATACCGTTTCCCCAATGAGCAGCACTTTCAATTGTTCCTTAGGCAGTTGCTGCTTTTCCCATTCTCGGAGTAGTCGATCTAATGCTTCCGGTCCGGTGTCATCGGCTAGCCGATAGGTGCCATAATGCATGGGGACGAAGTTTTTTGCTTTTAATTCGATGAACGCTTTCACACTGTCTTCTGGTGAGATATGAGCAGGGGCCATGAACCATTCCGGTTCAAAGGCGCCAATGGGCATAAACACCGTATCAATAGTCTCAAAACACTCAGCTATTTGTTTAAAACCACTAAAATATCCGGTATCGCCGACAAAGTATAGTGTTTCTTGGGGCGTACTAAAGATCCACCCACCCCAATGGGACGTGTTCATATCAGTCAGTGATCTTCTGGTCCAATGTTGTGCAGGAACAAAATGAATCGTAATTCCTTCATGTTCAACACTTTCCCACCAATTTAATTCACTTACCTTCTGATAGCCCTTTCGGTTAAAAATAGACTTCAAACCAGCAGGGACAAAGTATTTCGGGTTTCCTTTTAATTTTTTCAAAGTAGGGAAGTCCAAATGGTCGTAATGACCATGGGATATAACGACCACATCAATCTCTGGCAGCTCTGCTAATGAGATGCCTGGTTCGGTTAATCTTTTTTCCAGCCCCATCCGCCTAGCCCAAACTGGGTCTGTAAGTATATTCATTCCATTCAGTTGGATCAAAAAGGTGGAATGACCAACCCATGTATAGGACGTCAGGCTTTTGTTTTCCAGTAATTCTCTTACTTTCTTAGAAGGAAATTGTTCAATGTTAACTGATAAATCTTTCACTTTCTTTTTTCGTTCTTTCTGCCATTTCCGTAAGTCTTTAAAGGATTTGTAGCTGGTCACATTATCTAAATTAGTATATATTTTCATTTTTACTCACCCTAATTTTCAATGAACTTTTTAATAAAACCACTTAACTGCAAGTAACGTATGTAATTTAACAATCGGAATCAATGTATTTTACAATTTTTTCGCAAATTTCGTGAGTAATCAAGGAATCATCAATTGAAGGATTTGGAATCGTATTCGTTTGAATACAGTTAATGAAATGATCTATAAGTTGATAAAAGCCCCTTTTATAAAGGGTTGGCTCCCAATCCCCAAATTTAGAAATACGTATTTCTTTATTATGAAAGTGAGTGGTTTCAACCAGGCTGTTAACGACATATTTATGGTGACCGGTCATATATTCAATGATTTCCTCTGTTACTCCGCCATTTCTGTTCATGACCCCGATTGCAGTACATCCTTCGCCAATCAACTGGATGACCAAATGGTCCAGCATTTTCCCATTTCTTAGGTATTCAACCCTAATATCTAATACCTTGGTATCCATCAAAAATCTAAGCGTATCGACCACATGGATAAAATCCTCGACCACAAATCTTCTAATAAAATCCGGGGCTGCAAAGCGATTCTTTTGCATAATTATCAAGCTTGCTTTCCCGTGATCCTTAAGTTCTTTTACTTTGGGGATAAATCGTCTATTAAAACCAACCATCGCAATCTTGCCGCTTTCTTTGGCGAGATTCACAATTCGTTCGGTTTCATGAAAGTTCATGGAAATGGGCTTGTCTATATAAACGTTGATCCCATTTTTAAGTAACTTTTCTGCTATTTCAAAATGAGCTTCTGTAGCCGTACTTACTATTGCTGCATCAATCTCTTTTCTGATTAAAGCCTCCACCGTTTGAGCCTTTTCTTCAATTCGATACTTTTTTGCTAAGATGTTAAGAGTTTCCTCATTTCTTGTACAAAGCACTAATTGAATATCCTCTTTTTCAGCAAGAACGGGTAAGTAGGCTTTTTTAGCAATATCACCCAATCCAATGACACCAATTTTCATATTAATCCTCCATTACCATTTAAGGTCTAAATTGCTGAATAGTTAAGAACAGAATATCATGCTTTATGGGATTTATAAAAAATTTTAAATCAAACAGTTTTTTTAAATATAGGTGAGCACTTCGTTTTTTCATTCAGAATCATTTTATATAGCCGAGTAAATAATACCCTTATCGCACGTTTCAAAATAAATGGTATAGGAGTATTAAATCAATGGAGAAAAAGCGCAAAGGATTGTCCGCTTGGCAGCTTACATTGATGGCTTTAGGGAGTGTAATTGGAGGGTCCTTTTTTCTAGGGTCATCAGTTGCCATTCATGCAGCAGGGCCGTCCATTTTACTTTCCTATATTTTAGCGGGGGGATTGGTTTATCTAATTCTTTATGCCTTATCTGAAATGACAGTAGCAAATCCAACGACAGGGTCTTTTAGTACTTTTGCAGCCCGAGAACTTGGTGAGGGGACAGGCTTTGTAGTTGGTTGGCTGTACTGGACGGGGACAGTTCTATCGATGTCCAGTGAAGCAACAGCTATTTCCATCTTAATCCGTGAGTGGTTTCCAAATGTATCAATTGGTTTACTGGGAAGTTCAATAATCATAGGTGTAACATTGCTTAACCTACTAGGCGCTGATAAGATTGGCAAACTGGCAGGTGGTCTTTCAGGAATAAAAATATTCGCGATTATTTTTTTCATTATCACTGCAATCGTATTAATCCTAGGTGTCCTCCCAGGAATTTCGGCCATCGGTGTTGGGGAATTGAGGACTGAGCCCATTATGCCGGGTGGAATAAAGGGGATTGCGGGTAGTATGCTGCTGGTGATTTTTGCCTATGCAGGTTTTGAAATCATAGGGCTAGCGGCCACTGAAGCGGAAAATCCACGTGATACAATTCCTAAAGCGATTCGATATACAGTGTTTTCTCTTGTTGGTTTGTATATTCTTTATGCGGCAGTACTATTACCACTTATTCCGACAGCCACACTGAATGAAAACATTAGTCCCATGGTAGCTTCCCTAGAAAGATGGGGGATTGGCTGGGCAGGCAGAGCGATTAATATTGTGTTAATTTCTGCTATCCTTTCAGCTATGTTGGCCTGTATTTTCGGTCTGGGGAGAATGATCAGATCTCTTTGTGACGAGGGCCATGCCCCAAATGTGCTGAGGGATAAGAGCGATGTACCGAATCGCGGGATTTTATTTTCCGGATTTGCGATGCTTGTTGGCCTCGGATTTGGCCTCTTGTTTCCTCGAGTGTACCTGGTGCTGATTACCACCGGTGGCTTCGCATTAATTTTTACTTACGCTGTCATTATGGCTAGTCATATCCGCTTTCGCAAACGTAACGGATGTCCTCCCGCAGGTATATGCCAAATGCGCGGCTACCCGTACACGTCTTGGATCGCATTAATTAGCATGATTATCGTGCTTGTAAGTATGCCGTTTATTCCTGGGCAGGGGGTAGGTTTGGTAGCCGGAATCGTAATGGTTGTGCTATATGCCTCCATTTATTATGTTATGAGACTATCCACCCGTTCCAAGGCATTAAATACACCAAGAAAAGGAAATCTAATTATGACAAAACAACCCAATTTATTAACAGAATTTTCGGAGGAAATGAACCTGAAAGAGAAGTCGACACAATATCCACGCAAATCACAGCTAAAAAAGGATAATTATGATATGTTTGAGGAAGAAGAGAGAGAACGAGAACACTATGATGGATGACGATAGATAAATGCGATGCTTCTACTTCAGTAGCATCGCATTTACTTTTTTAAAATAACACTTATACGCTCAGTTATTGTCGGAATTTGTTGACCGAAATCATTTCTTTGTATTCGTTTTCATTTGATAAAATCAGTTTATTGTTGTGAAGTTTTAGTGAAAAATGGTGAATCAAGATGTTTATGTTCATCAAGTATCTTTTTAAAACTGAATAGTAAAAGGATGATGAGTTTTATGAAAATCAAGGGTAGGCTGAGTGCGTTTTCCATTGTTTTAATGATTAATTTACTATATATGCTTTATTATTATAGTAGAGATAGCTACATTAGCTGGATTGAGTATTTAGGTTTACCAATCCTGTTAACGCTTGCATGGTGGTTTGGGAAGCAATATGATATTGCAAAGTTTTATTCAGAGAAAGATGCGCTCACAGGCATATATAATAGAAGATGTGTTGAAGCATTTGTTTCTAAAATGGAATCAAAAACGAAACAGAAAAAGCAAGATTTCACTCTTCTTCTCCTTGATGTCAATGACTTTAAAGTCATAAATGATTTATTTGGGCACAAAGTCGGCGATCAGTACATAAAGAATATAGCTCATCAATTGGAAAAAAGTATAAGGGATAAGGATATCGTGGCCAGATGGGGTGGGGACGAATTTTTGATCATTTCACCAGGTGTAAAGCGGAATGAAAGTCTGGTTGAAATGTTGGAAGAAATACATAAAAATCTAAAAAGTATCTCACCTAATGAGTTAGAAATAGGTGTTTCGATCGGTACTGCTTGTTATCCAAGTGAGGGAAAATCGTTTGATGAATTAATAAAAATAGCAGATAAACAAATGTATCATATTAAATCTCTAAAAAAACAAAACGTCTATCCACAAAAACAAACAGCTAATTAAATGTCAACTGGAATATGTTGATATTTTGACACATGGATTTGTTTATTTCTATGCTACTCTTAAGATACATATGAATTCCATGGAGGTCTTTTAATGAGCTGCGGTTGTACAATAAATTTAAAAGATGGAAAAGACATTGTTGATCATGTCAAAAGTAAAGGGAAAGAAAATTTTTCACCTTCAGTTGCGCACGAAATTAGCTGCGAGTGTGGGGAATCATTCAGATTAGAAACAGTGATTATAAATTGCCCAAATTGCGAAATGACATATGCGGTAACACCATGTGGATCAGGTGATAGTAACAATATTAGGCTTGCTGGGATTAAGTACGCATAGAGGAAAAAGCTACCATCAATTGGTAGCTTTTTTATTAGGCTAAATATAACACAGCCTTTTTAAGATCATAGTCATATACTAATTCCATTTAACTAGGATCGTTTTCATCCAAAGATAATACAGTCACACTTGTTGATTCTCCATTTTCAATTTCTTCTTGAGTGGCATCTCTAGTTAATTCATCCTCTGTATTCATACCTTCCGCAATAGTCGGTTCAGCTTTTGAATATGTATTTTTTTTCATGTAGAATAGCTCCTTTCGATTGTTTTTGAATGAAATAATCCCAACGTTATTGTTTGCAAAAAAACAAAATTTATATAAGTAGGGTGTCCAAAGTTTAATAAATAAAGAAAAGCACCCATAGAGTGCTTTCCTAATATAACTACTTACTGAACAATCCTTTTACGCCTTTATAAATTAAGACGAGTGAGAAGACAAGAACAGTTAGTATGCCAATGATATCAGTAACTGGGGAAATGCTTTCAAGAAATGAATCAGCCAAAGGAACTCTAATAAGTGCAAAACCAGATAAAATCGAGACAAAAAATAATAAAATTCGATTATCCATTGGTTCACCCTCCTTCCTATGTGATTGATAAAATATATGTC
>NZ_JBALOS010000144.1:0-24603 GCF_036962765.1 Neobacillus drentensis
TTAACGAGTGAATTCATAGATGTTTTTGTATGAATATTAGACCGTCTGCACCTCAAAACGGAGCCAGTTACCCTAAAGCACAATCCTTTTATTTATTGAAGATTAATAGAAAATTAGTGAAGAAGTATTATCTCTTGACCACTTGTAATACCTTACACTACAAAGAGTAGTGTAAATTGTATTTTTTTATGAAAAAGGCAGGAATCTATTACCTTACAACACTACGATGTCTAGTGTTGTTTGAGAACATTAAGCTTTGAAAGGAGAATGTAAATTGAAAAAGTCAGAAGTCGGGACACTTATTCTAAGAATATTTTTGGGGTTATCATTCTTTATTCATGGTGTTTCTAAGTTTCAAAATGGTATTGAAAATACTGCAGGCTGGTTTGAAAGTTTAGGGATTCCAGGTATTGTGGGGTACATAGTGGCCATTATTGAATTAGTCGGGGGACTGTTGTTAACTGTAGGATTTGGAACGCGATACATTGCCATTCTCTTTTTATTCATCATGATTGGGGCTGTAATAAAAGTAAAATTGGCAGCTGGTTTCATGGGGAATGGACAAGGTGCGGGGTTTGAATTGGATCTTGCCTTTGCCGTCATGGCCGTATATCTATTCCTAAATTCAAATTCTGCTCTTTCTCTGGATTCAAAATTATTCTCTAAAAATCCAAAGAATTCTTAGAGAGATTAAAAAGCTTAAAATAGAGGGTGAATACGATGTCTTCGGGAAACAAAAAATCAAAAAAATCGAAAAATCAATCATCTAAATTTATTTTTTTGGTGATTAGTTTAATAGCAGTTTGCCTGGTTGGTTTAATTTTTTTATCAAATACGGCCAAAAAAGAAGCAATGGATTATGAGGGACAGCCATTTTTAGGGGAAAAGTCTGCCCCAGTAAAAATAGTTGAATTTGGAGATTATAAATGTCCTTATTGTAAAAATTTTAATGATACACTTCTTCCAAATATCCAAAAGGATTTCATCGATAAAGGAAAAGCTTCGTTTTATTTTATGAATTATTCGTTTATCAATGTTGATTCAACCCGTTCTGCAAAATTTGCGGAAACAGTCTTTAAAGAACTAGGGAATGAAAAGTTTTGGAAATTCCATGAACTATTATATGAAAAACAGCCTGATGATACTAGAGCCGAGCAAATGGATATATATTCAAAGTCTTTTCTTAAGGACACTTTAAGTGAAATTGTCACTGAGGCAGAGGTGAAAAGAGTGGTCAATGCCTTTAATAATGACCAATCAAAAGAGGCATGGGAAAAAGATATGAGTGCTGCTAATAAGTTAAGTATTACAAGTACCCCTTCGATTTTTATTAATGGTGTGAAATTTGAAGGGAACACCTATAACGATTTCAAGAATAGAGTAAAAGAGGCAGCAAATGAAGAGTGATTTCTAGAATGAAATAATTGCCTAAAAGAAGTTAACAGTAGAACTATGTCTGAAAATACAAATGAATAAGGAATCCATCAAAAAAGGTGGTACATCGTCTTATCGATGAGCCACCTCGTATTATCTTATTTATTTTCCTTATCATGACCCTCATCCATTATTCCTTTTGTTGACTGTTTAAATTCTCTAAGTGTAGATCCCACGGCACGACCGAGTTCTGGGAGTTTTTTCGGCCCAAAAATAATTAATGCAATCACAAAAATCAATAATGCACCACCAATTCCTATATTAGCCATTTCAAATTCCCCCTGATTATTTTACGAAAAAAGCCGTAAAATACATGATTAATATTCCAAGTGTAAAACCAGTGACATTCATCCATGATACAACTGGTTCAGTATTCTTTTTGTGTTCTTCGATCAGCATTTTGGAGATAACGAAGATTACCTGTAAAATGGCACCCGCACCAATTCCTAAAAATACTGCCCCCCAAATCGGTGAAAAGATAAAGCCTCCGAACCAAGTTCCTAATATTGCAGGTGCACCAGCAATGGCTCCTAATAATACAAATGTACTAATTTTTGGCTTACTCTTTAATAATGGAGCAGCGATCCCAATCCCCTCAGTAATATTATGCAGAGTAAATCCAATCACTAAAAATGTACCTAATGCAGCTTCACCAAGTGCAAATGATGAGCCAATAGCCAACCCTTCACCAAAATTGTGAAGACCAATTCCTGTTGCCATCAATAATGAAATTCCTAGTGGAGAATAACCCGTACGTTTTTGTCTTTGATGTTGATATTGATCAAATCCAACCAGTAAAAGAAACGAAAGAACCGTACAAATGATCACGACCATGTTGCCCTGGAATACAGACGGTGCTTCAGCTCCTATTTCAAATCCATCAAATAATGTGCCAAAAAATAAGAATAATAGAAGTCCTACTGTGAGGGCAAGAATGGCATTAATCCAGCTTTTTTTCAAACGCTTCATAAATGGAAACCATAGTAATCCTAAAGTAATAGGAACAATCCCTACATAAAAACCAATAAATCCGTAATTCAGCACATTATCCCATGAAAATTCAGGAGTCAAAGTTGCTGCATCAATCACCGCTTCCGTTATGATTCCATTTTCAGATATTAACAAAATAGTATGGGGGTCGCCTTCAACCCACGGATAATTTATGGTTACCTTTCCATCTTGAAACCTCTTTAGCTTTGAACTAGGGGTCATCGAAAAATTCCATATAGAATCATCAACAATCACTTGAGATATAGTCAATGTCTCTGGGCCTGTATTGCTGACATCGAGTTCAAAGCCTGATGGTTTTATTTTAATTTGTTCAACATTCAGCACTTCGATGGGAGCGGCGGGATCTCGTTCTACTCCAGCCCCATTTTTAAATACCCACCCCAAAACAAGCATTAATAGAATAAGTGGTATAAGACCAGTAATCAGCCATTTTAATTTCATTATTTACACCTCCTTTTTACTCAACTTCAAAGAATCCCATCCAGCCAAGCTCAGCAAATTCACTTACATGAGCGTGAAACATATATTTTCCCTTATATGGAAAACGAACTTCAATAATCCCGCGTTCCCCTTGGCATTGCATGATGGTATCAGTAAATTGAGCAGGGTTGTCGTTTCGACCTGTTGGAATATAGGTAAAGTAGTTGGCATGTAAATGGAAGGAGTTTAAAAGATCAAACTCGGTTAAATTACTTAAGTAGATACGGACAAGCTCATCCTTCTTGATTTTAATTGGATGATTCATAAAGGCAAACGCATAACCATTAACCGTATAAAACTCGTTTGCACCATCTAAATCTAAATCAAATGCATTCATGACCATATTTAATTCAAGTGCTGGTTCCCTTGGTGTTTTTGGATCAATAATAAAATTTCCATATAATCCTTTATGAATATGTCGGCGTAAAGGTAAAACATGGCAATGGTAAAGTTGTAATCCATATGGCTTTGCTTCAAATTCATACGTAAAGGACTGACCTGGAGCGATAGGTTCTAATCCATCCATTTCAGGTGGGTGAATACCATGAAAATGAATAGAGTGAGGATGACTTCCTTGGTTAATAAAATGAAATCGTAGTAGATCCCCCTCAGTACAACGGAATGTTGGTCCTGGAATCGTTCCATTATAGGTCCAGCCAGGAAACTTTATTCCATGTGCAATTTCAATTTCCTTGTCAATAGCTACTATTTCGTATTCACGCAATGTCCGACCGTCTAATTTTTTGGTGACTTTTCCATAATCAAACTCGGTTAAAAGACGTTTAGCCATCTTAAATCCTTCCGTCTTGGTTGAATCATGCTTATTGGTGTGATGGGTAGAATGATTATTGTGACTTGATGCATGATCCTCAGCATGAACTACTTTAGAAAAAGGTGCCACTTTATTTAAATAAATACTTCCTGCAATTCCGATTGCACCCGTCGTTCCGATTTTTAAAATATTTCTTCGAGAAATCTTATTATTTGACATGCTTTTACCTCCTTCTAAAAAGTTTACCTAATGCAACATTATTGTCCTTGTCAATACTTTATGTTACGGACATTCTTCTTGTCAATACAGATTTGAAAAACATTCAAATAATTATTTGACCATTTAAACGTAATTACATATACTGATAATCAAATAGGCGTTTGAATAAGGAGGTATGGAACTTTTGAAGCACGATGATATATGTGAAGTAACCTGCGTGGATGGAGAAAAAGTAAACCGGGTAAAAGAATCGATTTCCCAACAAAATACAATGGCGGTTTCACAAATATTTAAAGCATTATCCGATGACACTAGAATAAAAATTGCTTATTCGTTAAGTGAGGAAGAGGAATTATGCGTATGTGATGTAGCAAATATTGTTGGATGTACCACGGCAACTGCCTCTCACCATTTGCGGCTTCTTCGGAATTTAGGATTAGCAAAATATCGTAAAGAAGGAAAATTAGTGTTTTATTCACTGGATGATGATCATGTTAAGCAACTGATACAAATCGCCTTTACACATCAACAGGAGGTGAAAACTCATGAGTAATTCCTTAGAAAAAACAAGCGAAAAAACCGTTTACCGAGTACAAGGATTCACCTGAGCTGGCTGTGCGACAAAGTTCGAAAAGAACGTACAGCACCTGGATGGTGTTGCTAATGCAAGTGTGAATTTCGGTGCGTCAAAACTAACGGTTTATGGTGAAACAACTATAGAGGAATTAGAGAAGGCAGGGGCATTTGAAAAAATAAAAGTCATTCCTGAGAAACAACGTTTTGAAGAGAATAAAGAACCATTCTTGAAAAAAAATTCAACGGTTATCGCCTCATTTGTTTTCTTGCTTCTTGGATGGATTTCATCACAAATCAATGGTGAAGAAAGTATATCTTCGATACTAGCCTATGGAACTGCCATCATAGTAGGTGGTTATCGCCTTTTTTCCACGGGGTTGAAAAATTTATTCCGACTAGAATTTGATATGAGAACATTAATGACGATAGCTGTAATCGGAGCAGCTATTATCGGTGAGTGGGGAGAAGGTGCAACGGTTGTCATCCTGTTCGCCGTTAGTGAGGTTCTAGAGTCTTATTCAATGGATAAAGCGAGACAATCCATTCGTTCCTTAATGGATATTGCCCCAAAAGAAGCCTTAATTCGCAGGGGGAATAAAGAGTTTACAGTAGAAGTGGACGATATTCGAATTGGCGATATATTAATCGTAAAGCCTGGACAGAAAATCGCCATGGATGGAACGGTGGAAAAAGGACTATCGTCTGTAAATCAAGCTGCGATTACGGGGGAATCTGTTCCAGTTTCCAAATCTGTTGATGATGAAGTATTCGCGGGAACTCTTAACGAAGAAGGACTTCTTGAAGTTAAGGTTACCAAACATGTGGACGATACTACCATTGCAAAAATTATTCATCTGGTGGAGGAGGCTCAAGCAGAAAGGGCCCCGTCTCAAGCATTTGTTGATCGCTTTGCGAAGTATTATACGCCTGTCATCATGTTGATCTCGCTGTTAGTAGCCGTACTCCCACCACTTTTATTTGATGGGGATTGGAGTAAATGGATTTATCAAGGTCTAGCTGTATTAGTCGTGGGATGTCCTTGTGCACTTGTCATTTCCACTCCTGTTTCGATAGTGACAGCAATTGGGAATGCTGCTCGAAATGGAGTATTGATTAAGGGGGGAATTCACTTAGAGGAAATGGGAGCGATTAAAGCCATCGCCTTTGATAAGACAGGGACTTTAACGGAAGGGATTCCTGTTGTAACGGATTATTTACCTCAAGGTAATACAAAGGGGAATGAACTTCTTTCCATTATAGCTGCTTTAGAAAATGGTTCTCAGCACCCACTAGCTTCAGCGATCATGAAAAAGGCTGAACAAGAAAATTTACCTTATCTAGACCTTGCTATTGAACACTTCTCTTCTATTACAGGTAAAGGTATCAAAGGTAAAGTTAAAGATGAAATGTATTATGTGGGTAGTCCCAATTTATTCGATGAGATTTTGTCGACCGGGATTCCAACGAATCTAAAAATAACCATTTCTGACCTGCAAAATAAAGGAAAAACTGTTATGGTGGCAGGTACAAAAACTGAAATCTTGGCACTAATAGCAGTTGCTGACAAAGTAAGAGGGAACAGTAAATCAGTTATCCACAAACTTCATTCATTAGGAATTCAAAAAACAATCATGTTAACGGGCGATAATAAAGGGACAGCTAATGCTATCGGCCAGCAGGTAGGAGTTTCTGATATTCAGGCTGACCTTTTACCTCAAGATAAACTTACCTTTATTAAAGAATTAAGAAATAAATACGACCGTGTGGCCATGGTTGGGGACGGTGTGAATGATGCACCAGCTCTTGCTGCATCGACAGTCGGTATTGCCATGGGTGGAGCTGGAACGGATACGGCTCTCGAAACAGCTGATATTGCTTTAATGGCTGATGATTTAGGAAAACTGCCATTTACGTTAAAACTAAGCAGAAAAGCCTTATTTATCATCAAACAAAATATCACTTTTTCATTAGGAATTAAACTCGTAGCATTGTTATTAGTGATTCCAGGTTGGTTAACCCTATGGATTGCGATATTTGCAGACATGGGAGCAACACTTATTGTCACGCTTAATGGTTTACGACTTCTCCGAGTTAGAGACAAATAATAGTGGGCTTCCCATAATGGGGAGCCTTTTAGTGGGAGGGGACAAACGTGAATAATGGTTGGAATCGACTCATTATTAAAATACTCGGTACCGATATAGAATTCGATTTTTATAATATGTACAAAGTAGTTGAAAACCAAAGCGTTTTGATTCAAGATGAAAATGTTGTGCTGAATGAATGTATAGAAAAATAATGGTTACCAAGAAAGGACATTCAAAATGAAAAAATTACTTTTCTTACTAATTAGCATGTTGGTGATGATTCCTACAATCGCAAGTGCACATACGGAAATAACTTCGTCCAATCCTGCAGCGAATCAGGTGGTTAAAGAGGACCTAAAAGAAATAGTCATTACATATGAAGGTAAGATTGAATCCTTAAGCACCATGAAATTAGTAAAAGATGGGCAGGAAAAACCTTTAGTTAGTGTTACTCCAAAAGATAATCAACTAGTGGGTACATTATCAACACCTCTTGAAAATGGTTCCTATACGATCCAATGGAATATAGCTGGAGAAGATGGACACACCTTAAAAGGTGAAATCCCTTTTACTGTACAAAAAGAAGTAAAGTTGGACCAAAAGACAGAAACGAAAGTGCCAGTAAAAAAAGAAGAAACTAAAAAAGAAAACGTAAAACAGGTTCAAACCAATAAGCAAGCGGCAGATTCCTCAACAAATATGAAGACTATTATTACTGTGGCAATTGTTGTAATTTTAGTTATTGGGTTATTCCTCTTGTTTAGAAGGAAGCGTTAATTATGGGATTCGTAATTCCTTTTGCTGAGTTTGGAAATTACCTTCTCTATTCAATCCTAATAGGACATGTCGCCTTACAATTTGTTCCTCAAGGGAATAAGCCTAATATTGTTATTGGTAAACCCGTTTTACTTCTCTCTACACTTGGAATCATTATATTTTCGTTAGGACCCATTGTTCAAACTATTTCCTATTTTCAGGGTGGTGTAGGTCTTGCTCTAGCAACAAAATCTGTTTTGTTAGACTTTGAAGTAGGAAAAGCATGGCTCTTTATAGGGTTTATGGCCACATTCTTATGGATTACCATAATTCTAAATGGTTCAAAATATGTACAAGCAATTTTGCTTTTATTAATGATAGTAGCGGTCGGTTACTCAAGTCATGTTGCATCGTTGTCATTTTGGTCGGGTTTATGGTTTCATAGCATTCATTTTTTTATCGTAACAATATGGACAGGAATTCTGATTCATGTGGCCTGGTTTTCAAAGGAACAGTCAAATTGGTCTGAATTTTTAAAGTGGTTTACTCCATTTGCTGTTTTGTGTTTAATAACCATCATCCTTAGTGGTATCTATCTGATGTTATTTATTGTTGAACCAAAGGACTATGTAAAAGCATGGGTCTTGCCATACGGACAAATGCTTCTTTTAAAGCATATTAGTATTATCCCTGTTTTGGTATTTGCTTTTATTAATGGAGTGCTTACCAGAAAATCGTTAAAACTTCCTTCCTTCAATCCTAGACCATGGATAAGAGGAGAAAGTATTATTTTATTTATCATTTTTTATTTGACTGCTGTGATGGGAACGTTATCGCCACCACATGAGGTTGAATTTACTGTAAAATCGGAGGGAGCATCGAAATGGGTCNNTTATTACCTTCCTTCCAATCCATCTTACTACTCAGTGTTTCTATACTATTTTTGATACTAATTTTAATCAGTTTTAAAAGGGTAAAGCCTGTTATCGGAGTCGTTTTTGGCGTTTGTTTTATCGCAGCATTGTATATTGGATTAATGCTGTCCTTAGCAATATAAGAGGTTTCCAGACAATAGAACAATAACCATAAAACGGTTGACGTGCGACATAACTACTAAGACAAAAACAGCGATTTCCACTAGGAAATTGCTGTTTTTTATAGTTGTGAGGAGGATTTTGAAAGCACAAATTCATCTATTCTTTAGAAAAAGGTATGGTTTATCATTTGTCTTCGATACAAATCAGAGATTGTCCCAATCAAATTTTGCTTCTAAGCCTAATATACTGCTAAATGGCATATGTTAGTATGAATTATTTTTAAGCAAAAACGGTTTGTATAGGGAGGATTTTATGATTGAAGAAATAAAGTTAAGCAGTTTGGTAACTTTACTTATTTTTGGGGCTATGTTTTTGGGCGGATCCTCCATTCGACTTATGATTCATTTTTTTAATAAGAACTCTTTATACTTACAAATCCTTTGCGGAGGATTATTAACAGGCATTTTTTCATTGGAATTACTTCCTGAAGTATTTAGCCATTTTCAAACAATCGGTATTCTTACGGGTATTTCAATCGGTATTTTTATTATGATCACAATGGAAGTTTTCTTGCATAAAAAATCTCGACTTCATCAAGGAGATCAAGAGACGCTTTATCTTTTATTTATTGCTTTAATCATTCACAGTATTCCTACGGGGGTAACCTTTGGAATTAGCCTCCAACAGGGTCAACTGATAAACTATGGACTTTTGGCTGCTTTTATTCTCCATCATATCCCCGAAGGCATGATTCTTATGTCATTAATACCAATTACAAAAATGAAAAATAAATTATTTACCATTTTTTGCTCAATACTATCGATTGCGATTGGAATGAATATTTTTATGGGACTGAATATGAGATTGGATTCAATAAAATGGAACACTGTCATGATGGGCATGACAATTGGAACAATGGGTTACGTTACATTTTATGAACTGCTGTGGAAGAAATCGAA
Source organism: Neobacillus drentensis (assembly GCF_036962765.1). Taxonomy (GTDB): domain Bacteria; phylum Bacillota; class Bacilli; order Bacillales; family Cytobacillaceae; genus Neobacillus; species Neobacillus drentensis_C. Next base: position 9,332 of record NZ_JBALOS010000144.1, read on the forward strand.
AAATCTACCGAAAGGAAAAGTAGCTTTAATCGTTCTTTTGGGGATGATTGGGATTCATTATTTCTTACGATTATTCCCTTCGCATCAATAAAAGGAGAACAGTAAATCCTAGAAGATCTATTGAATAATTTAATTGGTGTGTCATTATTTAGACGCAGATGGAGTACATGTGGCACTAAATTAGGGAAATACTATTGTATGATTACTCTGATCAAAAAAGAGGACAGATACAAACATACTCATTTTTAAATAATTCGAAATTTACATTAAATTTACTGAACATTCATCCCTCTCTAACAATACTACATTACTATTATAACTGTTGAATAATATTTAAGGGGGAAAGTAAACATGAAATCTCGTTTTAAAAAGAAGGCGATTCCTTTAATCGCAACGACCGTTCTCGCAACAACGGCTCTTACAACCCAAACTTTATTTAATGACGGCGGTAATCAAAACGCTAAAGCACAATCTTTGTCAAAAGAAGAAGTGAAAAAGAATGGTGCATCATGGCTTGCAGGCGACCACCATGTACATAGTGAATGGAGTGTTGGTTGGGACAATTCTACAAATCCTCCAACTCCAATTAGGGGTGGAGATGCTATTTATCCAATCTCTAAAAACGCCGAAAATGGTAAAAAGTATGGCCTTGATTGGATGATGACAACAGATCATGGGGGTCCTAACCATTCCAAGGTTAACTTAGAGCAAGCTTATCCTGAATTATTAAAATCCCGTGCAGCTGTGCCTGAAGTTCTTCAATTCTACGGAATGGAGTTAGACACACCAGGAGCTGACCACAGCACTCTAATGATCCCAAAAGGTGAAAATGAATCACGATCGCTTTATGATCTTGAAAGCAAGTTTAATTCTCGTGAAGCTTATCCAAATGATCCAAGCCGTAACACTGAATCAAAAATGATTGAGGCTCTGAACTACATGAAACAAATGGACGAGCTTCCAATTTCTATCGCACATCATCCATCCCGTTCAGCAACGGGTATTGGTAAATGGGGTCAAGATACTCCGCAAGAGTTCCGCAATTGGAATGATACAGCACCAAATATCTCTATTGGTATGGAAGGAGCTCCTGGTCACCAAGCAGGTGCTATTAATCCAGATGGATCTCTTGACCCTAAAGGATCTCGTGGTAGTTACTCAAACGCAAACGCTCCAACAATGGGTGGTTTCGATCAGATGAGTGCTATCGTTGGTGGTTTATGGGATTCGATGTTAGGTGAAGGAAGACACTGGTGGATTACTGCTACCTCTGACTCACATGTTAACTGGCGTGACGGAGGGAGCGACTTCTGGCCTGGTGAATATTCTAAAACATATGTAAAAGCAGAGAAAAATTATGAAGATGTAATGGAAAACCTTCGTAAAGGTAATGTATTTGTTACAACGGGTGACCTAATCTCTGAACTTGATGTTAAAGTACAAGCAGGAGGCAAATCACCATTGCATGCAGAGGCAAAAGGAAATACAGCATCAATCGGTGAAACACTTACACTTCCAAGTAAGAAATCTGATGTAACAGTAACAGTTCGCATCAAAGATCCAAACGCTGCAAACTCTCATGGTGATAAGCCAAATGTTCAACGTGTTGACTTAATCATGGGAGAAGTTAATGGAAAAGTGGAAGACCGCTCAACTGCTTCTAATCCTACAACAAAAGTCGTAAAGCGTTTCACTGAAAGTGACTGGAAAAAAGACGGTGAATACATCACAATTACTTATACATTAAAAGATGTGGAAAAAGATAGCTATATTCGTTTACGTGGTACTAACACTGATCAATTAGAACCAGCAGCAGATCCAAAAGGTGAGAACCCATGGACTGATCTTTGGTTCTACTCAAACCCAATTTTTATCAATACTGGTAAATAATTAGAAAAAACAGAAAAATGACGAGGGGCATAAAAACTCCTCGTCTTTCCTATTATCTTGGGGTTAGACATCATGGAAAATAACAAAGAAATGGACGTGAATATAATGAAAAAGTTTGGGTTCCCAATTTTGCTCATCGTTCTTTTAATAAGTTCTTTCATTCCAATCTCTGCATCTGCTCATACCAATAATAGTGAAGGCTTTTCCAATATTGAAGTCAAAGAGAAATCATTGGATTACGAGTTGAAGCTCGATTTGGAGGAACTAGGGCATGCACTGAATAAGGAAACCGATCAAAAGGAGTTAATAGACCACAAGGTTGTGCAGCGATATATTAATTCCCATATCAAACTTTTCGCTGACAGCGAACTGATTGAAGGCAGAGTGGTAAAAACGGATATAGAGATGATAAAGGAGCGTCCGTTTGCGATCATTAATTTGGCTTATAACATTAAGCATAAACCAGAAAAACTAACGGTCGAGTATAATATGTTTATGGATGATTCCGATCCAAGCCATGCCAATTTTGCGACGATAAAAATGGATGGGAAACAACAAGAAAAGATTCTTACATTTGAATCGAGAGAGATAGAGATTGGAGAAATAAGTTTCTTGCAGAATGCGAAACAGTTTTTGGTACTTGGCTTAAAACATATTTTTACAGGTTATGATCATATTCTATTTGTCATTAGTTTACTTTTTGGGGCAAAAACAATCCGTCACATTCTATCCTTAGTAACAGCTTTTACTATTGCACATAGTATTACATTGGCTCTGGCAACTTTCGATATTGTTCATCTGCCAAGTAGATTTGTTGAGTCCGCTATTGCTTTAAGCATTATTTATGTAGCACTTATTAATATATTTAACCAGGAATCCAAACACCAGCCGTGGCTTGCATTTGGTTTTGGATTAATTCACGGCTTCGGTTTTGCAGGAATCCTATCTGAAATGAGATTAGACACAAATCATATGGCTGCCTCCCTTGTATCCTTTAATATAGGAATTGAAATAGGTCAACTATTAATCGTTTCCCTAGCATTTCCGATTATTTTATGGATAAAAAAAGTAACCTTAAAACCAATAAAATGGGTTATTCCTGGCACCTCAGCAGCCATTTTAGCATTTGGTCTGGTATGGTTTATTCAGAGAGCATTTTAAAGGGTAAGGCATATAAACAAGAGGTGACCAGATTCATCCTGTTTTTGACTGATATCACTGAGTTTTACCATCTTGAATTATAGGGAAAATCGTAGAGAGATAAATAATAAAAATGCAGGAGAACTCTAAAGAGTCCTTCTGTTTTTTTGTAATCATTTATAAAGATTCCAGTAACGTCTGAAAATTATTCAGTTGACTTATTTTCAAGTTGTTTTAATATAGAAATTATAAAACGGTGTTTTACTAATAAAACAAAAGGGTGCAGGTGGGGAAATATGCCATTTTTAAAAGTAGAAGATTTACAGATTCATTATGAAATCGAAGGAGAGGGACCTCCATTAATTATCTTACATGGAATGGGGAACAACTCGCAGTCATGGAAAAAACAATTACAGAACTTGTCTAAGCTAAACACTGTGATTGCGTGGGATGCGCCCGGATACGGGAAAAGTTCGGATCCGAAAGTGGAATTGAAAGAATTCAAGCAGTTCGCTGATGTTTTAAAAGGATTTATCGAAAAATTAAACTATAAATGCGTCACGCTTTTAGGACATTCAATGGGTTCGGCGATTGCACTCGATTTTTGTTACCGCTTTCCTGAAATGGTTGATGCGTTAATTATTTCAGATGCCACAAGGGGGGCTGCGGCCCTAAGTAAAGAAGAAAATGAACTGAGATTAAAGAATCGTCTAAATAACATTGAAACAATGGAGCCAAAAGAACTAGCACAACTACGTGTAAAGGAACTACTGTCTCCACAGCCAGACCCTGAAATAAAGAAAGAAGCAGAAAGAATCTATTCGCAAATCAGACCCATGGGTTTCCGCTCTGTTGCGTATTCGCTTTATTCTTTGAATCAAAGGGAGATCCTATCTTCCATTTCTGTTCCTACCCTGGTTATTTGCGGTGAATTAGATCGAGTGACACCAGTCAGTGAATCACGGATTTTTCATGAAGCTATTAAGGATTCAAAATTTGTTACGATCCCAGGGACTGGACATTTATGTTATCAAGAAGATCCTACTAGTTTTAATGGAATCGTCCAAGATTTTTTAACCAGAGAATATCCTTCTTTGCGTAAACTTTGATATGATTGTAGAATAAGTAAATTAATAACAATGAGATGGTGAAATGCGGATGGCAAATGATGAAAAGGAACGGTATAATGCCAATGCCTTAGTAAGGGGATTGGAAATTTTAAAGTTATTTAGTGAAGAGCGCCCGACATTATCCTTGGTGGAAATTGCGAAAGAACTGGATGTGAGCCGGACGGTTCCGTTCCGATTATTGTATACGCTCCAAACACTTGGGTATCTCTATCAAGATGAACATACGAAACGCTATAGTTTAACTCCTAAGGTGTTGGAATTAGGTTTTGCCTACTTAAGTACACTAAAACTCCCGGAAATTGCGCAGCCTTATTTAGAAAAATTAAGGGATGAAACAGGGGCTTCTTGTCATTTATCTATATTGGATGGTCAAGAAGTGGTTTATGTCGGCAGTGCACCTGTCCGAGGAGTATCAGCGGTGAATGTGAATATTGGGCTCCGACTGCCCGCCCATGCGATCGCCAATGGAAAAGTGCAGCTTGCCTATCAACCACAAGAAAAATTAAACCAACTATTATTTGGTTCCAATTTAAAACCCTATACAGAACGAACGCAAACCGATTACATGGATTTTCAGAAAGAATTAACTGAGATCCGGCAAAATGGGTATGCAATTACTAAAGGTGAATTTCACCATGGAATTCAATCTGTTGCTGCGCCCATCTTTGGGCGAACGGGTCAAGTTATGGCAGCGATCAATGTGGTCGCAACAGAGGCTACCTTCAATCAAGAGTTTATTGGAAAAATAGCCTTACCTAAAGTGTTGGAAGCTTCCGAGATACTCTCCGGCTTTATGGGCTACCATTCAAAAATTAATTAGAAAGCTTGCGATTATTCGCAAGCTTTTATTATTGTATTTGTTTTATATATAAAACAAGTTTTATTTAATAAAACAAAATTCATGATTTTTGTTGACACAATTTTCTCAAAACTTTAAAATAAACTTAGTAGTAAACTATGTTTTGTATATAAAACAAAACCCTTTACTTCGAATAATAAAATAGGGGGGATAATGGTTCGTTTAACGCTTTATGGTATTGTATACTAAATAATAAAATTTTCTGGAAGCGCATTCAACTGATTGAAAACAAAGGAGGCTCTTTAATGCTAAGAACGAATAAACGTTGGATTTATATTGCCATGCCTATTTTCTTTTTTTGGTTTTTTGGACAAATTGATAAATTAGGTATCTCGATTATCCAAACGGATCAAGGTTTCTTAACTGATCTTGGATTAACAGGTGCAGATAAAAATGCGAAAATTGGGATGATTACCTTTATCTTTACCATTTCTTATGCCTTATCCAATATCTTTTGGGGCTTTATCATTGACAAGCTTGGAGCAAGAAAGACAGGCATCATCGGTCTGGTTGTATGGGCCATTACCATGGTTATTGGCGGGTTATCCACTTCCTATGAGATGTTTATCTTAAGTCGTGTCATCCTTGGGATTGGTGAGGGGATGATGATTCCGATTTGCGGAAAGTTTATCTCCAACTGGTTTAATCAGCGTGAACTCGGCCGGGCGCAATCTTCCTGGCTTGCAGGCAACTATTTAGGACCTGCATGTGGTGCTATTATCTTGACTTTAGTGATTGCTACCTTCCATTGGCAAGCTGCCTTTTTTGTTTTAGCAGCGTTTAATATTTTAATCGTTTTACCAATGTTTATCTTCTTTACGCGCGATACTCCTGAAGAACATCCACGATTAGACCAAAGGGAATTAGCGTATATTCGACAATCAGATTCCAAAGTATCAACGAAAAAACAAAGCTTTGTTCAAGACTACCGGTATTGGATCGTTTGGTTCGGGATGTTAGTGTCATCGTTCTTATTTTTTGGTATAAGTATTTGGCTTCCTACCTATTTAGTCGGAGCAAAGGGGTTCACAAGGGAAGCAATGACGGGAATCACCTCGTTATCTTGGCTTTTTGCTTTAGGATTCGTATTAATTTGCGGATTTTTAGCGGATAAAACAAAGCGTCCTAGTTTACTAGCTACTATTCTCTTCCTTTTGACAGCATCCTTTTTAACAGCAGCGATATTATCTCCGCAGCCAGTTATGGCAGGGGTTTGTATGGGCTTAGCGATGGGTACACAAGGGGGCGTATTCCATTTAAGTAATTTATTTATGGTTAAATTCTCGACACCTGAAACGGCTGGTCGTGCCGCTGGATTGATGGGTTTTACAAACATTCTTGGCGGGTTTTCTAGTTATATTATGGGTTGGATGGTTGATATTGCGGGTGGTGACTTTGGACCTTCCATTGTCATGTTGATTATCGCCGCGGGGCTTGGTTTTGTTGCTTATCTGTTTACATTGAAAAGAGAAGCAGCTGAGCTAAAGATTGAGAATTTACCTCCCCAGCAGGTGATTTTTTAAGATGTTCATCCATTTAAGCGTTTCGCATATAAAACATAGTTTTGTATATTAAATTTTCTCAATATTTTTAATTGACAATTAGAATATTGGGATTTATTATTGGTTTATAAAGAAAACAATGTTTTATATATAAAACAAAAACATTTTGAGAAGGAGTGTTATATATGTCTGAGGGAAAATTTTCGGTTGAGGCATTTGAGAAAAAATATGTTGCGAGGTTAAATGATCGTACGCTCGATTGGAATGTATTGAAGTTTCAGGAAGAAATTGACCCGGCTTATCGCAGAGCACAGATGAGATATATCGGCCGTGGTGCCACAGCGAATAATGACTCAAATGTGATTGCAGCTGAACACTTTACCTTAAGCACCATGGTTTTACCAGCAGGGTGTATGGGTCCACTTCATTTACATGATGATGTCGAAGAAGTGTTCTTTGTTATCAAAGGCAGTGTGACAGCTCTTATCCAAGAAGAGGGCGAAAGTGAAGTCCACGAGATTGTCTTAAATGAAAGAGATTGCATTAGCTCTCCGCCAGGTGTCTATCGCGGCCTTCGCAATGATACCGAAGAAGAGGCATTAATGCTTGTCATGTTAGGAGCAGTGAAGCCGAATTTACCGACCTATCCAAAAGGTAGTGCGTTAGAAGAACTTCGTATCCACCGTGCAAAAGAAAGAGATGCAATTATTAACGGAAAGTAATTTTACAATTAGGCAGATGTTTCAGGAATAGAACATATTCCCTGATTACTTCGTTAGCAGGGATGGTCCGCTTATTTTTTAACGGATCATCCCTGTTGAATTATACGATTATAAAAAATGGAGGTGGCGAGATGTTAGGAATTACCCATTTACGGCATATAAGCTTAATTACCCCAGTTCTCCAAGAACAAGCGGATTTTTATGAAAAAATTTGGGGTTTAGATAAGGTTGCTCAGGATGATACTTCTGTTTATTTTCGTGGGGCTGGTCCTGAAAATCATATATTAAGCCTACATGCTGGCAAAGAAAGAGGACTGCACCATATCGCGTTCGGAATGGTGGATAAAAATGCAGTCGATCGAGCAGCTGAAACCCTTACTTCAAAGGGAGTGAAGATTGTTTCACCTCCAGGTTATTTGGATGAAGAGGGAAAAGGGTATGGTTTGCGCTTCGTCGATCCTGAGAATCGCTGTATTGAATTATCTGCGTGGGTGGAAATTCATACATCGATTTGGAATAAGAAAAATGTTGATCCTGTCAAACTGAACCATGTCGTTATGAATACGAAAGACCTTGATATGATTACTGATTTTTATACAAATGTCTTAGGATTTAAGGTGACCGACTGGAGCGAGCACCAAATGTCCTTCTTGCGTTGTAACCGTAAACACCACTCGATTGCCTTCAATCAGGATCAGCACGCCTCTGTTAATCATATCGCCTATGAAGTCGATACCGTCGACGAGGTGATGAGAGGAATCAGTAATGTAAGAAAAGCAGGCTACCAAGAGATTTGGGGCCCCGGGCGCCACGGTCCTGGTAATAATGTTTTTTGTTACTTCCAAGATCCTGGGAAGTTTGTGATGGAATATACCTGTTATTTGGAAACGATTGAAGATGAGTCGGAATGGAGAGCGCGTGTTTGGAAGCGAGTCCCACATCTAATGGATCAATGGGGCATTGCCGGCCCTCCAAAACCGGAAACACGGGCAGCGATGGGCGGAGCGCCAGACCCAGGCTGGGTTGATGTAAAAACATTGGTATAGCCAGAAGGGGTGTCATGATGGATTTAGGATTAAAGGATAAAGTAGCGGTTATTATGGGAGGTACTTCTGGAGTTGGCTTAAAAACAGCTGAGATGTTTCTCCAGGAAGGTGCCAAAGTCGCGGTTTGTGGCAGAAATATCGAACGTAAAGAAAACGCTTATGATCACTTACTGAAATTTGGAGCATCAGCATCCATTTATGCAGCGACCTGTGATGTAACCAATAAAGATGAAGTAAACGAATTTATCAGCGGGGCAGCTGCCTTTTTTGGCGGGATTGATATCCTTGTCAATGCTGCCGGACAAAGTGTGATGGGACATTTCTTTGATGTCACGGATGAACAATGGCAACAGCAAATTCAGTTAAAATACTTCGCGATTATTTATGCGGTAAAGGCGGTTCATCCTTACTTGGTCAAACGGGGCGGAGGCCGAATCGTTAATATCAATGCTACCTTAGCAAAAGAGCCGGAAAGACATATGATTGCCACGGCGGCAACAAGAGCCGGATTATTGAATTTAAGTAAGACGCTATCGCAGGAACTTGCTTCTGATAATATCTTAGTCAACTCTGTGAGCTTAGGGTTGATTCGTACCGATCAATGGGAGCGGAGACGGTTAAAAAATGCCCCAGATATGAAAGCCGAAGACTATTACGCAGACTTAGCCAAAAAAAGAAATATCCCTTTAGGAAGAGTAGGGGAAGCAGAAGAAGTAGCCAGTGTGATTTTATTTTTAGCCTCAAATAAAGCAAGCTATGTATCGGGTTCAACAATTGAAACAGCTGGAGCGCTGGGGAAAGCGCTTTAAATAAAAGGCTATGTCAAAACGCATTGTTAATTTTACCTATCTGTTGATTGGAGCGGAAGGCGCGAAACTCCTGCGAAGCGACGAGGAGGCTCCCCGGCACGCCCGAGGAAAGCGAAGCGCCTGGAGCGGAAATCAACAGTCACGATTAACATAGCCAAATAAAAATAAAGGCAGGAATAAACGATGAGTGAAGATAAGCAAATCGAATTTACAACAGCTGACGCAGTGGTCCAAGAACTTGTTCGTGCAGGTGTGGAAGTAGCGTTTGGAATTGTGAGTATCCACAATATGCCGATTTATGATGCAATTCTCAGGGAAGGAAGCATTCATTTAGTCTGTTCCCGCGGTGAGAGCGGAGCGGCAAATATGGCAGATGGATATGCTAGAGCAACTGGTAAATTGGGCGTCGTGATTACGAGCACGGGAACAGGAGCTGGAAATGCAGCAGGTTCTTTAATTGAAGCATGGGCAGCAGGCGTACCCGTTCTTCATCTTACCGGTGAGGTTGCTTCCCCTTACTTAGGAACGGGCAGAGGCTATATACATGAATGTAAAGACCAGTTGTCAATGATGGAAGGTTCCTGTAAAAAAGCCGTTCGGTTAAGAAGGCCTGAGCAAGCATCCGCAGTCATCAGACAAGCGATTCAAGACTCGTTTACTTATCCAGCAGGACCTGTAACACTAGAAATTCCCATTGATTTTCAATCTGCTATTATCCCAAAACATTCGATTGAAGAAATTGGCCTAGTAGCTCCAATCAATCAAACTATTTCAACCATTCCTGAAGAGGTATTAGTCAAAATTAGTCATGCTCGCCGGCCAGTCATTTGGGCAGGAGGAGGAGTGATTACCTCTGGTGCATCCAAAGAGGTGACGGCACTGGCAGAAATGATCGGGGCGGCCGTGATCACAAGCCAATCTGGAAAAGGAAGTATACCCGAAAATCATCCACAATGTATCGGTCACTTTGCCGCACATGAATTAACGAAAAACTTACTAATAGATGCTGATTTGTTGATCAGTATTGGCGTGAGATTTAGAGGGAATGAAACATCGAACTGGAAAGTCCCTGCTCCAAAAGAACATATCGCGATTGATGCTGACTGGCAGGCGATTAACCGAAACTATGAAGCTAGCTATGGACTTGTCGGCGATGCCAAACAAATTTTACAAGGATTAAATCAGGCATTAGCGAAAGTTTCAGTGGTTCCGGATCCAGCCTATCTTGATGAAGTGCAGTCCGTTCGGGAAGAATTGCGGATCCAGTTACGAGCGACGCTTGGTCCATATGAACAATTCCTTGATGGAATGCGAGAAGTGTTGCCTAAAAACACAATTTTAGTCCGAGATGTAACCGTTCAAGCCAATGTGTGGGGTAGCCGTTTATTTGAAATCTATGAACCTAGGACATCGATTCACGCATCTGGCGGAGGAATTGGCCAAGGGCTGCCAACAGCGATTGGCGCGCAAATGGCCAATAAGGATCAGTCGGTTGTATTAATGGCAGGAGATGGCGGATTTATGGTAAATGTCGGCGAAATGGCGACTGCGGCCCAAGAAAAACTGCCGTTGATTGTGGTCCTATTTGATGATGCTGGTTACGGAGTGCTCCGAAATATTCAAAGTGCGGCGTATGGTCGTCAAGTTGCCGTTGATTTATTGAGTCCAGATTTTGTGTTATTAGCGCAATCGATGGGATTTGAAGCTTCACGAATCGGTTCAGCATCAGAATTTGTCACGGACCTAGAAAAGGCTGTTGATAGCAAAAAACCAACGATGATTGTGGTTGACATGGAAGCGGTCGGACCGATGGCGAAACCATTTGGTGGTCCTCCGGGTGCAGCAGATGCTTTCAAACCGAAAAAGTTGTAGGGAGGAATGAACGTGATTTCAACACATCCATATGTTTCAGGAAAATACTTAATTGGCGGTCAGTGGATCCAAGCCGAAAACACAGCGAAGGTTATTAATCCAGCTCATACGAGTGAAGTGGTCGGTGAAGTTGCTTTATGTTCAAAAGCGGATGTAGAAGATGCAGTGGGAACGGCTGCTAAAGCCTATGAAAGCTGGTCGCAAAGTGACATTGAGGACCGGGCTAACCGGATGAGGCTCGCAGCTGAGGAGATTAAAGCAATTGTTGAAGAGAATGTTAGTTTACTAGTTCGGGAGAATGGCAAGGTTCTTGTTGAGGCGAAGAAAGATTTGCTTCGTTGTGTTGATATTATGAAACAAGGGTCAGACGAGTTACTAGAATGGTGGAAACCTGAAAGCCTTCCTGGAGGTCAAAAAGTGCAGATCCGCAAGCGGCCACGCGGGGTTGCAGCGATTATCTCTCCGTGGAACTCACCGCTGATTCTTACCTTTAAGCGAGTTATCCCTGCGGTTTTGGCAGGAAATACTGTTGTTGTGAAGCCAGCAACCAGCTGTCCTTTAACCATTATGACCTTCTTAAAAGTGGTCGCATCTTATTTTCCGGATGGGGTCATCAATGTGGTGACGGGGTCAGGCAGTGTAATTGGGGATGCGCTTTGTTCGGACCCGCGGGTTCGCACGATTGCGTTTGTGGGCAGCACAGAAACGGGCAAAGAAATTATGCGTGCCGCTGCTGGGACAGTCAAAAAACTGTATATGGAACTGGGCGGGAATGATGCAGCGATTCTCCTTGCCGATGCTAACTTAGATGACGAGGCGATCAAGCGCCTTCGGTTCGGTGTCCTTCGTGCAGCGGGTCAGGTGTGCTCCGCTATTAAAAGGATCTATGTTCACGAATCTCGATATGAAGAAGTGGTTGAAAAATTAACGAAGGAATTCAGCCGCATTCGGGTTGGGAATGGCATTCAACCGGATGTGGAGATGGGTCCTTTAAATAACAAGTCACAGTATGACTATGTGAACGGCTTGATCAACCGAGCTGCTGAAGCAGGTGCTCATGTGATTACGGGCGGAATTCAACTCGATCCGGAATCATGGGAACAAGGTTATTTTATTCAACCGACCATCATTACAGGAGTAGACCAAACCAGTGAAATTGTTCGTGCCGAACAATTCGGTCCGGTGATTCCGATTTTACCGTTTTCTGAAGTGGATGAAGTTGTGGGGCTTGCCAATGACAGTGAATTCGGTTTGAGGGCGTCTGTTTGGACAGAGGACGAAGCATTGGTCGTGAAGTTAGCGGACCGTTTGGAAGCAGGAGCTGTTTTTCATAATAATCATACGGTTTTCCAAGACCTCCATCTTGATTTCCCAGGATTAAAGGAAAGCGGTCTATCGCGAGAAACGAGACATTGCGGGCTCGAGTATTTCGCAGATTCATATGGTTTGGCTAACTAAGGGGGAATCCAAATGAAAATAGGGTTAATTGGGGGAGGAAATATTGGCAAGTTCCTTCTTCAACGCATCAATATCGAAGGATTTCTTCCTGGGTGTAATATTGTTGGCCTCTATACACGGAATAAACAAACGGCGGAGCAGATTGCTGCTGAGTTTGAGACAGAACACTATGATGATATTCAATCACTCATCGAGAATCCTACGATTGACGTTGTGATTGAAGCTGCGACCATTGAAGTGGTGAAAGACTATGCAGCAGCTATTTTAGCAAGTGGCAAAGATTTAGTGTTAAGCAGTGTGGGTGCTTTAGCCGATGTAGAATTTTACCGGGAACTTGAAGGAATCTGTCAAGCAAGCGGTACGAAAATTCATTTACCATCAGGAGCCATTGGTGGCTTGGATGTCCTGAAAGCAGCTAAATCGATTGGCGAACTGGAGTCAGTATCAATTATTACGAGGAAACCACCGCAAGCATTGCCAGGTGCGCCTGTTGACCGAGAACAAGTAATGTTCGAAGGTTCGGCGAATGAAGCAATCGAGTTATTCCCGAAAAATATTAATGTATCGATTATTTTATCTTTGGCGGGGCTGGGGCCAGATAAAACAAGGGTGAAAATTATCTCTGATCCTAAGGTAAGAAAAAATAGCCATTCGATTAAGGCCAATGGGTCTTTCGGTAAATTGTCGCTTCAAGTCGAAAATGATCCGATGCCAAATAATCCTAAAACAAGTTACTTAGCTGCGCTTAGTGTGCTGTCAGCACTGAAAAATAAAGATGCAGTTGTAAAATTGGGATAAATAGTAGAATGAAAATGGGGATGTTCATTCAGTATAATGGGGTAAAAGGGGAAACCCAAGGATTTTTGATCTCATTCTCCTATAAAAATGAAGAAAAAATTTAGTGCTTTGGGGTGAAGGCTTATGCTTAAAACAAACATCAATCTTGAAGAAATGTCGCAAAAAGAAGCCATTGAATACTTAATAGAATCCGTTCGACCAGAAGAAGGTTCCATTCCTGCCTCGCTTTTAGGTGACCCAAAGATTTATGATATTGAACACAAGAAGGTATTTTTAAAAACCTGGTTGTTTATTGGTCATGAATCAGAAATCCCCAATAAAAATGATTTCATTACAAGAGATGTAGCTGGTTATTCTGTCATTCTTACACGCGGTGCTGATGGTGAAATTCGTGGTCTATATAATATGTGTACCCACCGCGGTATGAAGCTTTGCCGGGCAGATGCTGGTAATAAATCTTCCTTTACATGCCCATATCATGGCTTTAATTTTAAAAACAATGGCGATTGTGTCGGCGTTCCGCTGCAAAAGGATATTTACGGTGAAGGCTTTGATAAATCGGATTTAGGGCTTCATAAAGTTAGAATTGAAACCTATAAAGGCCTGATCTTTGGTACATGGAATGACGAAGCTGAATCATTAGAAGATTTTTTAGGTGACTTTAAATGGTATCTAGATATTATAGTAGGACGCGCTGAAATGGAAGTAGTCGGGCCGCCGCAACGATTTATTATTCAGTCGAATTGGAAAATTGGTGCCGATAATTTTGTCGGTGATTCCTATCATACCATGGTGACGCATGGCTCGATTGTTAAATTAGGAATGGTTCCAAGTGCAACCTATTCCAAAAAAGGGTATCAAATCCATACAAACCATGGACATGGCTTAAATCTTGGCACGCCTAATCCTGATTTTGCTTTTCCTGAAGAACTCAAAGATGAGTTTAAGTCCAATTTAACCGAAGAACAATATGATGTCTTGTCTAATCTAAAAAATATGATTGGGAATATTTTTCCGAATCTTTCCTTCTTAATTTCTCATACAAAGGTAAAAGGACAGTTGATCTCGAATACTTCGGTTCGTCTATGGAGACCGGTTGGGGTCGACAAAATGGAGGTCATTACTTGGTTTTTAGTCGAGAAAAATGCTTCGCTCGATTGGAAAAAGCGTTCTCGTGAGTCGTTTATTTTAACCTTCAGCCCGTCTGGAATTTTTGAACAGGATGACACAGAGGTATTTACGGATATTACTGCTGCGGCCTCCGGTACGATGCCATTAGTGAAACAGTTGACCTTTAATTATACGATGGGTTTACATCGTCAACCTGTCGAGGATTTTGTGGGTCCTGGTGTAGTTTTTGATGATAAGTTCACGGAGGCCAATCAAAGGAACTTTTATCGTTACTGGCTCGATCTAATGACTACCTAGTGTGGGAGAGCCTTTTTGAAATATGTGTGAATGATGGGAGGAGTCAAGATGAGTTTAGAGAAGATGCTGGCAACCTATGAATTTGAACAATGGCTGTATACAGAAGCAAAGTTTCTGGATGATATTGATTTTGATAGTTGGTTTAGTCTGCTGCATTCGGACATTTCGTATCAAATGCCGGTTCGGGTCAATAAGGAAGGGATCGAGCGTCCCGATTATTCTCTAGATATGTTTGCATTTGATGATGATATTGAATTATTGAAAATCCGCGTCGACCGGTTAAAAACCGATTACGCCTGGGCAGAAATACCGCCTTCTCGGACACGGAGGTCTGTCAATAATGTGCGGTTGCTCGAGTACGTTCCCAATGAAAAAGCGGTAGTCCACAGTTATTTAACGATTTACCGCAGCCGCTGTACCGATATCCATCATGATTTAATTTCAGGGGAACGCCAAGATGAGTTTACCTATGTTGATGGGGAATGGAAGCTATCTAAGCGGGTTTTTATTGTGGACCAAACGACATTAAATACTAGGAATCTGGCTATTTTTGTATAAAAAATAGGTTTTGTTTAAAAGGTTCTACGTGACCGAATAGAGTGAGGACAAGAGAACCCG
>NZ_JBALOS010000144.1:24709-40695 GCF_036962765.1 Neobacillus drentensis
ACCCGGTAACGTAAAAGAGTTCTACGTGACCAAAAAGAGTCAGGATTAGAGTGTCCGGTCACGTAAAAAGGTTCTACGTGACCGAAAAGAGTGAGGACAAAAGAAAACCGTCACGTAAAGGAGTTCTGCATGTTCGAACTTAAACCAGTAGCTAAAATAGAAAGGAGCACCATGATGGCTCAACTTACAGGAAAATCCATTTATTTGACCGGAGGTGCCTCCGGAATCGGAAAAGCTGTCACCGAGGCATTTGTGAAAGAGGGTGCTGTTGTCACCATCCTTGACCGGTCTCAAGCAGGACTAAATGAGCTCAAACAACAATTTGGTGAACAGGTTCAATGCATTGAAGGCGATGTGACCATCTATGAAGACCATGTGCGAGCAGTACAAACAGCTGTCGAAATCTATGGGAAATTAGACGTTTTTGTGGCTAATGCGGGTGTATTCGACGGATTCGCCAAATTTGAGACAGTCACCCCGGAAGCGATGTCAGATGCCTATGATCTTCTATTTAATATCAATGTAAAAGGCTATTTTAATGGGGCCAAAGCAGCCACCGCGGAACTTAAGAAAACAGCCGGGAATATGATTTTCACTGTCTCAGGTGCAGGCTTCTATCCGGATGGCGGAGGGGTTTGGTATACGGCAAGCAAGCATGCGCAAATTGGACTCATGCGCCAACTGGCGTTTGAATTAGCACCGGAAATCCGAGTGAATGCGGTGGCACCTGGAGGAACCTTAACAGCACTCCATGTCATTCCTCCACTGCAGCCTTTTGTAAAAATGGTCGATAATGAAACGAAAGAGAAAAGCATAAAAAAACGGAACCCACTGCAAATTGCGATGAAATCGGAAGACCATGTGGGGGCCTATCTTCTACTTGCTTCCGATCAGGCCCGTGCAATTACGGGTGAAGTGATTTCGAGCGATGGAGGATTAGCGGTTCGCGGGCTTGGGTGATGAGGATATAATAACTGGGGGAATAAACATGACCGAATCATTGACGGAAAAAAAGCCGTTAGCTGGAAATAACGTCATTAATCAAATTGCATTCGTTGTTCGTGATATTGAGCAAGCATCCGAGGCATTTGCGAAGCTTCTCGGGATACCGGCACCTCAATGGTTTTTAACAGGCGACAGTGAAGTTTCTAGGGTGGTGTTTCGCGGTCAGCCAACTGATTCCCGTAGTAAATTAGTATTTTTAAATACCCCAACAGTGCAAATTGAATTGATTGAACCTAACCAAGAGCCTGGCACAATGCGCGAATTTTTGGATACGGTGGGGGAAGGAATCCATCATATCGCCTTTGATGTGGACTCTATTAAAGAGAAGCTGCCTGTTTTTGAGGAGAACGGATTTCCGTTGCTGCAGAGTGGCGAATTTACATCTAGTGATGGAAGTTATGTTTATGTGGATACGTTAAATAGTCATAAAATACTATTGGAACTGCTAGAAAGTGCTGAACCGAGGGATACGGCACCTAAAACAGGTGTCTTCACTCCCTTACTGGGAACCAATAAAGTCGAGCAGCTGGCCATTGTCGTCAAAGATCTAGATGCAGCAGCCGATGCGTACTGCAAGTTACTAGGTGTCAAAAAGCATCCAGTGATTCAATCCGGGCCAAGTGAGCTTACTCAGGTTATTTTTGAAGGAAAGCCAACTGAGGCGGACTCTAAATACATGTTTATAAATACCCCATTACTTCAACTTGAATTAATTGAGCCGGGTGATTCACCAAGCACGTGGAAAAAGCACCTTGAAACACAAGGTGAGGGTGTCCACCATATATCCTTTGTGGTAAATAATATGGAGGAAAATGTGAAATTATTAGAGGACATGGGTTATCCCGTTATTCAAAGAGGAAACTTCTGGAATGGTAAAGGTAGATATGCCTACATGGACACAACCTCTACATATAAAGTAATCATCGAATTACTTGAAAGATTTTGATTTTAACACCAGAAATATAAGTTCAAAAAAAGTTGATTTAGTGATTATAAATCAACTTTTTTTGATTTAGTATCCTAATATTTAAAAGAGCTGGTAAAAATGAGTAAAGTGAATGTGGGGATTAATGTAACTGATATAAATGAATCAGCATGCTGTACAGCGCAACCAGTAAAAGAAGAAATCAAAAACTCTTCATCTTGTTGTTGATAAGTTTGGATACCAATCAGATACCTATGAACCTCTTGTTCAATATCAATGTTGGGTGCAGCAAATAAAAAAAATTTTAAACCTACTTTGTTGATTGTTTTAATAGGAATGGAAGCGCTCTTTCAAAAAAGATTACTATTATCTGATGATTGACAAAATAAAGATAGATTAGTAATATCAACCTAACTTAAAAAACGATTATAAACTTATCGAGAGCGACCGAGGGACTAGGCCCTATGACGTCCGGCAACCCCCTTTTAGGGAAGGTGCCAATTCCTGCAGAATGACTTTCATTCTGAAAGATAAGTCGAAATATCCATTTGTATTTCGATGCCCCTTTCAGTTGAGAGGGGCATTTTTTGTTTGGAAGCTATCATTATTTCAAAATATAGAATTTGAAAAAAAGAGGTAATCATATGATTGAGATTCAGAATCTTTCAAAGGTTTACACAACAAAAAATGGCACGGTGAAAGGTGTTGATGAGGTTTCGCTAACTGTACAAAGTGGCGAGATCTATGGAATTGTCGGCTATTCCGGTGCCGGAAAAAGTTCGTTGCTGCGCTGTATCAATCTGTTGGAGCGGCCCACAAAAGGAAGCATTACCGTTGATGGCATTGATCTTACTTCGTTAAAAGGTGAGAATCTGCGTTTAGCCCGGTTAAAAATTGGCATGATTTTTCAGCACTTTTATTTAATCAGTCAAAAAACAGTGTTTGAGAATATTGTGTTTTCCTTGAAAGCTGCCAACTATCCAAAGAGCCAAATAAAAGAACGAGTGGAAGAATTGCTTGAAACAGTAGGACTTGCGGATAAACGAGATGTGTACCCTGCACAGCTGAGCGGTGGACAAAAACAACGGGTGGGGATTGCACGAGCCCTTGCTAATAATCCGAAGGTGCTATTATGCGATGAAGCGACCTCAGCACTTGACCCGACCACAACCAAGTCAATCTTAAATCTTTTAAAAAAAATCAACAAGGAACTGGGCATTACCATTGTATTAATCACGCATGAGATGAATGTTGTAAAGGAAATTTGCCACCGGATGGCGATCATGCAAGAAGGAAAGGTCATTGAAGAGGGAGCGGTATATGATATTTTTGCCAACCCTCGGGCCGAACTCACAAAAGAGTTTATTGATAGTGTTGTTTCTTATGACATTCCGGAGGCGATTTTATCTAATTGTGATGGACCGATCATCAAGGTCTTATTCAAGGGGAAAGTTGCCGGAGAGGGTGTCATTTCCGATATGCTCAAGCAATTTAACGTTAAAGGTAACTTTCTGCATGGTTCGATTGAATATATTCAAGAATTGCCGCTTGGCATTTTTATTATGGAACTGAAAGGACCGAAGGAAGAAGTGAAAACGGCGCTTCAGTATATCGAAGACCGGGCAGCACAAGTGGAGGTGTTACGCGATGGGCTTTGATTTTAATCATCTTGTGGAGCTTATTCCTGATATTAATACAGCTTTTGTACAAACCATTTATATGATTCTCATCTCATTAGTCATCTCCATTGTTATTGGATTGCCTGTGGGGATTCTCTTATATGTTACGGACAAGGGCTTGTTTTTGCAAAATCGCTCGGTCCAGCTTTCCGTGGGATTTATTGTTAATCTTATTCGGTCCATTCCTTTCATTATTTTATTGGTTGCGTTAATTCCATTAACAAAATTTCTAGTTGGTACAACCATTGGACCAACTGCTGCAAGTGTTTCGCTTTCCGTTGCTGCGATTCCTTTCTTTGCTCGGATTGTCGAGACTGCATTAAGAGAAATCGATAAAGGCGTCATCGAAGCAGCAATTGCCGCTGGTGCTACCCCATGGATGATCATTAAAGATGTCCTGCTCCTTGAAGCAAGATCGGGGATTATCTCTGGGATTACCTTAACACTCATTAGTTTGGTTGGATTTTCTGCAATGGCCGGTACAGTTGGGGGCGGCGGAATCGGCGATTTAGCGATTCGCTTTGGTTATTATCGTTATGACAACACAATCATGGTTGCCACGGTTGTCATTTTAATTGTTTTAGTTCAGTTTGTTCAGCTTTTTGGCGATTTCATCGCCAAAGTTGTCGATAAAAGAAAATAAACAGAAAGAGGGAAAAAGTCATGAAAAAGTGGTTTTTAGCAATGAGTTTACTTTTAGTCGTAGCTGCTTTAACAGCGTGCGGCAGCTCAGGTGAGGAAAAGGCAAGTGCTAATTCAAAGAATATTAAATTGGGTGCCACAGCGGGTCCGTATAGCGATATGTTGAAGAAAGCGATTGTACCAAGTTTAGAAGAGAAGGGCTATAAAGTAGAGGTTGTTGAATTTAGTGATTATATTCAACCAAACAAAGCGTTAGATAATGGTGATATTCAGGCTAACCTCTTCCAAAACACCATTTATCTTGAAAGTTTTGCGAAGGAAAATAATATGGAATTAACCAAGTTGATTTCTGTTCCAACGGCACCTATGGGGCTTTATTCAAACACTTATAAATCACTTGATGAGGTGAAGGATGGGGCAACGGTTACCATTCCCAATGACCCGACAACTGCCGCTCGTGCCTTGAATACGCTCCGCGATGAAGGCCTGATTAAAATCAATGAAAAAGCAGAGCCGATTAGAGTGTCAGAGAAGGATATTACTGAGAATAAGAAAAACTTGAAATTTCAGCCGATTGAAGCAGGTCAGCTGCCTCGTTCTGTCGACAGTGCTGATATAGCTGCAGTACCTGGAAACTTCGCTCTTGCTGCTAAGATGGACCTGCTTAAAGCACTAGCGCTTGAGAATATGCTTGATCCTTACCGCAATGTGGTTGCCGTCAAAACAGAAAATAAAGATTCTCAGCTGGCGAAGGATATTAAAGCCGTTGTCGAATCGGATAATTTCGAGAAAATCATTGATGAACAATTTAAAGGCTTCGGAAAACCGGAATGGATGACTAAGTAACAGGAATTTTATACTACTAATAATCGGGATTCCCATAGTCACTTAAAGGAATCATCTCGTTTAACGAATGCTTACATCCAATGAATGTATCTTTCATTGGATGTAAGCATTTTTATTGAGGGGATGGAGAAAGACCAGTTGCCACTCGATTATTGTCGAAGTTTAAGAAGTTTATAGCCTATAGATAGTGATAAAATGGAAAAATAGTATAATAACTATTTTTATAGGAGAAAAGTAATTTATCTGCATTGGAGGGCTAGGCATGCTTGTTAAGGTACTTATTGTTGAAGATGAGTTAGTTGTCCGCAATGGAATCTCCAATTTTATTAAAGAAATGGGCGAACCTTTTGACCTGATAGGAGCAGCCTCTAATGGCGAGGATGCTTTAAAAATAATTCAATCACATTCCCCTCATATTGTGATTACAGATATAAAGATGCCGAAAATGGATGGACTATCCTTGGTTGAAAAAGTTAAAAAAATGTATCCAGATATAATCATCGCCATCCTTAGCGGCTATGCAGATTTTACCTATGCTACTAGGGCGATGCGTTTTGGTGTCTCCGATTATTTATTAAAACCGATTAACAAAGAAGTATTTGGAACGACCTTAAACAGGCTTATGGGTGAAGTTGTCAAGGGCTCGGTTAAATACTCCCATTTGTTACAGAATCAACCCAAATGGGATATGGGGCTAATCCGCCTGGAATCGGAGCTCCTCGATTGTGTGGAAATGGCCAACAAATCTGGATTAACAAATAAAGCACAATTATTTATTGCAGAATTAAGAAAGCGTTCCCAAAACGATACCATTAAAGTATTACCGTATTTGACTGATTTCCTGGTATCGCTTCGAAAAAGGATCATCACTAATGATGAACTAAGAGGTTTCATCGAACCGATCATTGAAAAGACGATTGAATCGATTGTTCCTGAGACAGATTTTACTAGGATTGAGGAAAAAATCAATTGCTTACTTGATTCAAGTGTTTACATTGTTGGTCAGTTTAAAAAAACTACCTCTCCTGATTTAGTCATCAGATGCAAAGAAATCATGGACGCCAATTATAATAAGGAAATCTCCTTACAAGAGGTGGCCGAAATCATTGGTGTGTCAGCTGCTCATTTAAGCAGAGTCGTCAAAAAAGAACTCGGGAAGAATTTCACCGAATATATTGTTGACTTACGAATAGAAAAAGCCAAGAACATGCTAGAAGCGACCAATTTTAAGGTAATGGACATTTCCAAAACAGTGGGCTATGACAACCCTGATTATTTTTCAAGAATCTTTAAAAGACAATGCGGGATCACTCCACAGGATTATCGTCACGATTTCCTAACAAAGGGTGCCCGCCAATGAGCAAGGGGACCCTCTATCAAAAAATCATTTTCACACTGCTATTTCTTACGATGATGCCTTTACTTTCGGTTGGCTATTTGGGGTATGAATACTTTTCTAGCATCCTAGAAGAGAAAATAGTTAAATCAAACACTGAAACAATCGCACAGATTCAGGCTCGCTTAGACAGTTACATTACAGATGTCGACTCGGTTGCGAAAACCGTTGCCAATTATGGAGAGTTTCAACTTCTTGTAAGTGAACCTCATGCCGAGAATTATCTTCTTTATGCACAAACACAAACCTTTGTGGCCTTTTCCAAGTTAATGATCCTAACCCATCAGGACATCCAGAGAATCACGATTGTCAGAAAAGATTTGTCCCGAATTGATAGTATGGGAAGATATTTGCCTACCGGGGGCAATCTGAACAAGGGGAAATTTGCGAGACTATTAAAATTAAAAAAACCAACCGTCCTATCTCCAGAATTAGGTGAACAATCACGCTGGGTTATTCCATATGTTCAATCTATCTTAGATCCGGAGAACGGCCAGGTAATTGGTGCGGTGATTGTTGATCTTGACCTGCAGCAGATTCAAGACTACTTACAAGACTCGAAGCTGCTTCAATCCGGATTTATTGTTGTTAAAAATAATCAAGGTGAAGAAATATATGCACCGAAAAATTTTAATAGCGAAAAGCTATTGGCGCCATCCTCGAAAAGAGATAATTATTTTCTGAATCGGGATGGGAAGAAAGAGTTGGTGATTCATACCACATCCTCGTTATCGAATTGGCACATTAATGGTGTGGTTCCTTATCAAGAGATTTCTAATCAATTACAGAAGACAAGAAATATTGTGTTCCTGTTTGCTTTAATCATTATTCTTGCGGTCGGAGGAGTAGCTTTATTTCTACGGACGTATCTAGTCAGACCGATTCAACGATTGCAAACACTAATGTTTGATGTCGAGAGCGGCAACTTAGCTGCGAGGTCGAATTTTAAGCGGAATGATGAAATTGGTAAGCTAGGGAAAAGTTTTAACCATATGATTGAGCAGCTCCAGCAATTAATCAATGATATTCGGGTCTCAAGGATGAACGAATCACAAGCTAAATTACTGCAAAAAGAAGCACAGTACCAGGCACTCCAGGCAAGAATTGCCCCGCACTTTCTTTATAATACACTTGACTCTGTCAGCTGGTTGGCTAGGGATAAGGGGATCCGTGAAATAACGGCTGTCGTCGATTCATTGGCAGGCATGCTCCGCTATAGTTTAGACCGTTCGACTCCTTTAGTGAAAGTTAGTGAGGAGTATCAGCATGTCCTCCT
Source organism: Neobacillus drentensis (assembly GCF_036962765.1). GTDB lineage: Bacteria > Bacillota > Bacilli > Bacillales > Cytobacillaceae > Neobacillus > Neobacillus drentensis_C. Next base: position 32,479 of record NZ_JBALOS010000144.1, read on the forward strand.
CTATAGCGAAATTATTCGTTTTCGAACAGGGGATAGCATAGAGTTCGACTTTCATATACCTGACGAATTACTAGAGCAATTAATTCCGCGCTTTACGTTGCAGCCGCTGGTAGAAAACGCTGTTCAGCATGGCTTGGAGCCTCTTGGTGGGAAGGGGAAAATAAGAATTTCTGCTTTTGTTGAAGAGAAGCACCTATTCTATGAAATCTCCGATAATGGAATCGGATTAGAACCCGAAAAAATAGCGGAATTAATGATGTTTTTAGCTGATCGGAAAGATGAAAGCCCCTCATATGAAAAAATTGGACTGGCTAATGTCCATAATCGAATCAGGATGACGTACGGTGAGAATTATGGGCTGTCTATTTTTGAAAATAAAGAGTATGGATTGACGATTCAAGTGAAGCTTCCACTTGCGAGTAATTTGAATTATCAAAAAAGTGAAGGAATCATATCAAAATTGACAGGTTCCCCTGCTTACAATAACTTGCCATAATAATAGTAACGTAAGCGCTTACATATTTTCGTGAAAAAGGGGGAAAGGGAATGAAAATTAGCAAGTGGTTACCTGCTGTGGCCGCATCTTTATTGTTGATATCTGGCTGCAGCTCAACAAGTTCAGGTTCTTCCAGCTCGAAGGGCAATGTTGAAATTTCACTCTATGCAAACAACCAAGGTGGGACAGAATATTTAAACTATCTGCAAAATGATGTCATTAAAGGATTTGAAGCAAAAAATCCAAACATTAAAGTCAAGCTTGTTAAAAACTCGGATCCCGAGGGTCTCGCAAAGCAGCAGTTAGCTGCAGGGGGAGGACCGGATGTTGTTAATTTAAATGGACCTACCTCCGCCCAGGATTTCGCGGCCGCAAACTATTTGCTCCCACTTGATGAGTATGCAGAAAAATATAAGTGGGCGGATCGCTATTATCCGTGGGCCTACCAAACCGTTCAAGCGAATGGAAAGCAGGTTGCGCTGCCAGGCTCCTATGAAACATTAGTAGTTTACTATAACAAAGATATGTTCAAGCAAAATGGCTGGGACATTCCAAACAGCTATGATGAACTAGTCGCGCTTAGTAAAAAAATGGATGAAAAGGGCATCATTCCATTTGCGTTTGGAAGCTCTGACTTTAAAGCAGCCAATGAATGGTGGTTGTCTCTAGCCTTTAATGAAACGGTTGGGGCTGACGACTTTAAAAAGGTATTAACTGGGGAGATCCCTTGGAATAGTCTGGAAATGAAGGATGCCATCACAAAATTGAACAATCTTTGGAAAGACGGGTATATCAATGATAAACAATCCCAAGCCATTACGCTTGATGACGCCACTACTCTATTTATGAGTGGGAAAGCTGCGATGAAAATGGAAGGGACTTGGATGCTATCGACGTTAAAAGGGAGTCCACCTCCATTTGATTGGGACGTGTTTATTATGCCGTCTTGGAAAGATGGAGTTGAAGCTAACCTGCCACTTGCATTAGGTGCAGCTGTTGGTATTAACAAAAATTCTAAGCATCCGGATGAAACAGCCAAATTCCTTGATTGGATGCATACTAATGAAAATGCCCAAAAACTCCTGGAGTTAGGCGGTTTCCTTCCAATTAATGGCTTGAAAGCTGGGAATCTTGAACCGCATGTTCAAAAATCTTTTGATCTATTAAACGAAGCAATGGAAAATAATCAAACGGGCTATGCTGCTTGGACGTATTGGCCGCCATCCACTGAAACCTTTGCATGGAGCAATATTGAATCCGTGTGGCTGGGACAGATTGATGTTGACACCTATTTGGATAAATTACAAAAAGAATTTGAAAAAGATAAAGAGAAAGGGAAGCTATTTAAATTTAATTAGGAGGAAATTTTTCCTCCTCTTTTTTTCTCAAATTTTCTAATTGAAAGGAGGAACTTCTAAGTGAGTGCAGATTTAGCCGTTATGAAAGAATCCGTACACATACCAAGGAAGAATCGCAAAAACTGGAGAAAGGCAATTGTCCCGTGGCTATTTCTTTCACCAGCTTTGTTTTTAATCATTCTAGTAGTAGCAGGTCCAACGATCGGGACATTAATCCTATCCTTAACCGACTGGGATGGCATTCAGCCGCCAAAATTCATTGGTTTAGAAAACTACCAAACTCTCCTTTCAGATCCTAATTTCTTTGCTGCACTGGGCAATAACTTTAAGTGGATGGCCCTTTTTTGCACCGTACCCATTATATTTGCGTTAATCATTGCCTATATGGTGAGTAAAGTAAAACGAGGTCAAATGTTTTACCGTTCGACTTTCTTTCTTCCCCAAATCGTTTCAACCGTTGTGAGTGCGAAAGTTTGGGCTTGGATTTATAACCCGTTTTTTGGGATTAATACACTTTTAACGAAATGGGGCTTCCATAATGTGCCCATGTGGTTAGGAGATCCTGCGATTGCCTTGCTTTCTGTTGCATTAGTCGATGGTTGGCGCTACTGGGGATTTTTGATGGTCCTTATCTTAACGGCCCTTCACCAAACGGATAAAAGTTTGGAAGAAGCGGCGATTGTCGAAGGTGCGAATAAGATCCAAATCTTCTGGTATGTGATTCTTCCGCAATTACGACCAACACTGATGTTGATTCTTATGTTAACGATGATCTGGTCATTTGCTGCCTTTGATTATGTCTTTGTCATGACGAATGGCGGCCCAGGAAATGCGACGGAATTAATTAGCACCTACATGTACAAGGAAGCTCTGCAAAATCAAGCACCTGGTTATGCGAGCTCGATTGCTTTAGCGATGGCGGTTCTGAGCGGGATTATCATTGCGATTTTCGGAATCATGAAAAAGAAAGGATGGGAGATGTGATGAAAAATAAACCCTTTGAGGTCGTTTCCCGTCACTTCTTCCTGTTTTGTGTCTTTCTCTTTGCAGTAGGTCCGCTCGTTTTGTTATTGATGAATGCCTTTAAGCCGAAGGACGAGTTTTTAACGAGTCCATTTGGTGTGCCTTCTAAAATCACGTTTGAAAATATGGTCGCTGCCTGGACGGAAGGGGCCTATGGTCAGGCCTTTATTAATAGCTTACTAGTGGGAGTGGCTACGATCATTATTGTTTGTATCAGTGGTGGATTCGCGGCCTATGCCTTATCGAAATACGAATTTAAAGGACAAAGCGCGATTATGGCATTTTTACTGCTTACCATGTCTGTACCTATGGGATTATTCCTCGTCCCACTATTTTATGTGTGGCAGAATTTACACCTTATGGATTCCTTATTTGGTCTGATTATCATCTATAGCGGAATCTTCCTGCCATTTAATATTTTCCTGCTTCGTTCCTTTTTTATAGGGATTCCAAAGGAGCTTCTCGAAAGTGCGCGGGTAGACGGCTGTAATGAATTTCAAGTTTTTATGAAATTAATGATTCCATTATCCAAGCCTGTATTTTTAACGGTGGCCTTATTGGTTGGCCTTTGGACCTGGAATGAATTTTTCTTTGCAAATGCGTTTATTCAATCCGATGAATTACGCACGGTTTCAACAAAGTATCTTGCTTTCGTTGGAAGCTTTAGTTCTGATTGGAGTAAGGTCTCGGCGGCAGGTCTTATTTCCACTCTGCCAATGGTCATTCTTTACCTTTTCTTACAGCGTCAATTTATTGAAGGTCTTACTGAAGGAAGTATTAAGGGATAATAAGGGGGAGTTTGAATGAGTCAATTAGATGTAAATCAGATTGAAAATGTAAAGAAAGGCAGCCGTATTCCTGCTGATTATATTGAAAAAGTGTACGCGGGCTGGCTGGGAAAGGTCATCGGAGTCCGTCATGGCGGTAACGTTGAAGGCTGGTCCTATGAACGCCTGGAACGAACATATGGGGAGATCACCGGCTATTTACATGAATTTAAAAACTTTGCGGCCGATGATGATACGAACGGACCGATGTTTTTCCTACGTGCCCTCGAAGATTTTACCCACACCAGTGACATAACGGCTGAACAAATGGGGTTAACACTATTAAATTACGCTCCTGATGGGCACGGCTTCTTTTGGTGGGGCGGGTACGGGAAATCGACGGAACATACGGCCTACCTTAATTTGAAAAATGGGATCACGGCTCCTCGTTCTGGATCAATAGAACAAAATGGTCATGCCGTTGCTGAACAAATTGGCGGTCAGATTTTCATCGATGTCTGGGGACTGGTGGCCCCAGGAAATCCAGAATTAGCGGCCGAGTATGCTGGTAAAATGGCCAGCGTTACCCATGATGGCAATGGAAAATACGGCGGCGAGTTTATTGCAGCTTGTATTGCGCAAGCATTTGTGGAAAAGGAGATCGAAAAAATCATTGAGGCAGGTTTGTCGGTGATTCCAGCGGATAGTGAATATACACGGATGACCAGGGACGTGATTCGTTTTTACAAGGAGAATCCATCCAATTGGCGTGACTGCTTTAAGTTTGTTCAAGTGAATTATGGCTATGACCGTTATCCAGGTGTCTGCCATATCATACCGAATTCGGCTGTTATTGTCCTGTCCCTTTTATATGGAGAAGGTGATTTCAGTGAATCGATTAACATTTGTAATATGTGCGGCTGGGATACAGATTGTAATGTGGCCAATGTCGGTACAATTATTGGTGTTCGAAACGGAATCGATGGCATTGATGAGAGCTGGAGAAAACCAATTAACGATTTTCTCTGTTGTTCAAGTGTAATCGGATCCCTTAATATTGTCGATATTCCATGGTGTGCGACTTATATTTCTAAGTTGGGCTATTTAATTGCTGGGGAAGATGTGCCGACGGAATGGGCCGCAATCCTGGAAGGAAAGGCACCGCGTTTTCATTTTGAATATCCTGGTTCCACACATGCATTCCGCTTAGAGCATAATTCGAAGTTGAATGTGCATATAACGGGTACGCTTCAAAACTCAGAGGAGTATTCCGATATCGGAAAAAGATCCTTAAAAGTGGTCTTTGATACTGTTCAAGGCGGCGACTCCTATCGTGTCTATCATAAAACGTATTACAAGCCGGAAGATTTTAATGACAGCCGCTACGATCCAAGCTTTTCGCCGATTGTTTATCCAGGGCAATCATTAGATGCAAAGGTACTCGTTCCAGAGGATCTTGGTATTAGTGTGAAAGCTCGTTTATATGTGAAGGATGGGAATAAGGGGACCTATTTTTACGGAGAAGAAGAGATTGTGGAACTAGGTAAATTCTGCTCACTGTCGTATGTCATCCCTGCTTTGAAGGATGTTCATATTGAAGAGGCGGGGGTCGAATTCATTCCTGTCGTCGACAGATATTATACGGGAAGCTTAATCGCTTATATCGATTCCTTCGATTTTTCAGGCGCACCTGATTATGAGATTCATTTTAAAAATGAAAGAATGGAGTTTTGGACCCCGCTTCATTTAGAAGTTAGTCAGTTTACTTATCTGCGCGGAATCTGGAGCTTAGAGGATGGCGAATTAAGCGGCAGCTACCACGGAGAACCTGCCGAGTGTTATACAGGCGATCGGGAGTGGAGGAACTATCAATTCTCTGCAGAAGTAAAGCCTAAGCTTGGTGAGCATCATAATATTCAATTCCGTGTCCAAGGCGGTATTCGTTCCTATGCTGTAGGGCTCGCACCTAATCATGAAGTTGTTTTATATAAAAATGAGAACGGGTACCGTTCGTTAGCTTCTTCTAGTTACCTTTGGGATGAACAGCAGTCTTATCAATTAACGGTTGAAGCGCAGGATAATCATTTCATCGTGTCCGTCAATGGTGATAAGGTTATGGAGTATACTGACAATGATAACCCTTATTTATTTGGCCAGGTGGGTTTCTCTAACTTTAACGGAAGCCATACCCATTATGCAGGGTTTTCGGTGAAGGGTTTGTAGGAATTGAAGGGAGAGAGGCCCGAGTATGAAAGGGTCTCTTTCCATGTTAAAAAGGGGAATAAATCAAGTTGAGCAATGCCGGGTGTATCATTTTTAAAATGGGGCGGATAACAATGAATATTCTCGTAATCGGAAGTATAAATATGGATATTGTTAATCGGGTTGGAAAGCACCCGCTTCTAGGTGAAACCATTAAAGGACTGGGAACGATTTACTCGCCAGGAGGAAAAGGTGCCAATCAGGCGGTGGCGGCTGCATTAGCAGGCGGCCAAGTGACGATGCTGGGGGCGGTTGGGAAAGATCCGTTTAGTTTGGAGTTAGTAGCTTCATTAGAAAAATCGAATGTTAATACGAGTGAAATGATTATAAAAGAAGGAACATCAGGAATGGCCTTTATAACGGTTGATGAGGCTGGAGAAAATTCGATCATCTTATCGGAAGGATCTAACGGGCAGCTTTCCAAAAAGGATGTGGAAGAACGGTTAAACTTATTAGATGAAGCAGATATTCTTTTATTACAAAATGAAATCCCGTTGGAAACGACTTTATTTGTCCTAAAAGAAGCAGCGCGGCGGCAGGTCCAAACGTATTTTAACCCTGCACCTGCTTTGAAAATCCCAACCGATGCTTTTCCATTGATTGATTTTCTGATTTTAAATGAAACCGAAGTAGAGGTAGTTACAGGGATTCGGATTGATAAGGTAGAAGCACAAGAGCGGGCGATTAACTGGCTTATTAACCACGGGGTAAAGGCAGTCATTTTAACTCTCGGTGAGCAGGGTTCACACTATTATTCCACAATTGAATCAACGATCCTCACTCCCGGGTTTAAGGTGAACGCGGTTGATACAACCGCTGCTGGAGACACGTTTATCGGTTCGTTTGCGGCAGCTAAAGCTTCTGGAAAGGGTACGAAGGAGGCACTTTTGTTTGCCACCGCTGCATCAGCAATCACTGTTACACGGGGAGGAGCGCAAAATTCGATTCCAATGAAGAAAGAAATTGAGGAGTTTCTACAAGAAAATAAGGAGGGCTTATATTATTAAGGCTATTTTCGCATAGAATGTTGTTTTCGTATAAGTTCATTAACCCGAATAACTTGATGTCGTTGCGGCGTTGGCGGGAATCCCGCATCGATTGAATGATAGTATTTTAGGACTTTATCTGTCTGAACTAGGTTCCTCCAAAAGTCAGATTGGCAGTGCCTGGATGTTTGCCTCATTGAGTGAGGTACCTATTTTTGCCGTTTCGGTCTTCTTATTTAGAAAATATCATCCGGTTTTTCTGATTACGATTGCCACCATCTTGTATACGATTCGGTGGGGGGCTTATGGTTATATCCAAGATCCAACAATTATTAGTGTTTTACAGGTAAGCCAAGGTGTCACGTTTGCTCTCTTTTTTGTTGCTTCGATGGAGTATATCTCCTAAATTGTTTCGGATGAAGTAAAAGCCACATCTCAAACCACCTTTGCCGCTGTCTTTGGGGGAATCGGCGGGATTATTGGAAGCATAGCTGGAGGAATGCTTCTAGATCGACTAACCCCTAATCTAGTCTATTTTGCCAGCAGTGTCATTTCACTCTTTTCCATAATTGTGGCAGCTTCGATTTTGGTTAGGGTGATGAAACAGAAAAAGTTGGCTACATTATAGGTTACTGAATCTGAAAATTGATCCAGAGCTCTGGTTAAGGGGGGTGGGACCTATAAATTTTGCCGCCCCTCTGGAGCATAATGGAAGCGCGTAAAAGCTCCTTACCGGATTATTGCACTGAAAAAGATGTAAAATAAGAAGTGATGAATGGGTAAGATAAAAAGGTGAAAGGGGTATGAGTATGGAGTTAACAATCAACTGGAAAGAGAAAATGGCCTTTTCGGGGGTGTCACCGTCCGGGCATGAATTTACAATGGATGCTGCACCTGAAGTTGGCGGAGAGAATTCCGGTCCAAGACCGACGGAACTGTTGCTGCAGGCGGTTGCCGGCTGCACAGGGATTGATATAATCTCAATCCTGCAAAAAATGCGCCTCGAGCCTACCGCATTTCAAATGGATGTGAAAGGAGAACGTGCCGAGGAGCATCCGAAGCGCTTTACAACGATTAATATTCATTATGCCTTAGACGGAGAACTGCCTGAGGATAAGGTAGTCCGGGCAATTCAATTGTCGAAAGACAAATACTGTTCCGTCTCCCATTCCTTGAATGCAGAAATCACCGTAAGCTATTCGATCAATGGGGTAAAAGGGGAAAAAGCGATATAACTTTTAAAAAAACTTTTATTAAGTTCACTGTGATCGATCCAGAGTGCCCGAGACTAGCCATTTTTCCTGTGATCGGTCCCTGTGAGCCTC
>NZ_JBALOS010000145.1:0-5555 GCF_036962765.1 Neobacillus drentensis
CACCTTTACTAACATCTTTACGAAGGATTCCCCACTCTACGACTATGAAATTTACTATCAACCCTACCCATATATTAGCATTGAGTACTTCCTCGATCATTTTCTCTCTCCCGCTTGGAAGGGAGAAGCCGTTTATTGTGTAATAGGTTAACAGTAAAATTGGTACTACTATTCGGCCGCTTACTGCCACCAACGTGATGCCGAAACTACGAATCATCCAGTTACGATGTTCTGCAAATTGCTTTCTTACTGCCGTACGATATCCTTTCCAGCAGGTAAAAAGCCAGATAAGCGATAAGACCAGAAAAGAAGCAGCTTTCGAGAAATTTTCAATATAAGGAACATATATTAGACCAAGCAATCCGCTTATTAATACACTGCACATGTACACTCTTCCGAGTAAGCGGTGGACTTTAGGTGTTTTGATTCGAATAAGATCCAAGAATTGAAAAAAACCAGATAGTAACGCGACACAAGCCGTTACAATATGAGCCATTAACATGGGAAATTGCAGACCGCTGGATGTGATCGATACACGGCTATTGTCAGGATCTAATGTTACATAAGGTGCAACAAAAGGAATTATTACTCCAATGGAGATAATGAATAATACCCACCAACTTTTTTTAGGTTTCACTACCTACACACTCCTGATTATTCAATTGAATCATTTTTATATTATCCCCTTTTCCCTTACCTATTTTGTTGATCATGTCTTTGCTCCCCTTCATCTTTAAGCATGTTTCGATGCTTTTTTCATTTTTCGCTGACCCCATGGTTTAAACACTGAAATCACAAACATTAAAACAAGAGAAATAATCTGAAGGATAATGCCCATCCAGAGCTGCCACTTGTTTACTGTGAACGCTGGATCCAATAGAGCGTGTAGCCCTCCCTTAGACGTCAGCGTCACTGCTTTTAGGGTTAAAGTATACATAGCAAAGGGACCCAATAAAATTGAGAGAATCGTCAACCCTTCTTTGACAATAATCCAGTAAAATCTGAACAATCCCCATTGCGTCCATACAGATAGTAATATACCTGTCACCACTGTGCCTATCGTTGATGCACGAACTGATGTCTTGGAAAGTACATGCATAATGGTATAACAAGCCTTAAGCACACCAGCATCATTCGTATTGGCAGCGGTTATACTCAGAATCAGAAAAACAATAGATACCCCAAACATGATCGCAGCGAATAATAAATGTAAGATGATCAGCCATTTTCTCTGGGTAAGATTCAGTTTCCTCATCCCTTTCACCCCTTGTCTCTAAAATATTTCCGTTTTTAATGATAATAGGCATGTCTAAAAGGACTCTAAATGAAATATAAAAAAAGTATAAAAATGACCAGTTCATTCTCTAGAATATAAAAACGACCTTACCAACATGTGATTAGGTCGCTCAAACTTCCTTCCACTAACCATTAAAACGATATCCCACGCCCCAAATCGTCTCAATATATTGCGGCTTAGATGGGTTCGTTTCAATTTTTTCACGCAATTTGCCAATAAACACCGTCACCGTGGCATGGTCCCCCATAGAATCCAGGCCCCAGATTTTTTCAAACAACTCATCTTTTCTGAACACCCGGTTCGGATGAATAGCCAAAAATAGTAACAAGTCAAACTCTTTCGAAGTAAACGGGATTTCCATTTCATTTACGAACACTTTTCGAGATACCTTATCAATACGGATACCCCGATTTCGAATTTCGTCTTTTTGTCTCGCGAAGTTATCGGTCATTAACCGATCATAACGGGCCAGATGCGCCTTGACTCGGGCCACTAGCTCGCCGACACTGAAGGGCTTGGTTATATAATCATCGGCACCTAGGCCGAGGCCGCGAATTTTATCGATTTCTTCTCTCTTGGCCGATACCATTAAAATAGGGATGTTTTTTGCTTGTCGAACCTTCCGGCAAATTTCAAATCCATCCGTATTTGGGAGCATGAGATCGAGAATGATCAAATCATATTCCTCTTCCACGGCCTTTTTCAGACCTAGATCCCCGCTTGTCGCAAGATCCACCTCAAAGCCGCTTGCTTCCAAATAATCTTTTTCCACTTCCACAATGACTTGATCGTCCTCGATAATCAGAATTCGTTTCACTCTTGTTCACCCTCATGATTGATCTTTGGCAGCGTAAAATAAACGCTGGTCCCTTCCCCTATTTGACTTTCAGCCCAAACGTTCCCACCATGCCCTTCCACAATCTGTTTGACAATAGCAAGACCGATGCCTGTCCCTCCCGTATTTGCATTCCTCGATGGATCTGCCCGGTAAAAACGATTGAAAATATGGAGGAGTTCCTCCCTGTTAATTCCTGGTCCATTATCCTGAATGCGGACCGTAGCTTTTGCCTCGTCGTCGAACAATTGTACTCTAATTTCCTTCTGTGCCTTGTTCATGTATTTTAAACTGTTGTCGATAATATTCATGATGACCCTGCTCAGCTTTTCATGGTCCCCCATAATGAGAACCTGTCTGTCGCTGCCAGAAGAGAACGTCATCTTGATTTCCTCCATACGCGGGTCAAGCCGTAATTCTTCTATATAATTTCGTAAATAGGCATGAATGTCCAGAGGCTCTAGATGAAATGGCAGTCGTCTTAGATCAAGCTTGGAATACAACATCAATTCGTCAATCAAATGATCCATATCATCTGCTTTTTTGGCAATCATATTCATATATTTATCTCTTTTCGAAACCTTATCTGCGATCCCATCTTGAATGCCTTGAACGCAAGCTTTAATACCGGTAATCGGCGTTTTCAAGTCATGTGAAATATTAGAAATTAGTTCTTTCCGATTTTCTTCATACTGGAGTTGAAGATGAATCGACTCGTTCAAGCGTGCACGCATTTCTTCAAAGGAGGCCCCCAATTCTCCAAATTCATCATTGCGGTCCAACTTCACCTTATGATCCAGATTCCCCTTTTTAATTTGTTCTGCAGCATGTTTTAACGTATACAAAGGTTTGATGAAACTGCGGGAAACTAAAAAGGTCAGAACACCATTTGTAAGTACAATGACGAGAAGCAGTGACAATCCCAGCAGCGGGAAAAACTTCTTTGCTTCCTTGTAAAACGGTTTTAAGTCAGAAAGTACATATACAGAACCAGAAGTATGATTGCTTAAAGAGATATCGTACTTTTCCACTGAAAAGCGACTTTTCCCCCAATAATTTTGTGTCTGACTCGTTTGCATATCCTGGATCTCAGTATTTAGATCAAGACTGCTCACAAAAGGAGAAGAGTAGCTTACTCGATTATTTTTCATCACCACAAGTCCTGAATGAACACGATCCAATTGTTCGTCCGTGCCCTTCAAAAACTCGTTGTCGTTGAATCGGTTAGGGTCTGTTTGTGCCATAAACTTCACGCCAGCAATCAAATCCCGGCGTTGATTAGCGGTCTCCCAAAAGGCAGGTATTCCCTCCCCGTCCCCGGTTCCTGCCATATCCTTATAAAAAGCAGAAACAAGAGTTGTAGCAATCAAGGCGAACAACACGATGGGAATTAAGGTCATGGCCATATAGGATAGCAGCAGTCTCGTCTTAATAGACATGGGCAAATCTCCTTAAAGCTATTTTTCGAAGAGAATAAATCTGCCTTCAGTTATTTATCATAACCACGAATGATAAACCGCTTCTAAACCAATTCTAAAAAAAGTATAAAGATTATTGATCGGAGGGTTTGTCGACCTATTACGATTGGTTCATATCTAAGGAGGACAATTATGGAAAATGTGTTTGATTACGAAGATATCCAATTGATTCCGGCAAAAAGCATCGTAAATAGCCGCTCTGAGTGTGATACGACTGTTTCGTTTGGCGGACAAACATTTAAGCTGCCTGTGGTGCCAGCAAACATGCAGACGATTATTGATGAAAAGATTGCCATTTATTTGGCGGAAAATGGCTACTTTTATATTATGCATCGCTTTGAACCAAATAAGCGTAGATCTTTTATTAAAGAGATGCAGTCACGCGGATTAATTGCTTCGATTAGTGTGGGAGTTAAAGAGGAAGAGTACCGATTCATCCAGCAATTAGCCGAAGAACAGATTTCACCTGAATTTATAACCATTGATATCGCACATGGACATTCCAATGCTGTCATTCAGATGATTCAGCATATTAAGAAATACATACCCGCCAGTTTCGTCATTGCAGGAAATGTCGGGACCCCAGAAGCTGTCCGTGAGTTAGAACATGCAGGCGCAGATGCTACTAAAGTAGGGATCGGACCCGGTAAGGTATGTATTACCAAGATTAAGACTGGATTCGGGACCGGCGGTTGGCAACTAGCTGCCCTGCGGTGGTGTGCAAAAGCAGCAAGCAAGCCGATTATTGCCGACGGAGGGATCCGCACACATGGTGATATCGCCAAGTCCATTCGTTTCGGTGCCACGATGGTTATGATTGGCTCTTTATTTGCAGGACATGAGGAGTCTCCAGGAGAAACGATCGAAAAAGATGGAAAACTCTTTAAAGAATACTTTGGTTCTGCCTCGGAATATCAAAAAGGCGAAAGAAAAAATGTAGAAGGCAAGCGCATTTTAGTGGGTCATAAGGGTTCGTTAGTGGATACGCTTAAAGAAATGGAGCAAGACCTTCAATCCTCCATTTCCTATGCAGGCGGTACCAAGTTGGAAGCAATTCGCTATGTAGATTATGTAGTAGTTAAGAATTCTATCTTTAACGGGGATATTTATTAAGATAAAAAGCAGAATGATGAACTAATCATTCTGCTTTTTTAAATCTGATAGAAATAAGAAGGTCATTGAATTTCATAAAGGGTTCCATCATGTGGACAATCATTCTAGACTGGCTGATAACATTCCACATGACTAGAGTGTATGTGGTAACACATGAGGTGCTGATGAGCTATAGTAAAAGTAAATACACACTAAACCACTTCAAAAAAACCATGTCGATTAACTAGCCAATTTGTGTAAACAAAATGCAAAGATAACGATTTAAGACTCCCAATTTGATCAAGCCCGCTTTTGTGCCACAAAACCTTGGTTGACTATCTTTTTAAAATTTAAGAAACGTGATAATCCAAATGTTGTAATACTTGCAAACACAACACTTAACGCACTGAACCATGTAATGGAAGATAATGATATTTGCCCCACAATTACTCCACCTAAACCTGCACCAACCGCAAAACCTAATTGCATCATCGATTGGTTCAGACCTAGCAATACATCTGAGGATTCAGGTGATATCGTTGCTAAATTATATTGTTGAGTTGCACCTGATGACCATCCAGCAAATGACCAGACTGTCAATATAATAACTACTGCAATAATTGAGTGCGATATGAATGAAAGCACGATTAAAGATGTTACGTTTACAAGTAACCCTCTTTTTAATGTAAAAATTACGCCTCTTTTATCTGCACTTAAGCCACCTAGTTTAGAACCAAATAAGCTTACAACTCCAAGAACAAGTAAAGTAATGCTTAAAAGATGATCACTCATACCTACAGTATTTAAAAGGAATGGAGATAAATAAGTAAAAATAATTCCGTACCCTGTCATT
>NZ_JBALOS010000146.1:0-30422 GCF_036962765.1 Neobacillus drentensis
CTAAAATTTATTGTTTGATTGCACGATTTTGTTTGTTTAGTTTTCAAAGAACAATTTCTCTATCGCTCAAAAGCGACTTTATTAATTTATCATCCACAAGACACAATGTCAACAACTTTTTTCGAAGTTTTTTATGTCAGCAGCGACGTTTATTAATATACCAAGATACATATTTATTGTCAACGTATTTGAACAAAAAAAATGAAGTTTTTTCTTATCCCTTTTTCCTATCCTTCTTCCCTCTTCTCATATACTTAAAACAATCATGTGGAGAAGCCACTCTTCGAAAAAGGGTAAACAAAACTTTATATCTTTCTTCCATTGCTCTTTTTACTATATGATCAATCCGATCATCTCTTAAATCAAATAATATTTCATCCATTTCTCTTTTAATAAGGTATTCCATTTCCTTTACTTCTTTATCGTTTATTAGAAGTCCAAACATTGAATAACCTCCAGCGAAATATCTAGTTATTGTAGTATTTTCCAATTATTGAAATTTTATAATAAAAAATTTTCTAATCATATTCTTAAAAAAATCCGCATAGGTTGAGACATGGACAGTATTGGACGAGGTGGGGACGATGAAATTCTTTTTTGTATTTAACGGGAAGTCTTTGAAGAACATTTCACTTATTTTAATTGCTGCATTTTTTACCGCTTGGTTTCTCTACATAGAGAACCTAACACAAATTCCTGTCTTTTCATCAAAAGATGGTCCGAAAGCCATTTATAGAGGGGAAAAAAATCTCGCACTTACTTTTAATATCGGCTGGGGTGACGAAAAGGCAGAGCCTATTTTAGATACGTTAAAGAAGGAAAATGTAAAAGCAGCTACTTTCTTCTTAGCCGGTTCATGGGCAGAGAGACACCCCGACATTGTTAGTCGAATTGTAAAGGATGGTTATGAAATCGGTATTCTTGGTTATGAGTACAAAGATTATCGGGATCTTGAAGATGTGAAGATTGGCCAAGATATCTCAAAAGCTCAAGAAGCCTTTAGGAAACTAAATGTAAAGGATATAAAGTTACTTCGTGCTCCGACCGGACATTTTGATGAGCGTACCTTAAAAATTGCCAAGCGGTATGGATATACTGTTGTCCATTGGAGTGTCGATTCAAAAGACTGGAATAATCCAGGTGTACCAACCATTGTCAAAAACGTCGATAAAGCAGACAAAGGCGATATTGTTCTGCTTCATGCTTCCGATTCTGCTAAACAGACAGCAAAAGCATTGCCATTAATTGTAAAAAACATCCATCAAAAAGGGTATAAATTAGTTTCTGTATCTGAAATGATTGCGAATGGAGAGGCCAATTCAAGAGAAATAAGGTAAATAAAAAAACCGTCCAATTGATTAAATGGACGGTTTCTTTGTCTTTTTCATGTTTGCTGGTTTATTATTTTTTGATTGACCTTGGGATTGACTTGCCCTTTTTTGTCTTTCCTGTTCAGATTGCATGTTTAATTTATGCAAAATTAATAATTGATAACCATTACATGCCATTAGAGCAAACATCATGAGGAAAAGCCAGCTCTTTTCATTTACACGAAGAACGGGCACCCACTCAATCAAGGTAACCACGATCATAAAGAACATGGCAGGAATAAATGCGTCACGATTCGTCTGTTTCACTTTATACCAGGCTACCGCCAAACTAATGACAAATAGAATGATAGCCGGACCAAAGTAAGGCAGCACAGAATCATTTGGACCTGCAAAATTTTCGTATCGTAGATACACCAAATCAAATAAACCAAAGAGAATAAGGACGATTTGAACAGCATTCCACAGTGAAACCGATTTAAAGATTCCTAGACCAAAACGATGAACGGTTAAATATGCAAAAAAGCCCATTTGGCTTATGACACTAAACAAAAAGCCCATGACAATTAACCAAATCAATGTCGACAAAATATCAATGACTTTAAATTCAGTAAAATAGGGCTCAAACTCATTCCAGCGAACAATAAAGCCCACAATAGCCGTTGTGAGTCCGCCCACTAGTAATGTATTGATAAATAGTTTTACCCAATTACGGCTTGTCACACTATAAACCTCCATACTACAAAAATAAACAACATAATGATTGTACCAAGCCAAAATTGAAAAATCCATATTTTATAATTCCTTATGCATAAACTTCCAGCAGTTACTACATGCTAAACTTAAGGATTTTTATGTGAAAGGGGCTTATTTTATGAAAGCAAAAAGCATGTTGCTCCTCCTGCCCATCATGGTGTTCCTGACAAGTTGTTCTCCCAATGAGGCCAGCGGAGGAGGACAAATTGATTATGAAGAAACTAAGAAAATGGTAGTTGATATTCTTAAAACGGATGATGGTAAGAAAGCAATCCAAGATGTGATGTCCAGTGATAGTATGAAGGAAAAGCTGGTGATGGATCAAAAAGTTGTTACTGATACGATTGAGCAAACACTGTCATCAGATAAAGCAAAAGATTATTGGAAAAAAACGTTTAGTGATCCAAAATTCACACAAAGCGTTTCAAAAAACTTAAAAACAGAAAACAAAAAGTTACTCAAAGAATTAATGAATGACCCGGAATATAGAGGGATGATGATTGAAGTTTTTAAAGAACCTGAAATCCAAAAAGAGATGGCCGATGCTTTAAAAAGCAAAGAATACCGCGCGCATCTTCAGAAAGTCATTACAGAAACGGTTGATAGTCCCTTATTTAAAGCGAAAATACAAGAATTGCTCTTAAAGGCTGCAGAAGAAGCGAATAGCAAATCCGGTTCTAAAAGCCAAAGCGGCAGCAAAACCGACACAGGTGGCGGAAGCTAATTGGTAAGGTATGGTAATGTAAGCCAACAAAAAGAGAAGCCTATTCCACAGCGGAAGAAGCTTCTCTTTTTCATTTATTTATTTTTTTAGTAAGGCGGTTACTTTTTCAGCTATTTCTAAATAAACTTTTCCGCTCTGATGGTCTTCTTGATAGATAGATGGAGCAAAGTCTTCGTCGTTCCAATCAGGCTGGTTAAGCGGCAGACGACCGAGTACTTCTGTATTCAATTCCTCCGCCAATTTATCGCCGCCGCCTTGGCCGAATACATATTCCTTTTCTCCGGTCAACTTACTTTCAAAGTATGCCATGTTTTCAATAACACCTAGAACTTCATGGTCTGTTTTAAGTGCCATTGCGCCCGCACGTGCAGCCACAAACGCAGCTGTTGGATGTGGAGTGGTTACAATGATTTCTTTACATGCCGGCAGCATGGTATGAACGTCTAATGCAACATCCCCTGTTCCAGGCGGTAAATCTAACAGTAGATAGTCGATATCGCCCCACTCTACTTCACTAAAGAAACTGTTTAACATTTTCCCTAACATCGGGCCACGCCAAATAATTGGAGAATTGTCTTCAACAAAGAAGCCCATTGAAATCACTTGAACGCCAAAACGTTCTACCGGAATGATTTTTTCCCCTCTGACCACAGGTCTTTGCGTAATCCCCATCATATCAGGCACACTAAAGCCATAAATATCGGCATCAATCAATCCAACCTTTTTGCCTAAACGCGCAAGTGCCACAGCTAGGTTCACTGATACCGTTGATTTTCCAACGCCGCCTTTTCCACTGGCAATCGCAATGAAGGTTGTTTTATTTGAATTAAGCAAATTAGTATCATTAGTTTCTGGTTCCGCATGGCGATGTGCAGCTAATACTTCCTCAGGCAGATCACTAAAGCGGATTCCAACGGATGCCGCTCCAACCTCTTTTAACACGTTAACGATTTGTGTTTGTAGCTGAAGTTGTTCGGATGTACCAGTTTTCGCGATGGCTACTTTTACGCTGACATGGTTTTTTTCTTCTTTAATTTTAATTTCGACAATAGCATTTAATTCAGCTAATGTTTTATGTAAAAATGGTTCTTTAAGGCTGCCAAGAACCTCATGGACTCTTTCCTCTGTTAACATAAAAAAGCACCTCACCTTTTGAATTCGTTTCCACTCTCAGTATATCATAATCAGGACAAGAAACAGTTAATTGAATCACACGTATTTATTATCGGAAAGCAAGCATTTAACAAAAAAATAGAAGGTGTTTTTCACCTTCACCTTCAATACTCTGGTTCGACTAGTTCTTTTTCGTTGGTGTAATAACGAGTAATTCCTTGATAGATGGAGACCGCAATTTTATCCTGGTAAGAATCCTTTTTTAACTTTTCCTTTTCGGCCGGATTGGATAAAAAGCCAACCTCCACCAATACGCCGGGCTTCTTTGCATTTTTTAAGATATAAACATTATTAATGGGTTTCGCTCGTCGCGTCGTGTTCTTTAAATTTGTGCGCAGCTCATCTTGGATAAACTTGGCTGCCTCTGCATTTTCCTTATATTGAGGCGCATAGAAGGTTTGGGCCCCGCTCCATCTGGAAGAAGGAATCGCATTTAAATGAATGCTGACAAAAAAGTCATTATCGCCACTATTGATCATCTTGAGTCTATTTTTTAAATCTTCCACTTTTCTTCGACTGTAACCTCTTGTATCAGAGGCCGCTAAATCAGTATCTGTTTCTCTGGTCATAATGACAAGGGCCCCCTGCATTTGCAAGTAATCCCGGACTTTTTTGGTAATATCTAGGGCAATGTCTTTTTCTAACGTTTGACCCGTTCCAGCGCCGCCATCTGGACCGCCATGGCCCGGGTCAAGTAAGATGATTTTTCCCGATAACGGAAGATTCCACGCATTCAACGAGTCATCATCAACAAAGTCGTATTGTAAAACGAAAAATAAGACACACAAGCCCACAATAAAACTAATTATTTTCAGTCTTCGCTTTGACACCCCAATCATTCCTTCCCGCTCGTCCCTATTCTCTAAACTATATGGGACAAAGGGGGGATTTAGAACAGGAAGAAATGCCGGACATTAGTGGAGGCGGAGCTTGTGGCGCCTTTGCCCTTTTTCAAAACCTTCTCTCCACCAGATATGGATGTACTGCTCACATAGATAATACAGTGATTCACTCATGGTACCCTCCTCACCGCTTCCCCAGTAAAGGAAAAAGTTATAAAGTGTATCAATTAAGTGCTTTTCTTCGCGATAGCAGCGTTTGCGGACATCATCAAGGGTTTCGCCATGATAACCAAACTTACTAAATTTTGCTCCCAACAAAAAGGCTTCAAGAGCAATGTCGTAGCAAGCTTCTTCTATGCCTGTATTCATAATGAGGCTGGAAGCAATTTTAGTTGAACCAAAGTACTGTTGGACTCGTTCTTTTAATGTATTAATCGATAACTCCCGAAGGACGGAACGCTCATATTTTATTTGTTTTTCCCGTTTTTTTTCTTTAAAGGTCGTAATTACTGTCACTACTCTTCACCTCTTAGAACTATTCTTTATCTGGGGTTCAGAAGAAATGCAAGGTTACGATCAAATTAAGTTGCCAATTTTTATCCGATGGATTGGTCGCATTTGTCGCTCTGGTCCGCTGATTGTTAACAAAGTATTCAAACAATTACGTAGTTATTTTTTGTAAAATTAAGGAGGAGTATTTTAAAAAAGGGAAAGGAAGTGGGATATGCCGCCTTATAAACCACGAATTAAGTCGAAAGAATTAAGGATTCTGAGTTCGTTAAACGCACGAATGGAGTTATCTTCAAAGGACAAACAGCATTATGCTTATCTTGAAAAAGGATACCAGGGTGAGGTAGTCTTTGACCAGATAACCGCAAAGCTTGAGAATGACTTGTACGTTTTAAATGATTTGTGCCTCGAGCACAATAAATCCGTTTTTCAAATTGATACATTGGTTATTGCTCAGCATACAATTTACCCATATGAAGTAAAAAACTATGAGGGCGATTATAGGTATGATTTAGGCAATTTCTATCCAAAATTATCTAAGGACGAAATAAAAAATCCGTTGGATCAATTAAAACGGATAAAGGCCCTTCTCCGCCCGCTCCTTAAAAATCTTGGCTTTTATTTACCTATTGAAGGTGACGTAACCTTTGTAAACCCCCACTTCACCTTATATCAAGCCCCATTAAATGAGTCGATTATTCACCCCACTCAACTTAATGCCCTGATGAAAAAATTAAATGAAATCCCGTCAAAACTAACGCACCGCCACAAAATGCTTGCGGACCAATTGATCTCCATGCATCAAATCGATTCTCCCTATACCCGCTATCCACCATACAGCTATGATCAATTGGACAAGGGGATTACGTGTGAAAAGTGTCACTCGTTCCTATCGTCAGTTGTGGAAAAGAAGCCGATAGTGTGCGATAAATGCGGGCATGAGGAAACTGTCGATTCAGCTATATTACGGTGCGTGGAAGAGTTAATGCTGCTTTTTCCTGAAAGAAAAATTACTACCAATGGGGTTTATGAGTGGTGTGGGGTGATTGGGTCTAGAAAATTGATACGGAGAGTGCTAATGCAGAACTATAAGTCAGTGGGACAAAGGCAACATAGGTATTTTGAAAAATAGTTGTTGAAGTAGATTTCTATTATTGACCATTTTACGCCCTTCCTTTTGCGAGGAAGGGTGTTATTTTGTATTTGGGGTATATGGATCATCTTTCATTTACCGCCGGCGCTCTCTTTTCTCTTACAAGGGCAATGGAATATCTTTTCATTTACCTTCGTGGCTCTTTTTTCCCTTACAAGGGCAATGGAATCCCTTTTCATTTACCTTCGTAGCTCTTTTTTCCCTTACAAGGGAAATGGAACTCCTTTTCATTTACCTTCGAGGCCCTTTTTTCCATCGCAAAGGGAAATGTAATCCCTTTTCATTTACCTTCGTAGCTCTTTTTTCCCTTACAAGGGAAATGGAACTCCCTTTCATTTACCGCCTGGGCTCTTTTTTCCCTAACAAGGGAGAGATACTCCCTTCCATTTCCCGCAGCTACTCTTTCAAACACTCCCTCTGATTTCCTTTCAATCGTTAATCCGTCTTCCCTCAGTCTAAAGTTGTAGGAAAACTTCAAGCTTTTTTCTGAGGGATGATTTTCCAGAAACCGTTATGCTTAAGACATCAAGAAACGAAGGGGAGAGAAGATATGAATAATAAAGTTGTGATGATTACTGGGGCTTCGAAAGGTTTGGGTCGAGCGTTGACATTGGCTTTTGCAAATGAAGGAGCAAAGCTTGCGATCTGCTCCAGGACTCAGGATAAACTGCTAAAGGTGAAAGAGGAAGCTCAAAAATTAGGTGCTGAGGTTCTTGTGGTTACGGCGGATATTTCCAACTCACGGGATGTGGAGCGATTCGTTGCGATGACAGAGGAAGCTTTTGGCCATATTGATGTCCTAATTAATAATGCATCTATTTTGGGACCTAGTCCAATGCCCTACCTACTTGATTACCCTGAGGAGGATTTTGCCGAAGTGCTGAAGGTGAATGCTGTTTCACCATTCTTAGTAACGAGAAGAGTGATTCCGGGGATGCTTGAGCGGAATGAAGGCTCTATTATCAATGTGACTTCTGAAGCTGGACATACGGGTTATGCTGGCTGGGGTGCATATGGAATTTCCAAATTTGCCGTGGAGGGCCTCACCCAAACGTGGGCGGATGAATTAAGGGAGACAAACGTTCGGGTAAACATGGTCGACCCAGGCGAAATGGATACAGACATGCATCAATTGGCCGTCCCTGATTGTGATTACTCATTGGCAAAGCCAGAGGATATTGTCGACATATTTTTATACCTAGCCTCCAATAAGTCGACTGGCGTAAATGGCCAGCGCTTTGAGGCCCAATCTGGGGAGGGATTATGATGGCGACTCGAGCATTAGATTTTTACCTGCCTGAAGAATTGAATGCTTCCCTTCCCCCTGAAAAACGAGGTTTACGCAGGGATCATGTGCGGATGATGGTTCTCGACCGCGTTACAGGGGATATCAGCCATGACCATTTCTTTGACTTGGCTAAATACCTGGAGCCTGGCGACCTTCTCATTGCCAATAACAGCCGGACCATCCCCGCGGTCCTGCACGCCAATTGGATACGAAACTCGGAACTCATCGTACCAAATGTTGAAGTCAGGCTGGCTAGGCGCTGTGGCGAGGATCTATGGGAGGCCCTAATTGTAGCCGCCCCAGTCAAACCGGGTGATATGCTCGAATTTTCAGCAGACTTATCCGCTATGGCGATTGCCGAAAAAGGGAATTCTCCTTTAAAAATCATTGAATTTACGAAAAAAGGAACGGAATTATTTAATAGTATCTATACCCTTGGTGAACCGATCCGTTATGAATATATCGATAAGCCCTGGGCCCTGGATTACTATCAAACCATATTTGCCAGTCATCCTGGTTCCGTGGAAATGCCCTCCGCAGGCAGAGCGTTTAGCTGGGAGTTAATTTTCAAATTAAAGCGGTTAAACATCCAGCTAGACTTTATCCAATTGCATACAGGCTTAAGTTACTTGCTTGATGATTCCTATCATCAGACACCTGAAGAAAATGTTGAGGAGTATCGGATCTCTGAA
Organism: Neobacillus drentensis; assembly: GCF_036962765.1. Taxonomy (GTDB): domain Bacteria; phylum Bacillota; class Bacilli; order Bacillales; family Cytobacillaceae; genus Neobacillus; species Neobacillus drentensis_C. Next base: position 8,467 of record NZ_JBALOS010000146.1, read on the forward strand.
CGGACAATGGAACGGATTCTTCAAACAAAAGCGGCGGGAAACCGGGTCATTGCGGTTGGTACCACCGTTGTTCGTGCTCTTGAGAGTGCAGCTAGAAATGGGGTCCTTTCGGGAACAACTAATCTCTATATCGATTCCCACTTCCCTTTAAAGATAGCTGATGGAATCATTACCGGTTTTCATGAACCGCAAGCCAGCCACCTCGACATGCTGTCAGCCTTCGTCTCAGAGCAGCATTTGCTTCAGGCCTATAATCATGCAATCGTAGCCGGCTATTTATGGCATGAGTTCGGGGATATGAATCTAATTTTATGAATCGGAGGAGACACAAACATGTGGTTCCATCATTATGGTATAGAAGTAACTAATCTCGAGGAGTCTGTAGCTTTTTACAAAAAGCACTTAGGACTTGAGGAAGAAAGACGAATCTTTTTCATGGGGGAAGAGATTGTGTTTCTGGCTGCAGGGGATTTCAGGTTAGAGCTCATTTCCAGTCCATGCGAAGGAACTCATTTATGCTTTGAAGTAAATGATCTCAATGTAGCCATCAACCAGTTCGATGCTAATCGAAAAATCGAAGGGCCTTACAAGTTAGACAACGGATGGAAGACCATTTTTTTTGAAGGACCCAATAATGAGGTGATAGAGTTTTTGCAGGTAAGATCTGGTTCATAAAACCTAAAAAGAAGCTAAAACCTTCACCCAATAAGCTATAATAATAGTAGATGCAGATCCTGGAGGAGAAAGGTATGTCGGAAGCGAATAAAGATATCGGCATTTTAAAAGAAATCGCTGAGCTGTTAAATGAAGGAACCGATACAAAGGATGTCCTGTCTGGAGTGTTGAAAAGACTACTTCAGGTGACAGGACTGCAAACAGGCTGGATTTTTTTAATGGATGAAACGGGTGCACATCAACTAGCAGCCGCCGAAGCCCTGCCCCCTGCTCTGGCAAATAACGAGAATCAAAGAATGTGTCAGGGCGGGTGCTGGTGCGTCAACAAATATAATAATAAAAAATTAACGAAAGCAACTAATATTATGGAGTGTAAACGGATTGAAGACGCACTCGAAGAACTTGCAGGAGAAACGTGCGGACTGACCCATCATGCTACCGTCCCGCTCGGGGCAGCAAATGAACGATTTGGGATCTTAAACGTTGGTTCGCCATATAAGACACATTTTAAGAAAGAGGAACTCGCCTTGCTTGAAGCCGTTGCCTATCAAATTGGTACCGCATTAAAACGAATTAAATTAACGCAACGCGAACAAGAAAATGCACTGGTCACCGAGCGAAATCGACTGGCAAGAGATCTTCACGATTCTGTTAATCAACTGTTATTTTCCTTAAGCCTGACTGCAAGGGCAGGCGTCGAAATGACGGAACAGGAAGAGGTAAAACAAACATTTGGCTATATACAAGATTTGGCACAGGAAGCGCTTGGGGAAATGAGGGCATTAATTTGGCAGCTGCGGCCGCTTGGACTTGAAAATGGTGTCGTTAGCGCCTTGAGAAGTTATGCTGAAATGCTTGGCCTATCCATAGAAACTGACATCACAGGAGCTGCCAGTATTCCTGGAACGGTAGAGGAAACATTGTGGCGGATCGGCCAAGAGGCGCTGGCCAATTGTAAAAAGCACTCCCAGACCACAGTAGCCCATCTCACCTTTCATACTGCCAAGGACGAGATTGTCATGTCCATAAAGGACGACGGCTGCGGCTTTCACTATGGGGAAAATATCGAGATCCCTTCATTAGGATTAAAAAACATGAAAACCAGAACAGAGGCATTAAACGGCCAATTTCATTTAAAAAGCAAACCAGGAAGCGGGACAGAAATAGAAATCCGTATTCCTTTTTAGAAAGGAGAATTGCTGTGAGTATACGCATCCTAATTGCCGATGATCATCACGTCGTCAGAAGAGGTCTGGTCTTTTTTCTTCGGACCCAAAAAGATCTTGAAGTGATCGGTGAAGCGGCCAATGGCAAGGAAGCCGTTGAACAGGCCCAATTATTAAAACCCGATATCATTTTAATGGATCTCATCATGCCGGAAATGGACGGAATCCAGGCAACAAAAATCATAAAAGAACAGCAGCCCGAAATTAAAATTATGATGTTAACCAGCTTTTCAGATCAAGACCATGTCATCCCAGCACTCGAAGCAGGTGCATCAGGATTTCAACTAAAAGACATCCAGCCTGATGAACTGGTCACGTCGATTAAAAAAATCATCGGTGGAGAAAACCAGCTCCACCCGAAGGCTACCACTCATTTACTAGCCAATTTGTCTAATAAAGCAAAGCAAGAAAAGGATTTACTAGCGGAATTAACAAAACGAGAGGTAGATGTGTTAAAAGAAATTGCCAAAGGAAAAAGCAATAAAGAAATCGCCGCTTCCTTATTTATTACTGAAAAAACAGTGAAAACACATGTTTCCAATCTATTATCAAAACTCGAACTGGCCGACCGGACACAAGCCGCCCTCTTTGCTGTCAAAAATCAATTAGCAAACTAAACGGATGTAAGTGAAAAGCTTACATCCGTTTTTGTTTATTATCAAACAAAAAAAGACCCCCAAACCAAAGGTTTGAGAGTCTTTGAAACGTAAAAATTAACGTTTTGAGAACTGAGGCGCACGACGAGCACCTTTAAGACCGTATTTTTTACGTTCTTTCATACGTGCATCACGAGTTAATAATCCAGCGCGCTTTAATGTTGGACGGAATTCAGGGTCAGCTTGTAGTAATGCGCGAGCAATACCGTGGCGAATTGCGCCAGCTTGACCAGTGTATCCACCGCCGCTTACGTTTACAAGAACATCGTAGCTTCCTACAGTTTCAGTAGCTACTAATGGTTGTCTTACAACAACACGTAAAGCTTCAAATGGGATATAATCTTCGATTTCACGACCATTAACAATAATTTTACCTGTGCCTGGTACTAAACGCACACGTGCGACAGAACTCTTACGGCGACCTGTACCGATATATTGAACTTGTGCCAAGTTAATTCCCTCCCTCTTTATTAACCGCGAAGTTCGTAAACTTCAGGTTGTTGTGCTTGGTGCGGATGTTCGCTGCCAGCATATACATGTAATTTTTTAAACATTTGACGGCCAAGAGAATTCTTTGGAAGCATACCTTTAACAGCAAGCTCGATCATTTTCTCAGCATAGTTAGTACGCATTTCTAGAGCTGTTCTAGTTTTTAAACCACCTGGGTGATTAGTGTGACGGTAGTAAATCTTGTCAGTTAATTTCTTACCAGTAAGTTCTACTTTAGAAGCGTTAAGAATGATTACATTATCACCAGTGTCAACATGTGGTGTAAAAGTTGGTTTGTTTTTACCACGTAAAATTGATGCTACTTCAGAAGCAAGACGTCCAAGAGTTTTGCCCTCAGCATCAATTACGTACCATTTACGCTCGATAGTGTTGGCATTTGCCATAAACGTTGTACGCATGAGTTTCCCTCCTAATTTAAATCCATAAAAGATTATTGTTTTCGCACTTTTAAAGTAATTAGAGTTGCATTCTGTTCCGGGAATGAACATCTAATACCCTTGTGCGGTTAAGTTTGTATTCATATATTTTCAATCACGATGAAGACTTTCCGGGGCTTTATCGTGGGATTAAAAACACGCACATATAATATAATAAGTTCTATACGGCGATATGTCAAGAAAATGTTACACCAGGTAAAGTTGTTTAGCTGATTTTATTCATAAAACACTTCCCAAAGGTATAATCCGTGACCAGGAGCTGTTTTTCCAGACAGTGTCCGGTCTTTATGCGCCAATATTATCGGGATGTCCTCTGGGCTTCGTTCACCTGATCCGACCTCTAATAAAGTTCCTACCAAAATGCGAACCATATTATACAAAAAGCCATTTCCAACAAAGCGGATCGTTAAACGTTGATTCTCGCAAGTAAAATCAATCAATCTAATTGTTCGAACTTTATCTTCCACTTCTGTCTTTGCCGCACAAAAACTAGTAAAGTCATGGGTACCTAGGAAAAATTTACTTGCCTGTTCCATCGCGTTCAAATTTAAAGCGTATGGATACTGGTAAGCAAAATTCCTCTGAAAAGGATCCCGTTTTGAAGATAAATGGAGCACATAGCGGTATTCCTTCCCTTTCGCATCAAAGCGCGCGTGAAACGAATCATCCACCGAAACAGCTGAAAGAACTGAAATATCTTCAGGAAGCATAGAATTCAACGCTCGTTCCCATTTTTCTTCCGGAATTTGGAGCGGTGAATCAAAATGAATCACTTGTCCTTTAGCGTGGACACCCGCATCCGTGCGTCCAGAAGCGAAGACCTTCACCGCTTCGCCTTTATGCATTTTTGTTAAAACAGACTCTAATACCGACTGTACAGTCCGCTTATTAGGCTGGACCTGATAGCCGGAAAAGCCAGAGCCGTCATAGGAAATGATACATTTATACCTTGGCATGGTTTCGCTCCATTATGAACGTAATAATAATAAAAGAATCGTGATAAGGACTAATAGAACCATCTGCAGGGAATCTGTCATCTTCCAGGTTAATTCCCGGTACTTTGTTCTTCCTTCCCCGCCTTGATAGCCTCTTGCTTCCATCGCAATTGCCAGTTCCTCAGCCCGTTTAAACGAGCTGACAAACAAAGGGATCAGGAGTGGAATAACGGCTTTGATTCGTTCTTTAAACGGTCCACTTGCAAACTCTACTCCTCTGGCAATTTGCGCCTTCATAATCTTATCTGTTTCCTGCATTAGTGTAGGAATAAATCGTAATGATATTGACATCATTAACGCCATCTCATGGACAGGGAAACGTACCTTTTTTAAAGGATGTAACAATGTTTCCAGACCATCGGTGATTTCAATGGGTGTAGTCGTCAACGTCAACAGCGACGTCATTAGGATTAAGAAAAAGAATCGTAAGGAAATAAAAATCCCCTGTCTGACCCCTTCTTCATAAATCTTTAGCGGTCCCAGTTCATATAAAAGGGTACCCTCTTTTGTAAAAAACAATTGAAGAACTAATGTAAAAAGAACAAGCCAGATCACCGGCTTTAGTCCAACATACAAGAAGCGAACTGGGACACGTGACAATCCGAGCATCAAAAAAGTATAAATGCCAATAAGTGCATAGGTAACCACATTATTTGCTAGAAAGATAATACAGACAAATAGAAAAATCATAATTAATTTGGAACGGGGATCCATCTTATGAATCACCGAATCAGCAGGGACATAGCGGCCAAAAATCATTTTATCCATCATAAGCGAACACCTCTACCTAACACTTTAGTGACAGCAGTAGACAATTCGTCGATGGTTAGATAAATTTTTCCTAAATTAATGCCTAATTTGTCCTCTAGCATCAGTTGAAAACGAACAACTTCCGGAACATCAAGACCCATTTCAACGAGTTCGACGGGTGCAGAGAAGATCTCTTCGGGTGTTCCTTTTTTGACGACCTTCCCCTGCTGCATAATAACAATCTGGTCTGCATATCTTGCAGCATCCTCCATACTATGCGTTACCAGAATAGTAGACAGGTTTCTTTCTTGATGAAGGGAGTAAAACATATCCATAACTTCTTTACGGCCTCTCGGGTCTAACCCAGCGGTAGGCTCGTCCAGGACAATGACATCAGGTTCCATTGCAAGGACACCAGCAATGGCCACGCGACGCATTTGTCCCCCAGAGAGATCAAAGGGGGATTTTTCAAGAATTTCTTCCCCTAATCCCACTTGTTTAAGGGCAATACGTGCTCGTTCCTTTGCTTCACTTTCAGAAACACCAAAATTCATCGGCCCAAAAATAATGTCCTTTTCAACTGTTTCTTCAAACAATTGATGTTCTGGAAATTGAAAAACAATCCCAACCCGTTGGCGAATCTTCTTCAAATTTTTATTTTTTTGTGAGGCTTTAATTTCATGTTCCCCAATCGTAACTGATCCTTTTGTAGGTTGCAGTAGTACGTTTAGATGCTGCAAGACGGTTGACTTTCCTGAGCCAGTATGGCCAATAATAGCCATGTACACGCCTGTTGGAATGTCGATGGATACGTCCTCGATGGCTAATCGTTCAAAAGGCGTATTTACTTGATAACGATAATCTACATGCTTGAGCGAGATGTCCATAATTCTGTCACCAACTCTTCTTCCGATAAATAGTGTCTCGATAGTTGAATACCCTTATCCCGAAATGCTTTAGTCATTTTTACTGAAAAGGGAATATCTAAGCCTAATTGAACTAATTGTTCATCCATCGAGAATATTTCTTCAGGTATTCCTTCACGGAAGACTTCCCCTTTGTTCATCACAATAATCCGATCAGCTTTAGCTGCCTCTTCTAAGTCATGCGTAATTGAAATCACCGTTAACGATTTCTCTGCTTTTAATAATCGAACCGTCTCCAATACCTCTTCCCGACCCCTAGGATCAAGCATGGATGTAGCCTCATCAAGAATGATTATGGACGGTCGTAAGGCAAGGATACCTGCGATTGCAACACGTTGTTTCTGGCCTCCAGAGAGATGGTGGGGCTCTTGATGCAGAAACTTATCCATCTTAACCCTCTTTAACGAATCCTCGACTCTTATCACCATTTCGTCTCTAGGAATACCGTTATTTTCTAAACCAAAAGCCACATCATCCTGTACAGTCGTACCTACAAACTGGTTATCAGGATTTTGAAAAACCATCCCAATTTTTTTGCGGATATCCCAAATTGATTCCTCGTCAAGCTTGATGCCACTAACAGTAATTTGACCACTTTGAGGAAAATGAAGGCCATTTAATAGTTTTGCCATCGTTGATTTACCCGAACCATTATGTCCAACAATAGCCAGCCATTCCCCCTCATAAATATCAAAAGAAACATTATTGAGAGCATAGCATTCTTGATCGTCGTATTGAAAAGATATTCCTTCAAGAGATACAATTGCCTTTTTCATCAGGATCTTCCTCCTCTCAGCTAAACTATTCTCTGCTCTATTTTTTTACATATAAAAAAAAGCCTGCACCTCGTCCCCGGGCAGCAACGACACAACTGCAAGTAAGGGATTTCAATAAAGAAATGGGAGGAGGTGCATGAGCTAGACGAGTCATAAAATTATTCACGCATCCTATCAATGCGGCAGAATAAAAGATTGATGATATCCGTCAACAGATAGGAGACTGATCATTCCACCAACTTTATCCATTCTCCAACAAGTTTGGAGTTACGCTCATCATAACACTCTTTTGGGCTTGGGTCTTACATGATATAAAATTATATTACAGAAAAAGGGCAAAGAACAAGTTTGTTACAAAACTGTCCAGCGCCCTTGTTGTCTGTTAATAGCTATTAAACTAACTCGATAATAACCATTGGTGCACCGTCACCGCGGCGTGGTCCAAGTTTCATAATACGAGTATATCCACCTTGACGCTCTTGGTAACGTGGAGCGATATCAGCGAAAAGTTTTTGTAATGCGCTTGTATTGTTTTCAGCATCAGCAACTTCGTTACGTACATATGAAGCAGCTTGACGACGAGCATGTAAATCACCGCGTTTACCTAAAGTGATCATTTTTTCAACAGTCACACGAATTTCTTTCGCACGAGTTTCTGTTGTTTCAATGCGCTCGTTGATAATTAAATCTGTAGTTAAATCACGTAGCATAGCTTTACGCTGTGCACTTGTGCGTCCTAACTTTCTGTATGCCATGAAGGGTTCCCTCCTTTGTTGAAGTCATAAGTCGGATTAATAACCTAACGATTGACTAGTCGTCTTTACGTAAGCCTAATCCAAGCTCTTCTAGTTTTGCCTTCACTTCTTCAAGTGATTTGCGGCCTAAGTTACGAACTTTCATCATATCTTCTTCAGTCTTATTAGCTAATTCCTGAACAGTGTTGATTCCAGCACGTTTTAAGCAGTTATAAGAACGAACAGAAAGATCGAGTTCTTCAATTGTCATTTCTAGAACTTTTTCTTTTTGGTCTTCCTCTTTTTCAATCATAATTTCAGCATTTTGAGCTTCGTCAGTTAACCCAACGAAAATATTCAAATGCTCGGTCAAAATTTTCGAACCAAGAGCTATTGCTTCTTTTGGTCCAGTGCTTCCATCTGTCCAAACATCAATTGTCAACTTATCAAAATTAGACATTTGACCTACTCGTGTATTTTCTACATGAAACATCACACGTGAAACAGGTGTAAAGATGGAATCGATTGGAATAACACCGATTGGTTGATCTTCTCTTTTGTTTTGAACAGCCGGTGTATAACCACGTCCACGTTTAGCTGTTAAACGCATGCGAAGATGTCCGTTTGAAGCTAATGTTGCAATATGAAGATCTGGATTTAACACTTCAACATCACTATCGTGAGTGATATTGCCAGCTAATACAGGTCCCTCACCTTGTACATCAAATTCAAGCGTCTTCTCTTCATCAGAGTAGATTTTTAGAGCTAATTTCTTAATGTTTAAAATGATGGATGTTACATCCTCTACGACGCCTTCAATTGTTGAGAACTCATGAAGTACCCCATCGATTTGAATCGATGTAACCGCGGCACCTGGGAGTGAAGATAATAGGATACGACGTAAGGAGTTACCCAAAGTGGTACCATATCCACGCTCAAGTGGCTCTACGATAAATTTGCCGTACTTGGCATCGTCGTTGATCTCAATCGTTTCGATTTTTGGTTTTTCTATTTCGATCATCATATAACCCTCCTTCAAAACGTCGAAACTTCAAATTAGTATGATTACTAACTAAAGTCCCCATGTATACGTTCCCGTTTTGTGCACAACAACTGGAATAAATCTTCTGTATGAGTGCAAAAATTTAATATCATATCCCATTATAGACATATGATACAAAAACTATACAGAAAAATTAAACACGACGACGTTTTGGTGGACGGCATCCATTATGAGGAACAGGTGTAACATCTTTGATTGCAGTTACTTCAAGACCAGCAGCTTGAAGAGCACGGATTGCAGCTTCACGTCCAGCACCAGGTCCTTTAACAGTAACTTCAAGAGTTTTCATACCATGTTCAATAGAAGTCTTAGCTGCAGTTTCAGCCGCCATTTGTGCAGCAAATGGTGTAGATTTACGAGAACCTCTAAATCCAAGCGCACCAGCACTTGACCATGAAATTGCATTACCATGTACATCAGTAATAGTTACAATCGTATTGTTAAAAGTTGAACGAATATGAGCAATACCAGATTCAATATTCTTTTTAACACGACGTTTACGTGTATTTGTTTTACGTGCCATTTAAATTACCTCCTTTACCGATTACTTCTTCTTGTTCGCTACAGTCTTACGAGGACCTTTGCGAGTACGAGCGTTGTTTTTCGTATTTTGTCCACGAACTGGTAAACCACGACGATGACGTAATCCGCGGTAGCAGCCGATTTCCATTAAACGCTTAATGTTAAGAGAAATTTCACGGCGAAGGTCACCTTCAACTTTTAATTTGTCGATGATGTCACGGATTTTGTTTAATTCGTCTTCTGTTAAATCACGTACACGTGTATCTTCAGAAACACCAGCTTCTGCTAATACTTTTTGTGCAGTATTTTTACCAATTCCATAAATGTAAGTTAAAGAGATAACTACACGTTTTTCACGTGGAATATCTACACCAGCAATACGTGCCATATTAAAGCGCACCTCCTTCAAAATTAACCTTGTTTTTGTTTATGTTTAGGGTTTTCACAGATAACCATAACTTTTCCGCGTCTACGGATAACTTTACATTTTTCGCAGATCGGTTTAACAGATGGTCTTACTTTCATTATTATCCTAACCTCCTTAGTAGTACGGAGTGCAAGCATTATTTAAAGCGGTAAGTAATTCTTCCGCGTGTTAAGTCATATGGAGAAAGCTCAACAGTCACTTTGTCACCCGGAAGGATCCGAATGAAATGCATTCGTATTTTACCAGAAACATGCGCTAGCACGGTATGACCGTTTTCTAATTCTACCTTAAACATTGCATTTGGCAATGTTTCAATGACTTTACCTTCAATTTCAATTACATCATCTTTGGCCATCGATCTCGTCTCCCTTCTCAATTCAAAAAGTTTGAATGAAATAAAATACAACTCTTCATATTCGTACACAAATAGCAACCTTATAATAGTAACATATTGTTGTTCTTCTGTCCGCAAGTAAATTCTACATATTTAGGAATAATTAATTCCACATGTAAGTCTTGCCCAACTCTCGGTTCTACATACTCCGTACAATAGAAAAGCGATTTGCTTTCACATACTTTTGAATCTTAGTGAAGAGATGGTCGAGAGTCGTTCGTACAGTTTTACTTATGGTCATTAATGTAAGTCCCCAAGTAATTGCTCGATATCAGTGAAGACCTTGTTAATATCCTGCTGACCATCAAGCGTACGAAGATAACCTTTGTTTTCATAAAAATTTAATAATGGTTCTTGTTGTTTGATATTTACGTCTAAACGATTTTGAACGGTTTCTGCATTATCATCAGCTCTTTGGTATAACTCACCGCCGCAGCGATCGCATACACCCTCTTGTTTTGGAGGATTAAATACTAAATGATAGGTAGAACCACATTCTTTACAGATTCGACGTCCAGTCAAACGTTCCATTAATATTTCTTTATCAACAGTAATGTTAATGACATAGTCGATTTTTTTATCTAAATCAACTAATAGATTTTCCAACGCTTCTGCTTGAGGTACAGTTCTAGGGAAGCCATCTAAAAGAAACCCTTTTTGACAATCATCCTTGCTTAATCGTTCACGAACAATGCCGATTGTTACTTCATCAGGAACAAGATCGCCTTGATCCATGAATGATTTCGCTTGTAAACCTAGTTCTGTTCCTTCTTTCATCGCTGCACGGAACATATCTCCAGTAGAGATATGAGGGATGCCGTATTGCTCGACGATTCTTTCAGCCTGCGTACCTTTACCAGCACCTGGAAGCCCCATTAATACTAAATTCACACGTGTTCCCCCCTCGTGCTTTAAATGGGTTTTAGGGAGCAGTGGCCCCTAAAACCTTTACTTTATAAAACCTTTATAATGACGTTTAACTAATTGCGCTTCAAGTTGTTTCATCGTATCTAGTGCAACACCGACAACGATTAACAAGCTTGTTCCACCAATTTGAGCTGATTGCGGAAGATTAGCTATTTTAATAAATAGCATTGGCAATACCGCAATCACTGTAAGGAAGATTGCACCAACGAAAGTTAAACGGTATAAGACACGCGTTAAGTATTCTTGCGTACTTTTTCCTGGACGAATACCAGGAATATAGCCGCTTTGCTTTTGCAAGTTCTCCGCTGCTTGTTCAGGGTTAACTTGAATAAATGCATAGAAATAAGTAAACGCGATAATTAGTGCAGCATATAACGTCATCCCGATCGGATGAGTATAGTCAAATACTTTCGTAATCCAAAGTGTTACATCATTCGTTGGGAAGAACGAAGCAACGGTTCTTGGCGTTACAATAAAAGACACAGCAAAGATTACAGGAATTACACCCGCAGCATTAACTTTTAATGGCATGTGAGTGGATTGTCCTCCAACTGGATTACGTCCTGCAACTACGCGTTTTGCATATTGAATAGGTATCTTACGATTTGCTTGTTGGATAAAGATAACCCCAACCACGATAGCAATAATAGCAAGTACGATTAGAATTACAGTAACAATACGTAAGAATAATGCTTCCCCTGCATTCTCAAACTGCTGTACATAAATTTGATTAATAGTGGATGGCATTCCCGCTACGATACCGGCGAAGATGATAATAGAAATTCCATTACCAACACCTTTTTCAGTAATCTGCTCACCTAACCACATTAAAAAAGAAGTACCAGCGGTTAAGACAACCGCAATCAAAAGATAAGTGCCAATTCCAGGATTTTCAATCAACTGGCCGTTTGCTAAGTTATTAAAACCATAGGACATACCCAAAGCCTGGATAAATCCAAGGATGATTGTAAAATAACGAGTAATTTGGGCGATCTTACGACGCCCCGATTCACCTTGCTTAGACCATTCTGTAAATTTAGGCACGACATCCATTTGTAAGAGTTGGATAATAATCGATGCAGTAATGTACGGCATGATACCCATTGCAAAGATGGAGAATTGTTTTAATGCTCCACCGCCAAAAGTATTTAAAATACCGAATACACTTAGTTTATCTTGATTTGCAAGAACATCAGCATTTACATTGGGTACTGGGATAAATGTACCTAAACGAAATACGACTAACATTAAAAGGGTGAATATGATCTTACGTCTTATCTCACCCACGCGCATAAAATTGGAGATTGTCTGGAACATTAGATCACCTCAGTGTTTCCACCAGCAGCTTCGATCGCTTCCTTAGCAGCAGAGGAGAATTTGTGAGCTTTAACAGTCAACTTTTTCTCTAGTGTCCCTTTAGCAAGAATCTTGATTCCTGCTTTTTCGTTGCTTACAACACCTGTTTCGATAAGAAGTTCTGGAGTAACTTCTGTACCTTCAACAAAGCGATTTAATGCATCAAGATTTACAATTGCATATTCCTTACGGCTAACATTTGTAAATCCGCGTTTAGGTAAACGACGATATAAAGGTGTTTGACCACCTTCAAAACCTAAACGTACACCGCCGCCTGAACGAGCGTTTTGACCTTTGTGACCTTTACCAGCAGTTTTACCTTGACCAGATCCGATACCACGGCCTAAACGCTTGCGCTCTTTACGAGAACCTTCAGCAGGTTTTAATTCATGAAGTTTCATATTGGCACCTCCTTATGAAAGAAAACAATCAATTATTGTTCTTTTACTGTAACAAGGTGAGCAACTTTGTTAATCATACCGCGAATAGCAGCGTTATCTGGGTGCTCAACTGTTTGATTTAATTTGCGTAATCCAAGAGCCTTAACTGTTTCGCGTTGATCGCCTGGACGGCCAATCAAGCTGCGAGTGAGGGTAACTGATAGTTTATTCGCCATTTTATTTCCCCCCGTATCCTAACAGTTCTTCTACTGATTTTCCACGTAGTTTAGCTACGTCTTCAGCACGCTTTAATTGTTTTAAACCGTCAATTGTAGCACGTACCATGTTAATAGGAGTGTTAGTTCCTAATGATTTAGAAAGGATATCAGCAACACCGCCTAATTCTAGCACGGCACGAACTGGGCCGCCAGCGATAACTCCTGTACCTTCAGAAGCAGGTTTTAGAAGGATTTCACCAGCACCAAAACGTCCAATTACTTGGTGAGGAATAGTAGTTCCGACCATTGGTACTTCCACTAAGTTTTTCTTTGCATCTTCGATGGCTTTACGAATAGCATCAGGTACTTCTTGAGCTTTACCAGTACCGAAACCAACGTGACCGTTTTTATCGCCTACAACAACAAGGGCTGTGAAGCGGAAACGACGTCCACCTTTAACAACTTTCGCAACACGGTTAACCGTGACTACGCGTTCTTCTAGTTCAAGTTTGTTTGGATCAATACGACGCATCTTTTTGTGTCCCTCCTTTGTCTTTTAGAATTGTAAGCCGTTTTCACGGGCAGCATCAGCTAATGCTTGAATACGTCCATGGTATAGGTATCCGCCACGGTCAAAGACAATAGAAGTGATACCTTTTTCTACCGCACGTTTAGCGACTAATTCTCCGACCTTTTGTGCAGCTTCAACGTTATTTGTAGAATCTAAAACAAAGTCTTTATCTAAAGTAGAAGCACTTGCTAAAGTTACTCCGTTAATGTCATCAATTATTTGAGCATAAATATGTTTGTTAGAACGAAACACATTTAGACGTGGACGAGCTGAAGTTCCGCTAAGTTTCGCACGAACACGAGCATGTCTTTTCTTGCGAGTAGCGTTTTTATCAAGCTTCGTAATCATTTACGTCACTCCTTTCGTTTACCTATGCGGCATTACTTACCAGTTTTACCTTCTTTACGACGAACAAATTCACCTTCGTAACGAATTCCTTTGCCTTTATACGGCTCTGGAGGACGAACTCCGCGAATATTCGCTGCTAATGCACCAACACGTTCTTTGTCAGTACCTTTGATAAGGATTTTTGTATTTGCAGGAACTTCGATTTCAAGTCCCTCTTCAGCTTCGATCTCAACTGGATGAGAGTATCCTACGTTTAATACAAGTTTGTTACCTTGCTTTTGAGCACGGTATCCAACCCCGATTAACTCTAGGCCTCTAGTGAAGCCTGTAGATACACCTTCAACCATGTTCGCAAGCACGGCACGAGTTGTTCCATGTAATGCGCGGTGTTCTTTCACATCAGAAGGACGAGTGATTGATACTTGGTTTTCTTCCACGTTGATAGTGATATCAGAGTGGAATGTACGAGTAAGTTCACCTTTAGGTCCTTTTACTGTAACAGTGTTGTTATTTAAAGTAACTGTTACTCCTGCTGGAATAACAATAGGTTTTTTTCCTACGCGAGACATTTAGTGCACCTCCATTCATTCAAAAGCTCAATTACCAAACGTAAGCTAAAACTTCTCCGCCGATTTGTTTTGCACGAGCTTCTTTATCTGTAATAACACCTTGTGATGTTGATACTAATGCGATACCAAGACCGTTAAGAACGCGTGGTACCTCAGTTGATTTTGCGTAAACTCTAAGTCCAGGCTTGCTTATGCGCTTAAGACCAGTAATAACACGTTCGTTACTAGCACCGTATTTTAAGAAGATACGGATAATACCTTGTTTGTTGTCTTCAATAAATTCGACGTCACGTACGAAACCTTCGCGCTTTAAAATTTCAGCGATTTCTTTTTTCATATTAGAAGCAGGCACTTCTAACTTTTCGTGACGCACCATGTTCGCATTACGAATGCGAGTAAGCATATCAGCAATTGGATCTGTCATGACCATTATTTTTACCTCCTTCCCAGACTTGGGTTTTACCAGCTAGCTTTTTTGACACCAGGAATTTGTCCTTTGTATGCTAATTCACGGAAACAAATACGGCAAAGCTTAAATTTACGATATACAGAGTGTGGACGACCACAACGTTCGCAGCGTGTATACTCTTGTACTTTGAATTTAGGCGTGCGTTGTTGTTTCGCAATCATTGACTTTTTAGCCACGTTTTCGCCTCCCTTATTTAAGGATTACTTTTGGAATGGCATTCCAAATTGAGTTAAAAGTTCACGAGATTCTTCATCAGTTTTTGCAGTCGTTACGATAACGATGTCCATACCACGAACTTTGCTTACTTTATCGTAATCAATTTCAGGGAAGATTAATTGTTCTTTGATACCTAAAGTGTAGTTACCGCGACCGTCGAAAGCCTTTTTAGAGATACCACGGAAGTCACGTACACGAGGTAATGAAACGGAAACTAATTTATCCAAGAATTCGTACATGCGTTCACCGCGAAGAGTAACCTTAGCACCGATCGGCATACCTTCACGAAGACGGAAGCCAGCGATAGATTTTTTCGCACGTGTAACGACAGGTTTTTGACCTGTGATTGTTGCAAGTTCTTCAACTGCGTTATCGAGTGCTTTTGCGTTTGCAACTGCGTCACCAACGCCCATATTCACGACGATTTTCTCAAGTTTAGGAACTTCCATAATTGATTTATAGTTGAACTTGCTCATAAGAGCAGGTGTAACTTCTTTTACAAATTTTTCTTTTAGGCGGTTCACTTATTGTACCTCCCTTCTTAATTTTAAACTATTTATCTAAAACTTCACCGGATTTTGCTACGCGTACTTTCTTGCCATCAACCGTTGTGGAACCTACACGAGTTGGGTTACCGGTTTTAGGGTCGATAGGCATAACGTTTGATACATGAATAGGAGCCTCAAAGCTGATAATTCCGCCTTGTGGATTCACTTGAGAAGGTTTAGCGTGTTTTTTCACAATGTTAATACCTTCAACTAGTACACGGCTATCTTTAGGATAAGCAGCTAGGATCACACCTGTTTTGCCTTTATCCTTGCCAGAGATGACTTTTACTTTATCACCTTTTTTTACATGCATCTGTGCGCACCTCCTTAAAGGCAATTGATTTTAAAATTATAATACTTCTGGAGCTAGAGAAACGATTTTCATAAAGTTGTTGTCGCGAAGTTCGCGGGCAACAGGTCCGAAGATACGAGTTCCGCGTGGGCTCTTATCATCTTTGATAATTACACATGCGTTTTCATCAAAACGAATGTAAGAACCGTCTGGACGACGCGCACCGCTCTTTGTACGAACAATAACTGCTTTAACTACGTCACCTTTTTTGACAACGCCACCTGGTGTTGCTTGTTTTACTGTGCAGACGATAACATCACCAATACCAGCAAACTTGCGACCTGAACCACCAAGAACTTTAATCGTAAGTACCTCACGAGCACCAGAGTTGTCAGCAACTTTTAAACGTGATTCTTGTTGAATCATGTGTGTAACCTCCCTTCGGAATGAAGCTTAATCCGAACAATTAAATAATAACTGCTTTTTCTACAACTTCAACTAAACGGAAACGCTTAGTAGCTGAAAGCGGACGAGTTTCCATGATACGAACTACATCGCCAATTTTTGCTTCGTTTTGCTCATCATGAGCTTTATACTTTTTAGAATACTTAACGCGTTTACCATATAAAGAATGCTTTTTGTGTGTTTCAACAAGTACTGTAACTGTTTTGTCCATCTTGTCAGAAACAACGCGTCCTGTGTAAACTTTACGTTGGTTACGTTCACTCATTGTGTGAACCTCCCTTCAATAATCACTTGTTAACGCTGATTTCTCTTTCACGAACAACTGTTTTCATACGAGCGATCGCTTTACGTACTTCACGAATGCGAGCTGTGTTTTCAAGTTGTCCTGTCGCCAATTGAAAGCGAAGGTTGAAAAGTTCTTCTTTTAAAGATTTTACTTTTTGTTCAATTTCAGCAGTGGTAAGGTCACGAAGTTCATTAGCTTTCATTTGATTCACCACCAATTTCTTCTCGTTTTACAAACTTACACTTTACAGGAAGTTTGTGCATTGCAAGTCGAAGTGCTTCACGAGCGATCTCTTCAGAAACGCCTGCGATTTCGAACATGATTTTTCCAGGCTTAACAACAGCTACCCAACCTTCTGGTGCCCCTTTACCGGAACCCATCCGTACTTCTAGAGGTTTAGCAGTGTAAGGCTTGTGAGGGAAAATTTTAATCCAAACTTTACCGCCACGTTTCATGTAACGTGTCATCGCAATACGTGCTGCTTCGATTTGGCGATTCGTAATCCATGATGCTTCAAGAGCTTGTAGGCCGAATTCACCGAATGTCACTTCTGTACCGCCTTTTGCGTTACCACGCATGTTACCACGGTGTTGACGGCGATATTTTACGCGTTTTGGCAATAACATATTATTTGCCTCCTTCCACGGTTTTCTTCTTAGTAGGAAGGACTTCTCCCTTATAGATCCATACTTTTACGCCTAGCTTACCATAAGTAGTATCGGCTTCAGCAGTAGCATAGTCGATATCAGCGCGAAGTGTATGAAGTGGAACAGTTCCTTCGCTGTAATGTTCAGCACGAGCGATATCTGCACCGCCAAGACGACCAGATACTTGAGTTTTGATACCTTTTGAACCAGCGCGCATAGCACGTTGAATAGCTTGCTTTTGTGCACGACGGAAAGATACACGGTTTTCTAATTGACGAGCAATATTTTCAGCAACAAGTTTCGCATCAACGTCAGCTCTCTTGATTTCAAGGATATTGATGTGAACACGTTTGCCAGTTAATTGATTTAATGCTTTACGAAGTGCTTCGACTTCAGTACCGCCTTTACCAATAACCATACCAGGCTTAGCTGTATGCACTGTTACGTTTACACGGTTTGCAGCACGTTCGATTTCTACTTTAGAAACAGAAGCATCTTTTAAACGCTTCGTGATGTATTCACGAATTTTAAGGTCTTCGTGTAAAAGAGTAGCGAAGTCTTTGCCTGCGTACCATTTAGATTCCCAATCACGGATGATTCCAATACGCAAACCGACAGGATTTACTTTTTGACCCACAGCTTATCCCTCCTTCTTTTCTGATAATACGATTGTGATGTGGCTAGTGCGCTTTAAGATCTGGCTTGCACGGCCCATTGCGCGAGGACGGAAACGTTTCAACGTTGGTCCTTCGTCAACAAATGCTTGTGCAACAACTAGGTTGTTAACGTCCATCTCATAGTTGTGCTCAGCGTTTGCCATAGCTGATTTTAATACTTTTTCCACGATTGGAGAAGCAGCCTTAGGTGTGAGATTTAAAATCGCCACAGCTTCACCAATTTGCTTTCCTCGAATTAAATCTACGACTAAACGTGCTTTACGAGGAGCAATACGAACTGTTCTTGCAACAGCTTTAGCTTGCATTTGGATGCCCTCCTCTCTTAACGTCTTGTTTTCTTGTCATCATTACCATGGCCCTTGTAAGCACGAGTTGGAGCGAATTCTCCAAGCTTGTGTCCTACCATGTCTTCAGTAACATATACAGGCACGTGTTTGCGACCATCATATACAGCGATAGTGTGGCCAATAAATTGTGGGAAGATTGTAGAACGGCGTGACCAAGTTTTAATAACTTGTTTGCTTTCAGTCTCGTTCAACTTTTCTACCTTAACCATTAAATGATCATCAACAAATGGTCCTTTTTTTAAGCTGCGACCCATGAAGGAACCTCCCTTCGTGACTGTTCTACGGTTCTTTCTTTGAACCGTAGGAGAATCACGTTATTTTTTACGACGACGTACGATGAATTTATCTGATTTGTTCTTCTTCTTACGAGTTTTGAATCCAAGAGTTGGTTTACCCCATGGAGACATAGGTGATTTACGTCCGATTGGCGAACGTCCTTCACCACCACCGTGTGGGTGATCGTTAGGGTTCATAACAGATCCACGTACAGTTGGGCGCTTGCCTAACCAACGATTACGTCCTGCTTTACCAATGTTAATTAATTCGTGTTGTTCGTTACCTACTTGACCGATTGTTGCACGGCATTCAGCAAGAATCATACGAACTTCACCAGAATTTAAACGTACTAGTACGTATTTTCCTTCTTTACCAAGTACTTGTGCGCTTGTTCCAGCAGAACGAACTAACTGGCCGCCTTTTCCTGGTTTTAACTCGATGTTGTGTACTACTGTACCAACAGGAATGTTTGTTAGTGGAAGTGCGTTACCCACTTTAATATCAGCCTCAGGGCCAGACATTACTTCCAATCCAACTACTAGGTTTTTAGGAGCTAAGATATAACGCTTTTCTCCATCCGCGTAGTTGATTAACGCTATATTTGCAGAACGGTTTGGATCGTATTCGATCGTAGCAACGCGTCCAGGTATGCCATCTTTGTTACGTTTAAAGTCAATTAAACGGTATTGACGTTTATGACCGCCACCTTGATGACGAACAGTTAACTTACCTTGGTTATTACGGCCGCCTTTTCTCTTTACAGGTGCTAATAGAGATTTTTCTGGAGTGCTAGTTGTGATTTCTGCGAAATCAGAAGTAGTCATTCCGCGACGACCATTGGAGGTAGGTTTGTACTTTTTAATCGCCATTTTATTTCCCTCCTCTTCTTGATAGGTTCTTATGCTTCAAAGAATTCGATTTCTTTGCTATCAGCAGTTAATTTTACAATTGCTTTACGACGTTTGTTTGTGTAACCACCGAATTTTCCCATGCGCTTGAATTTACCTTTGTAGTTCATGATGTTTACTTTTTCAACATCAACGCTAAAGATTTCTTCGATAGCATCTTTAACTTGAGTTTTGTTAGCTTTAACATCTACTTCAAAAGTATATTTTTTCTCAGCCATTAGGTCAGTTGAACGTTCAGTGATAACGGGGCGCTTAATGATATCGCGTGCATCCATTATGCAAGCACCTCCTCTACTTTTTCAACCGCTGCTTTAGTCATGATCAATTTATCATGATTAACAACATCTAATACGTTAATTCCGTCAGCAGTTACTACTGTAACTCCAGGAATATTGCGAGCAGATAACGCTACGTTTTCTTCAAGATCTGCAGTAACGATTAACGCTTTTTTATCAACAGATAGACCATTTAAAACAGTCTTGAATTCTTTTGTTTTCGGAGCATCGAAAGTTAAAAGATCTAACACTAAGATGTTCTCTTCTAATACTTTAGAAGAAAGTGCAGATTTAATTGCTAAACGACGAACCTTCTTTGGTAATTTATAGCTATAGCTGCGTGGTGTTGGACCAAATACAGTACCACCTCCGCGCCATTGTGGAGAACGGATTGACCCTTGACGAGCACGTCCAGTTCCTTTTTGACGCCATGGCTTACGACCACCGCCGCGTACTTCAGAACGAATTTTAGTTTTATGAGTACCTTGACGTAATGAAGCTCTTTGCATAATGATTGCTTCAAATAATACGTGTTGGTTAGGCTCAATACCAAATACAGAATCATTAAGTTCGATATCGCCAACTTGTGATCCAGCTTGGTTTAATAATGCTACTTTAGGCATTCTTTTGTTCCTCCTTTCTTAAAGGGTGACTATGCTTTAATTGCACCTTTAATTTTTAATAAAGCTTTTTTAGGGCCTGGTACATTACCTTTGATTAAAAGTAAGTTACGCTCTGTATCAACCTTAACGATTTCAAGGTTTTGTACAGTGATTTGTTCTCCACCCATACGTCCTGGTAATAATTTACCTTTGAAAACGCGGTTTGGAGCAACAGGTCCCATTGAACCTGGTCGACGGTGATAACGAGAACCGTGAGCCATTGGGCCGCGTGATTGTCCGTGGCGTTTGATAACACCTTGGAAACCTTTACCCTTTGAGATTCCTGTTACATCTACGATATCTCCAGCAGCGAAAATATCAACTTTGACTTCTTGACCAACTTCATAGCTTGCTAAGTCATCTCCGCGGAATTCGCGAACGAAGCGCTTAGGAGCAGTATTAGCTTTAGCAACATGGCCTTTTTCTGGTTTGTTAGCTAACTTTTCACGTTTGTCTTCAAAACCAACTTGAACTGAAACATAACCGTCAGTTTCAACAGATTTCTTTTGAAGAACTACGTTTGGAGCTACCTCAACTACAGTTACAGGAATTAAGTTACCGTTACTAGCAAATACTTGAGTCATACCAATCTTTCTTCCTAAGATTCCTTTGGTCATTAGTCACACCTCCTAAATTATTTATTATTTATTTTGATTAAAGTTTAATTTCAATATCAACACCAGATGGTAAATCTAAACGCATTAACGCATCAACTGTTTGTGGAGTTGGGTTAACGATGTCGATTAGACGCTTATGTGTCCGTTGTTCGAATTGCTCACGTGAATCTTTGTACTTATGGACCGCACGAAGAATCGTATAAATAGTTTTTTCAGTCGGTAGCGGAATTGGACCAGATACAGCCGCACCAGAACGTTTTGCTGTTTCAACGATTTTTTCTGCAGATTGATCAAGGATTCTGTGATCATACGCTTTTAAACGGATACGAATTTTTTGTTTTGCCATTATTTTCCCTCCTTTATTCGCCTATTTTCTAAATAGACATTCTCAGTGAAAATTTCCCTCACACACTCGCCATGGCAAAGCGGCCGGGTGTGTCAGCAACCTTTCACATCATCGCAGTCAAAGACCAACATTGTCTATTATACATAAAACATAAAGCAAACGCAACACCTATTGTGAAGTTTTTTCTTTATGTTTCTGTTTCGAACACTTTTCCTATTATAGCGGCTGATTTACTCTTTTTCAACAGTTATTATCAATCTCCAGAAATATCCTAAATCAAATAGGAGATACATTATTTTGGATTGCGCCAGCTGCAGCGGACTGAATATATATAATTATTATTATTCTTTATATATAGAAGAAACTCGGATTAACTTTGTTTATTACCTCAAGGCTGTGTAAAAGATCAATATTGATTATGTAACCAAGTGGATTGGAGCGGAAATCAACTGGCAACTTTAACAC
>NZ_JBALOS010000147.1:0-193 GCF_036962765.1 Neobacillus drentensis
AGGTGCACCTGCCCACTTTATTGGCATGCTAATATTTTCACCGCCAACACTATGCTGGACAAAATTGAGGGGGATATTTCCCCAAGCATCAAATGCAGGTGAACTTACTTTTAACTCATTTTCCGGCAGCGTCTCGATCGTCACAATTCCAGCCTCTGCCTCCCTGCCCAATTTAGCTTTTAAAACAGTTAAA
>NZ_JBALOS010000147.1:258-7492 GCF_036962765.1 Neobacillus drentensis
TAGAATCTTGGTCGTTCATAATAACCTGAGTTTCACCAACAATCACTTCGAATGAAAAATTGTTAGTCCTAACTGTTGCATGTGTGTTCGTTTCGTTTATGTTTACATATGCCCCGCTGCTTTCAAATACTTCTTTTAATGGTACTAATAACTTTGTATTTATATTGATTGCTTTCGTAGCAATGATTTTACCATTCACTTTTAAAGAAACTGGGGTGTTCCTCTTTAAATCATCACCAGCAGCATTTCCTATTACCTCTTTACTCATGTTTATACACCTCTATCGTATTTGTTCAATCCAATTTACTATACCACAGCTGTCACCTATTCATTATTCCTTACAGTTCAAACTCCCATTCCTCACAAAGGACTAAATAAAGGACAAGAAGGGTGTTTTCTAATTCTGTTGTCGTTTTCCCTGCTGGGTCTAGTCCAATTTTCGGAAATAGTAACTCGGCGATTTGTTCTGTAAGTTGATTTCTTTCGGCTAACGGGATTTGCAGAAAACGACTAACATATGTACTGACGAGTTTCCATTCCTTTTTTCCTAAGGATTTCAGCGTCCATTGATCAATCGTAAGATCATCAATGT
Organism: Neobacillus drentensis; assembly: GCF_036962765.1. Taxonomy (GTDB): domain Bacteria; phylum Bacillota; class Bacilli; order Bacillales; family Cytobacillaceae; genus Neobacillus; species Neobacillus drentensis_C. The sequence continues at coordinate 851 of NZ_JBALOS010000147.1, forward strand.
GAAGACCTCTATTATTCATTTCTGCTTCGATTGGGGATTTCTTTTTCCGTTTTGCTTTGCGCTCATGGACGACAATCGTTCCTGCAACAAGATCGCCAAGCCGTTTGTGTTTCGAATGAAAAAAGATCATGATAATCCCGAGAAAGTATGCTGTCGGCAAGGAATCAATGATTCGCATTAGATTTCGAATAAAGCTAGAAAGCAATGTGATGCTATGACCATTCTCCTGAATGACTCGGATTCCCATTAACTTCTTCCCTAGCGTTCTTCCCCCCGAGAAAAATTCAAACGCAAAAAAGTAGCCCCCATTAACGACAAACAATCCAATAATCGTTATGGCGATAGGGAGTGAATTCTCAATCATAATAAATTCCATTTTCGACATTCCGTCCAGGACGAAAAAAAGCAGAATCACAGTCACAATGTTAAAGGCCATTAAGAGCAACTGATCAATGATAAAAGCGGCTGATCGGCTGCCTAAACCAGCGATTTGAAATTGAATCGAAACGAATTCTGGTGTTTTTATATCTAAATGATCTTCATGCATAAGCTTCCCCCGTCACATATTGATGATTTCTATTTCTATTTTTCTACAATATTACTATAATAAGGAGAATAAAGACTTATTATGCCAAGCCCACTAAAGTAGGTGTCAGAATGAATGTTAAACAATTTGTCAAAATGCATCGAGAAGAATGGAAACAGCTGGAACAGTTAATCAAAACCATGAGGCGTAGAAGTTCGATTACAGGTGATCGTATCACGCAATACCATCGACTCTATCAAAAAGCAGCCCAGAATCTCTCATACAGTCAAACCTATTTCCCCCAAGATGAAGTCACTCACTATTTGAACGGACTTGTCGCAAAATCACATAATCTTTTGTACAAAGACCAAGTATCAAGTTTCAAACAAATCCGTCATTTTTTTAGTCATACATTTATTGGGCTATTGTTAGAGCAATGGAAGTTTGTTTGGGTGGCAATGATTCTATTTCTGATCGGAGGACTAGGGAGTTTCCTATCAGTCATGAATGATCCATTGCATATCTATTCTATTCTCCCGGCAGAAATTGCCAAAGGGGTTGACCCAGACCAACTCGGGAAGGGCCATGGAGCCGTGGACTCCTCCCTCATGTCGGCTAGCATCATGACAAATAATATCAAAGTTGCCATCTTCGCATTTGCTGGAGGGATCACCTTTGGACTAGTTACAGTCTATTTAATGGTCTACAATGGCATCATTATTGGAGCGCTCGCGGCCCTGTTTTGGCATCACGGAAAATCGTATGATTTTTGGGCGTATATCGTTCCACATGGAATGATTGAACTGACAGCCATTTTTATTGCTGGCGGGGCTGGTCTTCTTATGGGCTATAAACTGTTTGTGCCGGGACCATATTCTCGAAGTTTCCAATTAAAGCAGCATGCAAAAAGATCCGTTCAACTTTTACTTGGAACCATCCCGTTGTTTGTCATTGCCGGGATCATTGAAGGCTTCATCACTCCGGCAGCTATTTCATTAGAAGCAAAGTACATCGTTGCTTTCTTAACCGTGATCGGGCTTATCCTTTATGTAGTGATTGGGAAGTTAAAACTCAGGCATTGCTATAAAAGATTTTGATTCATAATGTCAATATAATGAGAAACAGCGGTAATTGCCAATTTCTCCTCGCGGGCCTCAATCATGACGAGGCCTTGTTTTTCCCATTTGTTCTTTTCCCTTTTCTTAAATAGAAGTTGATGCTCGGCAATGCTTTTCCTCATCGCTGCTTGGACCGTATGCGGCTCCTCATTTACTCTTTTTAAAAGCGTCTGATCTTCAATCCCTATCATTAAAAATAAATGTCGTTGTCTAAGCCGTTTTAATAGGATAAGCGCACTCTCCTCATGAAGAAAGGTGCGCACATCACTAAATAATAACAACAGACTTCGTTTCTTTTGGACTATTTCAAGGTATTGCAACACAGCAGCGTAATTAGACTCAGCTGCATCCACTTTTAATGAATAAATAGCTTGTAGAATGGTCTGAAGGTGCGCCATTCCTTTGGCAGTCGGTACAAAGACTTTTATATCTTTTGAGAAGGCGAGAACAGAAACATAATCTCCCTTTTGGAGGGCGGCGGCAGTCACAGTCAGGGCTGCTTCTAACGCTTTTTCTAAGCGATTCCCCTCCGCCAGTTCTGCCCCCATCATTCTTCCACAATCAATTAAAATGGTAATATACTTTCCGTGCTCCGGTTCATATTCATTCGTCATCACTTCGTGGAGCTTGGCTGTTTGACGCCAGTTTATTTTACGAGGATCATCTCCAACTACATAGTTCCTAATCTTAGAAAATTCACCGACCCCGCTCCGTTGCCTGCGAATCTTAAACCCTTCGTACACCAAATATTTCTGTGCGTTTTCTAAATACTGTTTGGTTTCGGTTAAATCCGGAATGACTTTCACATCATCCCGTAATTCGACGGACACTTGCTTTTCCCACAATCCCAGCAAACCCGTATAGCGAAAATAAACCTTATTCATTGCGTACTTTCCTCGTACCATCGCAGTGGTTTGATAGGAAATTTTGACGACAGCCTGCTTTGGTATCGACCCTCTGATTGGAAACGGTCTTTTAAAGGACTGTGGCAAGTCATCCACCATTTGATATAAAAAAGGAAAGGAAGAGGTATTTTGAACCTCGATCGTTACCGGGTAAGGAATGCCTCTTTCCAATTCCGCTGTAATCGTTCGTTGAAAGGAGAAATGTTTTTTAGAGGGTGAAAAAAACAAGTCCAGAAGACTTACCAATAATAAAATAAGATTCGCGCTAAATACCAAAACCCATGAGATTTTCCATAACGTACTAATCCATAAAACAACGGAGAGCAAAAGATAAACCAGTAATAATCGTTTGGTTGGTAAAACCCCTTTATCTTGGAACAGGAACCGAGCCCACCAACTCTTCAATAATTTGGTCAACAGTCGCTCCCTCCAATTCTACATGCGGCGATAACTGAATACGATGTCGTAAGGCTGGTTTAGCGACCATTTTAATATCGTCAGGAGTTACGTAATCCCTGCCTGAAAGATAGGCCCACGCTTGCGCTGCCTTGCCAATCGAAATTCCAGCTCTCGTACTAGCCCCGTACCGGATCCCTTCTGCTTCACGTGTTTTCCTGACAATTTTCATCATGTAATCTAATACATTCTCGCTTATCGTGACTTTTTCAATTTTTCTTCTAATGGTTAAAAACTCGTCCATATCTAAGATGGCTGAAACAAGATTTTCTTCAAAGTTATTTTCAAGGACTTGTTTTAAGACATTTTTCTCTTCCTCAAAACTTGGAAATTCAATTCTAAGCTTAAAGAGGAAACGGTCCTGCTGTGCTTCTGGCAGTGGGTATGTCCCTTCGAATTCAATCGGATTTTGGGTAGCAACCACAAAAAACACCTCAGGCAATGGATAGGTTTCACCCTGGATAGTCACCTGTTTTTCTTCCATTGCTTCTAACAGGGCAGCCTGTGTCTTTGCAGGGGTCCGGTTAATTTCATCTGCTAACAGGATATTTGTAAAAATCGGCCCCTTTAGCGTTTGAAAGGTACTCTCCTTCATATTGTAAATTGTGCTTCCAGTGATATCACTTGGCAATAAGTCGGGTGTAAATTGAATCCGGTTGAAGGTTCCTCCTAAGAGATTTGCAAGTGTACGTACCATCTGTGTTTTACCAGTACCAGGCACACCTTCTAAGAGGACATGCCCCCCAGCTAAAATAGCAGATATTAATAGTTTAAGATTTAGGCTCTGCCCTAAAATACGCTCTTCATATTTGTCCAAAAAGGATGTTAATTCTGATTTCATTCTTCAACCTCTCTCCTTAATTGCTCGAGCTTTTTCGACCATAATAGGTATTCCTGTTTTGAGATGGTATCTTTTTCAAGGATGTTAACCAATCCAGATAAAAAAGTGCTAATTTCACTAGCGTTCAACCGAGTCCACTTTCTCTCAAAATAGCTAGACAGATCCTGCCATTCTCTGTGATATGGCATCTGCCATCGTTCTTGAAGAAGCAGCTTGACATAATCTGCTTGGATGATGATGGAATCATGATATCGTCTACCACGTAGGTACCAGGCAGCTAGTGCCTTCACTCCCTCATCGCTGAATCGAACCGACTCTTCCCGTGGGACAAAAATAGGTCCAAAACGCTTTCCCTTCATCCAAAGCCAGAGAATCATTAATAGGATCGCCTGAAACACAAGAAGTAAAAACCACATTGGGTACACTTCCCAAACCGAAGCTGCATTCTCTCCGTCATGAATGTATTCATCAAACAGGATGGTGTTTGTTTTTTCTTGATTTAGTAAATATAGAAGAAGCGGTAAATGATTCTTCTCCAAGAGGCTGCCATTGGTCATCCACTCAGGAGCGATGGCTACCAATAAATGCCCCTTCCCAAATGATTGTTCAACCGCAATCGGACCAGCCTTGTCAGATAATAATATCCTATCTCCGTTTTTAGGGCGCAAACGGATGTTTGATTGAATTTGTGCACGATAGGATGTCCGGTTTTCGGTATAAACCTTGAACGATTCTTTTCCGTCCGTGCCACTCGTTTTGATATCAAACATACCTTGAGGATTGCTTTGCAACAATAAGATGGTGTTCCCAGCTTTCATATAATGGATATAAGCCTGCATCTCTTCTTTTTCAATGGTAATAGAAGGTTCGACCATAATCAGCAATTCGTGGTCTGATGTATCTGACAGTAAATCTGGTGAGTGCCTCCAAATCTTCCCTTCCTTTTCCTTATTTACATATGTATAAAATGCCTTTACACCCGTTGGTGCAGGTGACTCGGTAACATAGTCAGGATAACTCTGCGGCCTTGGTGAAGAACCTAAATAACTGAAAACCGAAAATAAACTAAGCAGGATGGTCAACCCTACCCATGCCCGAAGTTTGGAAAGAGATTTCATCATATATTCTCCTCCCTCCTATCGCCAAGGACCTTCCATACTTGAAGATGAAACTGCAAATATTCTTCTTTCATTACGGTGCGTTCCCCATAGGTCACTTCTTCAAAAAATTGAGCAAACTGAAAAAATTGTTCTGCTTTGTGCTGATCTACTTTCCTTAGTTCATCATAATAATCCCAATTTGTTTTCCAAATCCTCGCCTCAAGCAATCCTTTTTCATGGAAGGAAAGGAGCATCGCTAAAAACAGATGGCGAGTAGATAATCTATACGCTTCTAAACTCTCCTGTTTATTTGCCTCTTCAAGATGTCTTTGTGACGTCAAATTCATTTCTTTCTTCGATTGGAGCGGTTTTTGGTTGTGCAGGGTCCTATTTCGTCTCGTATTTCGAATCAGAAAAAAAGTCGATATTCCTAAAAGGCTAATAACAATTACAATGACTGCAATAAGGATGGGACCTGACGCGCTGCTTGCTGAATCAATGGCAGGAAACAATTTTTCCAACTGCGCGGCAATCCATTCTTTTGCTTGGTCCCACCAGGTAGCAAGGAACCCCTTAGATTCGTAATAAACTCTATATTCTTTCGTTTTTAAAATTTCTTCAAGGTCACCCTGTGCCTTGTCTGTTTCGAACATAATCATCACCTAACATAATAGGTTATTTATCACAGCTCTTTTCAAAAACATATATTAAACCGTTTTAAATTCTTCTATCATTTCTTTCAAATCATCCGCATCATGTCTTGTTTTGGCATCCAGATACATCACCCCATAGCCGACAGAGAAAATCATGGTCGTAACTAAGGTGACAAGGTTGGAAATCAATGTTAACAACACACTATTGCCTAATACCATTCCAAATGTCATTTGAACCCCAAAGCTGATACTTGAAATAATAAAATAAAATACGATATAAAGTCCCATTAATACCCATGTACGTTTCCTTGTTAATCGCCAGCTTCTTCCTAATCCAGGAGAAACCCTATCAAGGACAACCGAACCAAAATAAAAACTCCAGCGCGTTAAAAGCAGCCCTACAAGAACGGCAAAGCCTAGGAACAGGACAACACCTAATAGAATTCCTACGATTGGATTCACGGTCGTCGCAACGACACCGCCTGTAACACCGACGATTGCAAGTGGCACAATGATGATCCCCAGACTAATAAGCCCAAATAAAATACTGCTCCCCATGATTGGCCAAAATCGTGAAAAGGCTTGTTTAATGACCGAACCCACGGTATATTCTTCATTACGTCGAACATGATTGAGTGTAAAGAGGATGGCTGCCTCTGCAATTGGTGCCAAAAAAGCACTTACTATACCAATGATGATTAAACCTATGTCAGCTCCCAAACTGCTTGAATCGAAAGTTCCTGTCTCCTCGAAACTCGTCAGAATTTGCTCAAACCACGCTCCACCGCTGCCAACTTCTCTAAAAAAGCTTGTTCCAGAACTAAGTTGCAGGATTGCTTGAACCAAGTAAACTGGACCCATGAAAATCAATAAAATCATGAATAAGTCCTTAAAGCGATTTTTAGTTAATTGAAAGGTGTGATCGAGTATTTCTCCAAATCCTTTAGGGGTAGAAAACTTTTTATCCAACGTTGTAATCCTCCTATAATAATTATCAATATGACCTATTTTAACATTATTCAAATATATTTAGTGTAAAATGT
>NZ_JBALOS010000148.1:0-11155 GCF_036962765.1 Neobacillus drentensis
CTCTTATAGTCTGTAGAAAGATTCGTTTGAATAAGGCTATCTGTGAGGGATAAGAGTAATTCACTGCACAAAGCCTCATCTCTGTCGCTTAATATTGCGTTAGCAAGACTTAATATTCTTTGTTCAAGTCTATTATCATACACAATAGGTGTTGAAAAACGTACTAAATCCTTTTTCTCCATAACTTCTAAAAGCAATTGCGGCTCAATATATAACATAACATAATCAAGTCCTGCCTCATGATCGTGTGCCATTCCGTCATGTGCCTGTTCTGGATTAAAAAGCATAACACCATTTTGATAGGATAATTGTAAACTGCCATCCATGTTATATTGTTGAATACCACGCAATGTTACCCCAATTGCGTACTCCTGATGAGAATGCTTTTTATACGTAAAATCAGTAATACTTGCTGACAAGGCAGTAACACCCGCTGATTTTTTATAGATAAATTTATCCATTAAATTCACCTCTTATTTAGCTTCCCTACAACCATATCATTATCCCAGAATAAGCTAAAAATAATGCCATTAATACATTAACAATCTTACTATGATTCTGTAAAAACTTCTTGAAGATTGAACCGAAAAGAACCCATGTAATAAATGCCAAGAATCCAATAAGAGTTATTGTGAAAACACTTATAGTCACCGCAGGCATTGCGGTATAGTGTGGCATAATAAAGGTAGGAATTACAGTCATTGTAAATAGGACCACTTTTGGATTTAAAAACTGCATAAGGAACCCTGATTTAAAGGTACCAGATTGGTTTAAAGTTGGTTTTGATGTATCCGCTTTGTAAATTTGATAAGCAAGATAGAAAATATAAAAACTTCCGATTATCTGCATAACAATCAAAATTTTAGGTATGATCGTTATAAGCAAAGTATTCAACATAGCAGAAATAACAAGTAATATACCAAAAGCAATCGTTGCTCCATACGTATATTCCATTGCCTTTTTTGTCCCAAAATGATGCACTGTGGATAATATGACGATATTAGTAGGTCCTGGTGTAAAAGTAATAATAATACAGTATAGTAAAAAAGATGTAATATTCATGACGAAAACTCCTTTCAAGGTATTCTCATGCAATTATACATCTTAGAATTAAATGGCTTATAGTATATTATTGCAGGATTAAATTAAGCTTCTGTAAACTTAACTCTACAAATTCAGCCTTAAATAACAAGGAAAAGGATCACCGCATCAACCCCTTGTTAAACTCAAGCACCCGATAGTTTAAGTGCAATCCTTCACAATATACAATCAAGATTGATAAAAATTGATAAAAAAGACTAAAATTCTGTCTGTTACTATTCCTAAAAACTAAAAGATAATTAATTTGGATATGAAAAAGAGACCATTTTAAAAATGGTCTCCAAGAAATTTCTATCCTTCTACTCGTTTAAGTATGTCATTACTCTGTTCTGGATAATATCCGCCACACTTTCCGCAGATTTTTGACCACTAAAATAGCTATTTGATTCCTCTGAGATAATCGTTCGTATCTTGTCATTCGATCTCACTTGCGTATTAGCATCAGCAATCATTTCCTTAAGAGGTTGAAGATTCGCTCCTCTCTACAATTTGGAGAACCAGCATTCAGTTTTATAAAATTTCATTAAAAAATGCATTTATCCTTCTTGGATCAATGCACAGCATATTTCTGCTCTTAATACACTAACCTGCTTCGTTATTGCAATAAGAAAAAAGAGATCGCCGCAGCCATCCCAATCTTTAACTCTTGCACCCTATAGTTTAAGTAGAAACCTTCACAATCTAAAAATCCGAGCATAGCTCCAAAATATAATTGCAGCCATGTTTGCAGGTTAAAAGGGTAACAGGGCTAATATCTTTCAACCTATGGTTGAAGGGCTGTATTTGCTTAGCCTTGATAAAAGAAGCTTTTAGTTAGCTGTGATACCTGCCAAGCCTGTTCCTCGAGAAGGAAGTGCCCGCCGCAAAGAAGATGGGATTCCACATTGTACAGTTCCTTGCTATAGGCAATAGCACCATCCAATGTGAAAATAAAATCATTTTTCCCCCAGATAACTGTCACTGGGGGCTGCTTCGTGCGCAGATAATGCTGCCAAACGGGATATTGTTCTACATTTTTCCGATAATCGTAGGCAAGCTCCAATTGAATTTGAGCATTACCCGGGCGGTCCAAGAAGAGCTGATCCATCAAATAGCTGTCCGGGCTGATCAGATCCTGGGAGCAAGCACCAGTAAGATACTGCTTCTTTGTGAAATCAAAGGTGAGCAAGGTTCCCATGGCCGCTTCAGTGCTTCGGTTTCTGTCTTTCCACAAAGCTTTAAATAGATCGAACGGCTTGCCAAGTCCCTCTTCATGAGCAACGGAATTTTGAATAACAAATCCAAGCACCCTTGACGGCTGGCGAGCAGCAATGCGGAATCCGACGGGACCTCCATAATCATGAACATAGAAGAATGACTGCCTGATACCAAGCAGATCAAGGAGCTTTTCCATAACAAGTGAGATGTTATGGAACGTGTAGGTAAATCCATCGGGAACAGGCATGCTGCTGTTTCCAAAGCCTGGATAATCAGGGGCAATGACATAAAAACGGTCGGACAAAAATGGAATTAAATTCCGGAACATATGGGAGGAGCTCGGGAAACCATGGAGCAGCACAATCGCGGGATTTCTTCGGCTTCCTGCTTCCCGGTAAAAAATACGTAGACCATCAATTATGGCAATGTGGCAGCTTACCATCTGTCCACCCCCTCTCAGCTGTTAGTAACCTTCTATCTTTTTATATTCAGATATGGAGGTGTCTAGTATTTTTANNACGTTATGAGATCCTCCCGTCAATTTTTTTCATAATCGTAATAATGATGGAGGCGAGCATGGACAAAAACGGAACTTTATCCGAAATACGGTTTAATTAATACCAGTTATTAACATCCACTTTGCGTGTGGTGTCAGCTGCGCTGGCATTGCCCTAAATTAGTGACCTTATGCCATTAAATGACCTTCTAATGGTGTAACTTTAAACTTAAAGATATAACCTGCAGAAATCCTTCTTAGACCAGAAAATGGCCCATCGTGACTGCCCCATTGTAATTCAAAGTTTATTCTCATTTCCAGATAGCCTCTTTGTGTTATTTTTTCTAAAGCAAAAAAACAAGTTATTATCATAGCTTGTTTTAAATGCTTTCTATCATTCTATACCCAACACCCATTTCAGTTAGAATGTATTTTGGCTCAGCAGGATTTGATTCTAATTTTCTGCGGATATTTGCCATGTTGACTCGTAATGTTTGCGTTTCATTGGTGTAGGGTCCCCATATTTTTTTAATGATAAAGTCATGTGTTAACACTTTGCCAGCATGCTCAGAAAGCAAAGTAATGATTTTGTATTCAATTGGAGTAAAATGAACTTCCTTCCCTTTGATAAGAACTTTTCGTTTCTCAAAATCGATTTCAACTTCTCCAACGCTAAACTTTTTGAGACTTTGATCATCACTTTCTATAGCTTTCTTATTTCGCCTAATAGCAGTCCGAATTCGAGCAAGCAACTCTGAAGTGCCAAATGGTTTTGTAATATAATCATCCGCACCCAGGTCAAGCGCTTCTACTTTTTCCCGTTCATGCCCACGAGCTGATACAACAATAATAGGCACCTCGCTCCATTGTCTAATAGCTTTTAAAACCTCGATTCCATCAATATCTGGCAATCCTAAGTCCAACAAAATTAAATCAGGCGAATGAGAAGCCATCATTGAAATGGCTTCATTTCCCTTTTTAGTTTTTATGATTTGATAATGATTTGAAGTTAATATAGCAGAAATAAAATTGCTTATACCTGCTTCATCTTCAACGATTAAAATCAAAGTTTTATACACCATTTTACACAGCCCTTCTTTAGCTTACCTGTTATTTCTGAACCTAGTTTACTTGTTATGATAGTGGTAAAGAAAATCGGAATACTGCTCCACCTGACTTTCGGTTTTCTGCACTCATTTTACCTTGATGTGCCTTAATAATTGACATACAGATGGAAAGACCTATTCCCATCCCTCTTGATGAATCGGCACTTTTCTTTCCATTTGGTACAAAACTTGTAAATAAATATGGTAAATCTTCAGCAGAAATTCCTTCTCCCTTATCAATTACCTCAATTACTGCATAATTCTTATTCTTTTTCACATTTACATCGATTGCTGTATTGTTTTGTGTATGTTTGACCGCATTTTCAAGAAGATTAATCAGGACCTGTGCAATTAATGTGCCATCCATGGGAACAATTAAAAGTTTATTAGGTACCTTTACAGAAATATTGCTCTCTGGAAATCTCTTTCTAATTCGACTTACTGCTTCTGCAACAATTTCCTCTACAGCCTCCGGTGATTTGGAAACATTCATTGTTCCTTCATGGATTCGTGTTACAGACAACAAGTTTTCTACCATTCGAATTAACCATTGGGAATCTTCTATTATGTTCGCAATCAAATTGTTTTTTGTAGACTCATCAAAAGATGCTTGATTTTCGAGAATGGCAGAACTCGCACCTAGAATAGCTGTTAGGGGTGTTCTTAAATCATGTGAGATTGCACGCAATAGATTACTTCTCATTTTCTCTTTTTCAGATTCTACCAGAATTATGCGCTGTTCATCTGATAAATACTGACGTTCTAAGGCCATTGCTACTTGTGCAGTAATCATTTGTAAGAAAAGACGATCATCATGATTGAGAAGGCTTTTTTCACAGGATATTCCCATTACACCAAGTATCTTTTTTTGTGATACAACAGGAAAATAATAAGCTTTTGCTCCCATTAGTGTGTCAGTTCCAGCTCCAGCCGGTTTGTGGTTGACAAATACCCAATGTGCGACTGCTTTTTCACTCTCAGATTGTAAAATGTCTTCCTTTATATCCTCTGAAAATTGCTTCAAGTATCCTATTGTCCCGTTTTCGGGATCTTCAGTGTAAAAAATTACTGTTCGATTGAAAAGTTTAACTACATATTCATTTGTCAGATTCACAATACTATCAAGCCCTCTGGCAGCTAACAACTTTTTGTTTATTTCATAAAGAACCTCTGTCCGACGCTCTCTTTCTACAGCATGTCTTGCTTGGGTTTTAATACGAACCGTCAAAGCACTTGCAAACAATGCGACTAACAACATAATGAAAAAGGTAACTGGATATCCTGCTTGAATTGCATTAAATGTGTAATAAGGTACAGTAAAAAAGAAATTAAATGCTAGAACACTTAAAAATGAAGAAACTATACCATATAGATACCCTATTGTAATTCTAGAGATAACGAGTACCGACAGAATATAAACCATTATCACATTTTGTTCACCGATTCCAAGCGCACGAAGTTCAATTGAAACAATAGTTGCTAACATTAATAATACAATAGACTTAAGAGCATCTCTCCAAAAAAACTGTACTTGACTACGGAAATGAAATCTTCTCGTTTTTCTATAAGTTCGGAGTGTGTTACTATCAGGAATGATATGAATCTCCAAACTTGGTAAAAGCGATATAAGCTGGTCTTCAAAATCCATTTCAAAGACGTTCTTAAATGATTTCTTATTTCGACTCTTACCAATCACAATATTCGTGATACCTGATAGCTTTGCATATTCTGCAACAGCTGTTGCAATATTGTCTCCATTAATTGTTACAATTTCAGCACCTAATTTCTCTGCTAAATCCATATTCATCCTAAGCGTTTTTTGTTGCTGTTCTGTAAATCGACCACTATCCATATTTTCTACATAAACAGCTACCCAAGGTGCATGAAATGCTTCAGCTGTCCTCGCAGTCCATCTAATGCATTTCGCTGACGAAGGAGAGGGACCAATACAAACTAGAAGTTTTGTATTGGCCATTTTAGCGAAACTACGTCGTGTATTCAGGTTCTCATGGCTGATTCTATCCGCAACTTTCCGCATGGCTATCTCACGTAAAAGTCGAAGATTTTCCAATGTAAAAAAGTTATTAATAGCTGTTGCAACTCTGTCAGGGCTATATATTTTTCCTTCTTCAAATCGTTTTAATAATTCTACAGGATCAATATCAATCAGTTTTACGGAATCTGCACGATCAAAAAAGGTATCTGGTACAGTTTCTCTTACAGTAATCTTTGTTATTTCTTGAACAATATCGTTCAAGCTTTCAATATGTTGGACATTTACGGTTGTATATACATTTATTCCAGTATTCAAAAGTTCCTCAATGTCCTGATATCGTTTTTTGTTACGAAGACCATGAGCGTTAGTATGAGCAAGCTCATCAACTAAAATGAGTTCAGGCTTCCTGATTAAAGCTGCATCTAAATCAAATTCCTTCAGCTCTATGTTTCTATAAGAAGTCTTTTTCGAAGGTAACATTGGCAAACCTTCAAGAAGTTGCGTAGTCTCTGGTCTCGTATGCGGTTCAACATATCCTACTAAGACATCAACACCATTGCCAAAATGTTCTCTTGCCTCGTCTAACATCGAATAGGTTTTTCCTACACCTGCTGCATAGCCAAAGAAGATTTTTAGTTTACCAACTTTCTTTTGTTGTTCAAGTATGTCTTCTAAAAGCTTATCCGGATTTGGACGTTTATCTTCTTTCATCATACGAAATCACTATCCTTTATAGAGACCATCAAGAGCTAAATTTACCTTTAAAACATTTACCCCAGGTTCTCCAATGAATTCTAGAAATCTTTCGGTAGTATATTGATTGATGATTTTTCTAACACTATCTTCACTTATTCCTCTTGTTTTTGCAATTCTTGACACCTGGTATTCAGCTGCTGCTGGTGAAATATATGGGTCGACTCCACTACCTGAAGCTGTAACTAAATCCATCGGGATATCAGATTTGTTGTCTGGATCAAATTTATGCCACCAATCAATTCGCTCTTGGACAAGTTTTTCTTGTTCAGCGCTAACAGGTGAAAGATTTGTTGTACCTATCGATCTCCCAATTAAATATTTTGGTTCAGTAAATTTTTGAGCAATTAATTCGGAACCAACGTCCTTCTTTGTTCCATCGTTTAGTGTAACCGTGACAATGCTTCCATTTGATTGGTTTGGAAATAGTAGTTGAGCAATTCCAGTTACAACACTCGTATACACAACTCCACAAAGAATTGTCATTGCAATAAAAATAAATAAAGCTGGTCTAAATGTTTTTGATATGTTTGTCATCAGTACCACCTCACACAAGACCGCTTACGGTCAGAATCATATCTATCAATTTGATTGCCAAGAAAGGTGCAATTACTCCACCCAGTCCATAAATCAAAATATTTCTTTTTAGTAGCTTTCCAGCTGGAAATTCACGATATTTAACACCTTTTAATGCTAATGGGATTAAAAAGACAATGATTAACGCATTGTAAATGATCGCTGACAATATCGCGCTCGTTGTACTTGTGAATCCTAAAATATTTAGCGTTGTTAACTGTGGAAAGATCCCAAAAAACAGAACTGGGATAATGGCAAAATATTTTGCCACATCATTTGCCACACTAAATGTGGTTAAAGCGCCTCTTGTCATTAAAAGCTGTTTTCCAATTCTAACTATGTCAATCAACTTCGTAGGACTAGAATCTAAGTCAACCATATTTCCTGCTTCTTTCGCTGCTTGTGTACCAGTATTCATTGCCACTGCAACGTCTGCTTGCGCCAATGCAGGTGCATCATTCGTTCCATCACCCGTCATTGCTACTAAATGTCCCTTTGCTTGGTAATCTCTAATCAGTGCTAATTTGGCTTCAGGTGTAGCTTCTGCCAAGAAATCGTCTACACCTGCTTCTGCTGCAATCGCCGCAGCTGTCATCGGGTTATCACCTGTAATCATGATGGTTTTGATACCCATTTTACGCAAGTCACCAAAACGTTCCTTAACACCGTTTTTAACAATGTCTTTTAAGTAAATAACACCCAACACTTTTGTGTTTTGTGCAACAACCAACGGTGTACCTCCAGCTCCTGCAACTCGTTTGACAATTTGGTCACATTCAGATGGGTATTCCCCACCCTTTTGTAGAACATAGTTTTTAATTGCGTCAACAGCCCCTTTTCGGATTTCATTTCCCCCAAAATCAACACCACTCATTCTAGTTTTTGCTGAGAATTCAATGAAGTTTGCATTTAATTGACTAAGATCTCGACCACGAATATCAAACTTTTCTTTTGCTAGAATAACGATACTTCTGCCTTCAGCTGTCTCATCTGCTAAGGAAGAGAGTTGAGCTGCATCAGCTAATTCTCTTTCTTCAACATTGCTAACTGGAATAAACTCGCTTGCTTGACGATTTCCTAGTGTAATTGTCCCTGTTTTATCTAATAATAGGATATCCACATCACCTGCAGCTTCAATAGCACGACCACTCATTGCTAAAACATTCGCTTGATTGAGTCGGCTCATGCCCGCAATACCTATTGATGAAAGTAAGGCGCCGATTGTTGTAGGTGCAAGACAGACTAACAGAGCAATAACATTTGTAATTGAAATCGCAGTACCCGAACCTGCTAACTTACTTACAAAGTTCGAAAATGGGAGTAGTGTAGCTGTTACAACAAGAAAAATAATCGTCAATGTAACCAAAAGAATTTGGAGTGCAACTTCATTTGGCGTTTTCTTTCTAGATGCACCTTCCACCATAGCTATCATTTTATCAAGAAAGCTTTCACCTGCCTCTGCTGTTACTTGAATAATCAACCAATCTGAAACGACTGTTGTACCTCCTGTAACAGCACTTCTGTCCCCACCAGATTCACGAATGACAGGCGCAGACTCTCCAGTGATCGCACTCTCATCAACAGATGCTGCCCCATCAATTACCTCACCATCCATTGGGATCTGATTACCAGCACTGACAAATACAAGATCACCTTTTTTCAATGTGTTGGATAATACTTCAGTGTACTCATCGATATTAGTTGCTGATTTTAACTTCTTTGCTTTTACATCCTTTTTCGCACTGCGTAGACTAGACTATCTGCTTGCGCACGGCCTCGTCCTTCTGCAATCGACTCTGCAAAATTAGCAAATAAAACTGTAAACCATAAAATGAGAGCAATGGCTAAGGTGTACCATGAATTCTCATCTTTGATCCCCATGAAAGAAAGAATGTATAGAAATGTTGTAAAGATTGCTCCAATATATACCACCAACATGACAGGGTTTTTTAACTGTACACGAGGTGATAGTTTTACCAAAGACTGACGAAATGCGTCATTCAAAATACTCTTGTTAATATGCTTTCCATTCATCGTTTTCACCTCAAATTAATGTGTAAAATAATCTGCAATCGGGCCCAAGGCTAAAACAGGTAAGAAACTGAGGGCTCCAATTAAAAGAATGACTGAGACTAATAATCCAACAAACATGGTATTACTAGTTGATAAAGTTCCTTCACTTGCAGCAGTTGTTTTCTTCCGAGCAAGATTTTCTGCCAGATAAAGAATAGCTCCAATTGGAATAAAGCGAACCAATAACATCACAATTCCACCAATAATGTTTGTGAAAACTGTATTGGATGTGAATCCACCAAATGCACTTCCATTGTTATTAGCCATTGAAGAAAAATTATAAAGGATTTCTGAAAATCCGTGTGCTCCTGAATTGTTAAGCCATGACGAAGCAGCTGGCATAGAAACTGCAAGTGCTGTACTTAATAGTGTTAAGAGCGGTGGTGCAAGAACAATTAAACAAACCATCTTCATATCAAACGGTTCAATTTTCTTACCTAAATATTCAGGGGTTCGCCCAACCATCAATCCTGCGATGAAGACAGTCAACATTACGAAAGCCAACATTCCGTAAAGCCCGCTTCCTACACCACCAAAGATTATTTCCCCCAATTGCATAAGGAACATGAGAACCATGCCAGCGAGTGGAGTAAAACTGTCATGCATGGCATTCACGGAGCCATTTGAAGCTGCAGTTGTTGCTGTACCCCATAAGGATGAAGCACCTACACCATGAATGACTTCTTTTCCTTCTATACTTCCTGAAGTTGCTACTCCATGAAAAACTGGTGCAGCAAATTGCTCACTGATGGTTACAGCTACGATTGATACCACAAATAGAATCAGCATGGTAATGTATAGTGATTTACCTTGTTTGCTATCATTTACTGCTTTCCCAAATGAAACACAAAGTGCAGCAGGGATAATTAGAATAGATAGCACTTGAATAAAGTCGGAGAACGATGTTGGATTTTCTAATGGAAAAGCTGAGTTCATTCCAAAAAATCCACCACCGTTTGTGCCAAGTTGTTTTATTGCAATCTGACTTGCAGCAGGTCCTAATGGAATAATTTGATTTACACCATTCTCCAACATCGAAACAACTTTATAATGGGCAAATGTTTGCACCACACCTTGTGAAGCAATAAGTAGTGCCACAACTAGGGACAAAGGAATCAAAACATAAAGTGTTATTCTCGTGATATCTACCCAGTAGTTGCCTATCTCTTGTTCTTTTTTGAGAATGAAACCTCGAATCAGTGCGAATAGAACAGCGATACCAGTTGCCGCTGAAACAAAATTTTGAACTGTCAGTCCAATAGACTGGGTCAAATATGATAGAGTGCTCTCGCCAGAGTAGGCTTGCCAATTCGTGTTAGAAACAAAACTTGATGCTGTATTGAATGCTAGATGCCAACTAGTCCCCTTCATCCCTTCAGGATTTAAAGGAAGGAAACCTTGAATCATTTGTACTCCCCAAAGAAAAACCAGCCCTATTGTGCTAAAGGTAATAACAGAAACTAAATATTGTTTTGCTCCCATGCCTTCTACATTCCAATTACCGATGATTTTATAAACACATTTCTCTACTGGCGATAAAATTTTGGTCAAAAATACTTTTTGACCGATCATCACCTTATAAATATAAACACCAATTGGAATTGATAATCCGACTAAAACAGCAATAAAAAAAGTATCTTGTAAAATAATATTGGTCATAGATTTTCACCCTTAAATAAGACGTACAACAAGTAAACAAATAACGACATACCAACAATTCCAGCGAAAAGTAAAACGGCATTCACCTTTACAACTCTCCTTTTCAATTTTTTCCAACTTCAATAAATCGTCGGAAAATTAATTAATTTATCTTCTTGAAATTATTTTATTGAATTTGGAATAAAGATAGTGTTCAGA
>NZ_JBALOS010000149.1:0-24064 GCF_036962765.1 Neobacillus drentensis
ATTCTATAGGGGGTGGTTTGGGCGGGAATACTTTTTGTGGATGGTCCATAAATAACAATTAGATCTCGGTTCGCAGGGTTTCTTGTAAAGGATTGCCCATTTGTTAATACTATTTGGGTATTTGGAGAAATATTTAAACGTAATCGCCCATCACTACTCTCCAACTGACTATTAAAATAATCCACTTTTACATTCTGATATGGGTTATCTTTTACCATGACAAGTGCTGGATACTGTGGAGGGTAAATAAGAAGAGCAGGTGCATTCCCGTCATAATATCCAGTCACGCGATCACCTACTGCCACCATAACATGGTCTACAAAGTAAGTTCTGGGTGACACCACGAAATTCACTATTGCTCCCAATCCGTTTTCTACAGAAATGAATTTATTACAGCCATCTCCTGCACCATTTTGCCCGATAAGATCAGTAATCATGGTGACGGTCCCATGAAAAGAATAAAAATTTGTCATACTCAAACCTCCATTGCTTTGAAAAGATAATGTATTGAACTATAAAACAAGCGTGGAATTTCAACATTAGTCGGGGCTGCTTAACTTTGTTCCAAAAGTCTCTGTTGCCAATGTTGTGGAAATAAATTGAGTACCATTCCATGTTAAGAGGTTTTCGACATAACCTAATGTATCCGAATTAGACGTACCAATAATCCGTTGATAAACAAGTATATCAAAACTCATGCTTTCTCCATTTGTAACAATGGGATATAATGCAGCCACAGCAAGAACCTCGCCTTCAACAGGCTGTTTTAATTTGCCATTTTCATCATAAAGCTGTGATAGATAATCAATGCCTTTATGGCTAATGTCAAGGGTGAAAAGCAGGTCTAGTGAAGGGCTTCCTACACTTACTTTATATAGATCTTCATAATTGACATTAAACTTGTAACTATTATTATATTTTTCAAAATCAAACAATAGGCGTGGCCTATTATTTGTGAAGGAGTAAATATAGAAAATACCGTAGCCTCCGCTTCCTCCCGATTCAATACTTACCAAAATATCTAAAATGTTATCTTTAGAAAAATCCCCAAGGAAGAGCTTAGCGTTGTATCCAGCATTATTTTGAAGATTAATGGTTGAGATCTGGTTAGAACGCCCATCTTGAATGACGAGTGTAATATTATCTGCGAAGATTTCGGAATCATCGTGTTTATTTCCATATAAATAGACGTAATCAATGATACCGTCACCTGTAATATCACCTTGCTTCATGTCAAGCAACGCTAGGTTTCCAGAATAAGTATAGTGATCATACGGTTGTACTTGAAATTGCCTGTACAAAATATCTCCCCCCAATAAACATATGGCAATTACTTTGTGTACCATATGCAGGTAAATACCTATATGACACAAAAAATGGTAAAGAAAATGTTCAGTATAGTCATGCTAAGGGATTCAAAAGTGAAAAAATGAGAATGGTTGATACAACTATGAAAGGGATAAAAAAATAACTATTTTATAGGTAAATACACATTTCTGAGGGTACAAGGTTTTAGGTAAATGACTAAAGAATATGATGATGTGAGATTAAAAAGTAAAGGAGTGCATTTTATGTATCCTAGTCATTTTCATTTGTATAATAACTATCCCAATAGCCAGGAAACTAATTTATATTCAACCCCATTCCAAGAGGGGAACTATTATATTGAACCCCTTGATGAAAGACAATTTGGCGGGTCTCAACCTCCGTCTGCACCACCGGGTCAAGGACCAGGGGCTGGACCGCCAACTTCACCGCCGCCATCCTATGTTCCCGCTCAAACACATCAAGCAGAACAATTTGCAGTTGATCCAGGCGGTATCAGAAGGTGTTTATTCAGATATACGTATGTATGGCTAAGAGGATTTCAGCAATTTTGGTTTTACCCAACCTTTGTTGGCCGAACCTCTGTCTCTGGGTGGCGTTGGATTGGATCTAGATGGGTTTATATGGGAATAAGTCTACGACAAATTCAATCGTTTACTTGCGTATAAAAAGAAAAGGATCTGTGAATGAATCCTACAATCAGCGGGCCTGAAATCATAAATGCCAAAAGGTATGATTGCTAAAATATGAGTGATTTATACCTTTTATTTTTTTTATAAAAATATACCTTTGGTAACCTGAAAATAACCTTAGGGTAACATTTTCTGAAAGGGGATAAATTACAGTGTTTTTACTATTGTCTCACACTCAGTGTATGTGTTAGAATCTGAATATTATAAATTTTCTAAAGTTTATACCAATAAAGGAAATCGCTTTCTTTGTTGTTCACCAAGAGGATACATAAATAGTGGATTAATTTCAGGAGGTTTAACAGATGAGAAAGGGTTTAGCGTTAGTATTGAGTGGAGCATTATTATTGCTTTCTGCATGCGGAGGGGGAAGTAAGGAAACTGGTGGAGAGGGAAAAGAAAAAGAGAAAGTAGTTAAAATAGGCATTACACAAATTGTGGAACATCCGTCTCTTGATGCTGCTCGAGAGGGTTTTATCGCAGCTCTGAAGGATGCCGGCTATGAAGAAGGAAAGAACTTGAAACTTGATTACCAGAATGCCCAAGGAGACATGAACAATAATACATCCATTGCCCAAAAATTGGTTGCTGACAAGAATGACCTTATTTTGGCTATCGCCACTCCTAGCGCTCAGGCAGTAGTTAACCAGACGAAGGATATTCCAATATTATTTACCGCCATTACGGATCCGGTCGGGGCCGAACTTGTCCAAAGTTTGGAAAAGCCAGGCGGGAATGTGACAGGCACATCTGATACTCACCCAGATGCGATAAAGAATACGATTGCTGCCATTAAAACTTTTATTCCAGATGCCAAAAAGGTGGGCATCATCTATAACAACGGTGAACCTAATTCTGTTGTAAATGTTAAACATGCGAAGACAGCTTTAGAGGCAGCGGGTCTTGAGGCAGTTGAAACTACCATAACAGCCAGTACCGAAGTAAAGCAGGCGGCCGAGTCAATGGTAGGGCGTGCGGACGTATTATACATTCCAAAGGACAACACCGTCGTTTCTGCCCTAGAATCGGTTATAACTGTAGCCAATGCCCAAGATATCCCAACCTTTGTCGGTGAAGGCGATTCTGTCAAACGCGGAACCTTCGCATCTTATGGATTTGACTACCACGATCTAGGCTACACTACCGGTAAAATGGCTGTGGAAATTCTCAAAGGAAAAAAACCAAGTGATATTCCTGTCGGCTTCCCGGAAAACCTTGAGTTGTTCATCAACAAAAAAGCAGCTCAGGAGGAAGGGATCACCTTAACAGAGGAGATGCTAAAGGACGCGAAGATAGTGGAATAAAATCTACATTTATCTGTGACCTGCCTTAAACAAGGCAGGTTATTCTTTTGCATGTAAACACACCAGCTAAACTGAACAGTTTGTTGCCACAGGAAATTAATGAATCTTCAAAAGGTTTGCTTTTTAAAAGGCTATGTTAGAGCTTATTGTTGATTTTGGCACCCTGCTGATTATCTACGTTCCAGGCGCGAATACTCCTGCGGGAGGCCGATTATTCAGGACGAAAAAAGATTGCAGGTTAAATTGAATCGGGCTTTCTCTTTGATAATAAAAGGGAAGTAAAGGGGTAATGTGGAATTATTAATTTTAAGACTATCTTGAAGGGACGGAGAGTTGTTCCAGACCTTCTCATTAGAGGAGCAGGAGAAACTATGAAAATAATACATAAAAAAATATGGATACCAGTAGTACTCGCGGGTGTATTAGTTTGTGGTTATTTATATTTTGATAAAGAGAATGTAACTGTTAGAGTAGGAACTGCACCCACTGGTGAAAAAGTGGTCCAAGTGCATGATCAGGATAATAAGGTTGAAAGTGAATTTCCGTTCAGCATGAACGAAAACTCTGTTCAGCAAGCCATACATAATATGTCACATCAAAAAGTATTAGCGGACAAAAAATGGGGTGCATTGCCATTAACAGTTGAACGGGTAAAAAGATTACTCCAAGTGGTGGAAGCGAATAAGAAAGAGTATGAAAATGCTGATTTATATTTAAATATATTAAGATCTTGGGATAAAGGCAATTTTGATAGTGTGGTTATCAACCACAATGCCATTTGGTCGCTGCAGGGTGGCACAGTAGGAAAAGCCTTTGGCGTAGCATCACCAGAAGAAGAAATGGAATTTATCCAGGAGAATTACGATGTTAAGCAGTGAAATAGAATCTACAACTGCTGCCAATTAAAGCTCTGAAATACCGTATTGAAAGATGTTTTGGTAATAGCATCAAAAAAGGGCTGATCTTTTCTTGTTTTTGTTTCGTATCGCTAGGCAATATATACTTGCAAATATATCAAATAACCCTCATATTTAATAGAAAAGGAGGTCCGATATGCGAAGCGATATACAAATGAATGAACAAGCTTTCTCTACTAAGGAAGTGGCAGAAGAAGTTGGGATTGCAACACCTACTGTTCGAAAGTATGGCCAAATCTTAGAGCGGAATGGATATGAGTTTTTCAAAGATGGCGATCGGCGTATTTTTGTTCAATCTGACATCGGAGCGCTTATAGCGTTACGCGATACGGACAAGCCCCTAGACGATACAGCTAAAGACCTTGCGTATCAACAAAAGGAAAGATTAGTAGACTTCAATGAAACTGAAATTGCGATATCCGAAACATATGAAACTTTACCCCAAGACCCCAATCAATTAAAAGAGATCTTAAAGGTTTTGGTCAATGAACTCGCAGCCACGCGTGAAATGAATGTCCAACTGACAAACGATATGTCTCAGCTTAAAGTAACGGTTTCCCGACTGCAGCAAGATCACCATGTTATAAGTTCAAGCATTGCTAATTCAGCGCAAAAAACTCATGCGAAAATTGAAAAGTTAACTGAACAACAAAATAATCATTACGAAACTTTGCTGCAACAAGAAATACAAAAAAGTGAATTTTTACAACAAGAATTACAAAATATGCGGGACGAACTGGAAAAAGAATGGCGTTCACAAAATGATTTTAATAAACGTTTAGAAGAAGCGATACAAAAGCCTAAAGAAAAATGGGAGTGGCTTTTCTCCATATTCCGAAAATAAGGTGCCTTTTTTAGGCTTTTTTTTTGCTTATCTGTAACGTATCGCCGGGCGATATAACGAAATAGATGTGAGTTTTTCACAGATGGTGATTGGTATATCATTGTTCAATCCTATATTGGAGTGCTTATAGCGTTACGCGATACGGACATGCCTCCAAATTTCAACAAATTCCCGGGAAATATCTACAAATTCCGAGTAGGTATCGACAAAATTAGGTGTTTAAATAATCATTTGGGTTTGTCGATAAGAAAGTAGACCAGCGATAGAAATCGAACTCTCTTCATCCAAGATTTCTAATAAGGAAAAAACAAAAAGAGGATTCTCGTTTTTAATTTAATTATGAGAATACTCTTTTTCTATTTATTGGTATCAAGTGCTACTTATCACCTCGTCTTGTCAAGTAAAGTTTGTGTATTTGGAACTGTGCAAAGAACCCTATCCAACTCGAAAAACAGGTAAAAAGTTCTATGGTTTTTAATGTTCTATGATTTTTAGTCCGATAAACCATCCTATTGTCTTATTAAGAAAGAATCATATTTTCCTTATCCTCCAACTAAAAATTCCCAGTTTCAAGGTAAATTGGAAAGAAAGTACTAGATGAAATCCCGTTCCTTTCCATGGGCATTTGAATGTTCGAAGATCCTATGTTAAATAAATAGATAGGAATTTACTTCCAACGTAGTGTTATTGTCTGGAAAAAGTGATTAATCAATTCCATGGCAAACTATAGGTAGAGGAGATGGAGAACAAGTGGCTGGACAAATTCGTATGACCCCAGCGGAGTTAAAAGCTAAAGCGACTCGCTATGGGCAAAGTTCACAACAAATTGAGCAAATTTTAAGGGACTTAACTAATTTACAAAATGAACTTCGTGGTGAATGGGAAGGGCGTGCCTTCCAAAGATTTGACGATCAGTTTAACCAATTGAAGCCAAAGGTACAGAATTTTGCTCAATTGATGCAAGAAATCAACACACAATTGAACAAGACGGCAGATGCAGTTGCTCAACAAGATGAGCAATTATCGCAGAACTTTGGGCTTAATTAATTCGTTTGCCTGACAAATGAAAGATGAGCATTAGATAAGTGGAATCAGTCATTCGGGGCTATGTTCCCAAAAAACCAAAAGCCACGCGACAATTGTTGTGTGGCTTTTATTCTTTGTTTGCAGCGAGCAGGCAATTTCAAAAGTCTCCCAACATATTAAAGTGTTTTTATATAAAAATAGAAATCATTTCTTTATTACATACTAAAAATTTCAGGGGTTGAGTGGATGAAAAGGGTTGAGCGAGGTGTCTTGTTATTTATAGTTCTGATCCTTGCGCTATCTTCAGGCATCTCTTATCTGGCATTGAATCAAGTATCAAATAGCAAAGCCAGCACAGATGAGCAGAAAATGACCGTAGCATTGGTTAATGAAGATCAAGGTGCACAATTTAATGATAAGAACTATGAATTCGGTGCTGAATTTATCAAGAATATTGAGAAAGATGATACACATGACTGGTATGTTGTCAGCCGTGGTGTCGCTGAAAGCGGCCTTAACCGAAATGTCTACAACATGATGATTGTCATTCCGAATGATTTTACAGAAAAGGCATTATCAATTGATTCGAAATCACCAGAACAGGTGGTGTTGAACTACAAAATTAATTCTTCTGATAACAGCAATATAAAAGCAAAAGCCGAGAAAACGGCGAGTGCTATCTTAGGAGATTTTAATCGCCAAATTATTGATGTCTATTTTGCTAGTGTCATCGGCAATTTACATGATGCTCAGGACAATATTGGTACATTGGTAAACAAGGAGCAAGTATATACGAACGTTTATAATCAATCAATCCATCGTCCCTTAGCCGGTTATACCGCTCAGTTTGGAGCAGTTGAGAGTAACACAAAGATATCGAGAGAGAGTTTTACCGGCTTACAGGTCCTATTACAAGGGTTTGAAACTAGCCTGGGTGAGGATGTAACCGCAAGCAATACCTACCAATCCGGCTTAGTGGATTTTACGAAACTGAAGGCAGCAAATGGCCTTTTAACAAAAGATTTCTCCGGCCGGCTTAACATGTTAGATCGTGAAATGAATCATGGCGATGTCATGCAGCAATTAGATTATTTAACGTCAGCTAATAAGGCTATCAATGACCAGTTCCATCAAAATGATAATCAGTCGTCGACTATTTTAACCGAATCGGCTGCCCTTCAAACGTACCTGAAGGATACGAAGGATAAAATGGAGCAAATGAATACAGAGCTGTCCGACACATTGTCATCAGATATGGAGCAATTAATTGCCGACAAGCTTAAGAAGGAAATAAAACATACGTCAGGTCAAGAACAAAATGTTTCCTTAAATCATATGTTTGCGGCTCCAGATAAAAATGCACGGGATGCTTTACAAAAGCAAATTGATCTGCTGCCGACATTGGATAGTAATGATTTAGACGGCCTTGGTTTAAGTGAACAAACGGTCACACAGCTAAAAAATGTTATAGCTGTTACCAATAAATATAATCAAGAGTTTGGTTATACCCCCAAACCTGTTGCAACTGGGATTCCTTTGTCTGAAAAAGTAAAAAAAGTCAAAAGTGATTTGATGACAAAGGGAGTAACTCTGACAGATACCGTAAACCTGCAGAAAAATAAAAAGAATGGGCAGGAATTTACACTATCGATTCCAAAAGAATTTGAGATTAAGAGAGTTTTATTATCATTACCAAATAGTCAAGAAATGGATTATACTGAGCCATTTCTTCATAACCAAAAAATTAAACTGCCTTCAACAGATAAGGGAGAATTCACTGTAAAAATTGATGTGAATCTCAAAAACATGGATATAATCCTTGACGTTTTTCAGCCAATCACTTGGAGTTGGGAACTCGATCAGAAGGATATAACCGATGTAGATCATCCAGAACAGCCAGAACAACCGAACCAGCCAGAACAACCAGAACGACAAGAACAGGCTGAACAAAAAGAACAAACAGAACAACCACAAACACCAGAGGCAAATTCAGCCGAACTTGAAAAGGAAACAGATCCATCCGTATTGTCTAACGAAGGTATTCAGACGATAGCAGCTGAAGAAATGAGCGATGGTACGAAAGATACGACGAACGAAAAAACGATCGATAATCAGAACTCGACTCAACCAAGTGACAATGACAACAAAAGCATTACTGAGAGATTGGAAATTTTAAACAACCATATTGCCCACCAGGTTATGTCACCTCTTACCGGCGACTCGACAAGTATTCTAATCAATGCTTCTAGCGATACCGTCAGTGATTTTCATAAGTTATTGACGCTGTATAATTTATACTTTGGCATTGGCATGGAGCAATTTAATCGTACCGACCTAGTAAATGATTTGAATCAAACCACTATGACGGATATGGCAGCTGAGGATTCGCTATATTATTTATTTAATAAACAAGATATTGTCGATGTGTTAGCATCATATATTGCTGAACAAATAACAGAGGAAATACGCGAACAGACTGAAGAGGTAAAAGGCAAAATAGATGAATATATGCAACTGGTTGACAATGCCAATCAAAATGCGGCCCAAATGTCGGAGCGGATTAACGAAACAACAGCACAAGCGGCACTATTAAATGAGAACCTTTCTGAGACGTTAAAAGATTTGGGAGCATGGCGCGAAGCTAGTCTTAATTTACAAACGGAACAAGCAAAAGTTTCGCTGAATGGGGACGAAGAACAACAGGCAATTCTATCGATAGGAAATGAATTTAACTCGCTGCTTTCTGCAAGTCAATCCCTAGCGGACCAGTCAAAAACTAATTTAGCTTCGGCCAATTCGGTTTATCAAACCTTCGATACAATCGATCGTCAAGCGAAGGAAATTCAAGCCAGTGGGACGACTTTAGTACAACAGGCAGGGAACCTTTCGAATAATTTAACAACTAAATTGGCAGAGGATCAAAACTTTGCTGACAATTTCGCCGGGGTGCTGGCGAATAGCCGCATTGGTGAGCGGCCAAATGAAGATTTGTTAAGCTTTCTTTCTAATCCGGTCCAAACGAAGAATGCTGGAGTCATCGCTGCAGGTGATACATTTACTCCTTACTTTATTGTTTTGATCTGTTTTATTGTCGCGTTATTTACCGCTTATGTTCTCTCCAATTTTGAGCGAAAACGTCTGCAGGAAGATACATTTGCGGGAGAACAGACAATTGTAGGCAAAAATCTTCCGCTCACAATTATTACAGTGGGTATTGGTCTCATCGAGGGGATCTTGATTGGGCTCCTTTCAGCCTACTTGCTGCAAATGAGTGAAGGTGTTTTCTTGAAATGGACCGGTTTAATCACGTTGATTATGGTCACACTGCTGCTGGTTTCAGCCTATTTATTACGGCAGTTGAAAATGGCAGGTATGTTTATTCTTTTGGTGATTTTGAGCCTCTATTTATTCCTAACTGAGGCACTCGGGCGTCACTTTGACCAATTATCTGCCGCTGCTACATTAAGAGACTACTCACCTTTGCAATACATTGAGACGTTATTAATGAAGTTTGGCAGTGGAGCATCAGATACGAAATGGATTATTTTTGGCTTAACAGCCCTGACTGTTGTTAGTCTTGCAGGCCATTTGTTTGTCTCAAATCGTTTTGCTAAAAGCGAGGAGGTTAATCATGAAGGAATTAGTGAAGCTCTTTAGTGTTATCGTTGTTTTTACTGTATTCCTTTTAATGTATTCACTCCATCCTTTGGCAGATGCCACCCTTGATCATAGTGGGGAAATCCGACTGCAAACGGATAGGATTGGCCAAGATGCGGTTGAAAGGGAGAACCTAGACACTCAGGATTACCAAGAAACTGAATTGGAAAAAATGGCGCCCGATCTGTTCAAGGAACAAACGCAGGCTGCCCTTAAAACGAAACAAATAGAAATGGAACAATCAACTTCAGATTTAGAACAAGGGCTTTTTGTTTCGCCGAGTAAGCCCAATATTACTCTGAATAATGTGGAAAAGGTGCTTTTTTCGAGTAATTATACTGTTCAAAATACAACAGCTACCAACCAGAACGAACCTGACAATAATCAAGATGGTTTTTTGAACACCAAAATAATAACCACTTTCTTAGGGATGGTCGTGATTGGCTGCGGCGGGATTTTTACAATGATGAGAAAAATGCTCGGGTAAAGGAGGGGACATCATGCCTAGTCAAACACATGTTAACGTGACCGTTGATTTTAGCAGATGGGGAAAAGGGCAATATGACGTAAGAATCCCTGCGCACCAACCGATTAAACAACTGCTGGTGAATTTGGCCGACACCTTAAATCTCGATCTTGCAATGGCACCTCTTTTTGCAGTAAAGCTTTCCAACAAAGAACTCTTATTGGCAGATGATGATCGGCTTATCGATTACCCGGTAACCAATGGAGACCTTTTACTAGTTTTATAAGTATATAGAAACAGGCACAAATCTTTCTGAAGATAGAGCCTGTTTCTCAAAAGGAGTCAGAACTCATGAATGAAATAAGCATCCAATGGGAGTCAATCACATACAAGTTTCTCATTCTTAACAATAGCTGGCAGCTGAACTTGCCGAAATCACAAACACGAGTAAAAGATGTTCGCCAATTGGCTTTAATCAATAACGACTCGGACTTATTCGTACCTGCAATGGTTGAAGAAGGAGACGATATGTTTACCTTCTCTTTTGAAGTCGATCCACGCGCTAACACATGGGAAGATGTTCAAAAGCTAAACCGAAAAGATAAACTACGCCTGTTGTGCAATCTAGCTCGATTCAAAAAAATCCTAACCACGCGCATGACCTTCTTCTTACATCCCAACAATCTGATTTTTGATGATAATCTTTTACCATCTATCGTGTTTCGCGGTATCCGGGAGTTGATTCCCCCATATGAGCTGAATGAAGAAAAATTATTACTCCAATATAAATGTTTAATCGTCGCCTTATTTTCAAAAAAGTATACCTTTGACGAGCTCTATTCTGGTTCATTGAAAAATGCCAAGGATACTCCATTTGAACGTCAAGTGGGTGAAATAGATGATATTGATATTTTAATCAAGTTTTTGGAAGAACAGTACATAAAGGATAAAATAGAGCTGGAAAAAACCATGGTACATGTACCTGCAAAGCGATTTCGGCTTTTTAAACAATTAACTTTTATCATGATTGCTCTTGCCGTTATATTCGCTGTGCCGCTCGTCTATTTGAGTTTCGTAAAAACACCTTTTCAGGAAGATCTCCTCGAAGCAGATCGTCATTTTTTATCCTTAGATTATGGGAAGGTCATTAATGATTTAGAAGATCAAACACCAGAAAAATTACCCGATACTAGTAAGTATGTTCTTGCTTATTCTTTCATTAAATCAGAGAAGCTTTCTGATGATCAAAAAGAGGTCATCTTGAAAAACATTAGTATAAAAAGTGATCCTAATTATTTGTTGTATTGGATATACAATGGCCGGGGGGATTTTGCAAGAACGATCGAACTTGCCAAGTATATTGATGACCCTCAATTAATCATGTATGGACTGATCAAACAAATCGAACAGGCGAAAAATGACCCTGATTTAAGTGGGACAGAGCGTGAAAGTAAGGTTCAAAAATACCAAGAACAATATAATACATATGCTGATAAATATGGTCTGGACTCCATACTAAACCCGCAGAATTCAGTTCCAGCAGGCGAGGAAAGTCAATTAGAAGAAACTAGCAGCCAAGAGGTAATCAATCAAGATTCAATCGATAAACCAGGAACGACAGACAATGACCAGGTGGATAAAAAGGAAAATCCAGCAGGGGCACCAAAGGAATAATAGTAGATGAATGCTTACTTGTGTAATAGAGAGGAAGAGGAAGATGGCACAACGATTATTACTGCTGAGCTATAAAGATCATTTGCACAAATGCCATTTAACGATAAATGAACCAAAAACAATAACAGTCGGAAATGATCGTTCCAACACGATTACATTTATCGATTTACATCCAGCATTGTCTATTATGTGGGATGGTGCTGTATGCACAATCGGTAAACAGCAGCTGCAGTTAAACGAATGCCTTACATTAAACACTTATGACGAGCCGATCCAGATTTATTTCAAGGAAGAAACGGAGCGGTGTGTATACGATACAACAGAAAATTATAGTATTACCTTTGGTGCTAATGATTACGATGATGTGAAAATCAAGAACGCAGCCCTCGATTTTGTACTTATTCGTGAACATTTGGGTGATCCTTTTAAACTTGAAGTCTTTGACGGTCAAGTTTACCACAACTATGTTCGGACAACGGGTGTGCTGCTGCTAGAACCAGGAGACCAGCTTTTTTTTGACGGGATGATGATGAAGATTGGCCAGGAGGAACTTGAAATTCTGGGTGCCGACTCCATCATTGCAACGAAATTGGTTCGTTTGTTTGGCGTTCACTATGATTTCGGCAGTCATTACCCTGATTATCATCGTTCACCAAGGATAATATACCGTGAGCCAGAGGAAAAACGAAAAATTGCTAAACCTTCTAATAAGCCTGGAAAACCGAGTGAACAGCTCGCACGGGTGATTGTTCCGCCGCTTGTGATGATTGCAGCAATGATCATGGTCTCATTGTTTCTATCGAATGGGTTTTATATCATCATTATGCTG
Organism: Neobacillus drentensis; assembly: GCF_036962765.1. Lineage (GTDB taxonomy): Bacteria > Bacillota > Bacilli > Bacillales > Cytobacillaceae > Neobacillus > Neobacillus drentensis_C. Next base: position 12,733 of record NZ_JBALOS010000149.1, read on the forward strand.
GCTATGACAGTAACGACGGTCATTTTTTCAATCACATCCTATCTAAAAAGCCTGAAGCAATACCGCTTAGATATTAAAGAACGGGATACAAGCTACCGCGAGTACTTGAAACAGAAGACACAGGAATTATATCAAGCTAGTGAAGAACAGCGGTATGCCCTCTATTATCACTTTCCAGACGTGGAGCAATTGCGTGTGATGGCAATGAAGGTTGATCCCCGAATTTATGAAAAGACTAGCTTACATCATGACTTCCTTATGTATCGCGTTGGATTAGGGCGAGTGGATTCGAGTTTTGAGATTGAATTCAATATCGAGGAGTTTACCCTTGATAAAGATGAACTGTTGGATGCAGCCCGCAATCTTCGGGCTCAGTATCTCACCTTAGAGGATGTACCGGCAGTGACGTCATTAATGAATGGACCTGTTGGGTACATCGGACAGCGTCCCCTTGTGCTTGAACAGTTACAAATATTCGTAATGCAGTCTGCTTTATTTCACAGTTACCATGATGTCCAGTTTGTCACTATCTTTCCTGAAGAGGAAAAAGGAAAATGGGAATGGATGCGCTGGCTCCCACATGCTAGTTTACGAGAACTAAACGTAAGGGGATTTGTTTATCACGAACGGTCCCGTGATCAAGTCCTTAACTCACTTTATCAGATATTAAAAGCACGCAAGCTTGCTATCAATGAGAAAAGTAATAAAAGTGAAAAAATCAATTTCACTCCTCACTTTGTTGTGCTTATAACCGAAGAAAAGATGATATTGGATCATGCTGTGATGGAATACTTTAATGAGGACCCAAGTGAATTAGGTGTTTCTCTTGTATTCGTGCAAGATGTCATGCAGTCTCTTCCTGAACAAGTGAAAACTGTGATTGATATTCGTGATGCCTCAACTGGAATGATGATCCTTGAGAAGGGTGAATTGGTCAATCGAAGATTCACACCAGATCAATTTCCGGATGGCTTTAATAAAGAAGATTTTTCACGTGGGCTGGCATCGCTCAATCATTTACAAAATTTGAAAAATTCGATTCCAGAAAGCGTGACCTTTCTCGAAATGTACGGTGTAGAGAAAGTGGAGGAACTCGGTATTGATTGGCGGTGGACACAAAATGAGACCTATAAAAGCCTGGCAGTTCCATTGGGAATGCGGGGGAAAGAAGATATTGTCAACTTGAATCTGCATGAAAAAGCACATGGACCGCATGGTTTAGTTGCTGGTACGACTGGTTCAGGAAAATCAGAAATCATTCAGTCGTATATTCTCTCGCTTGCGGTAAACTTTCATCCGCATGAAGCAGCTTTTCTGCTCATTGATTATAAAGGCGGAGGAATGGCGAATTTATTTAAAAATCTCCCGCATTTATTAGGAACGATTACAAATTTGGACGGAACGCAATCGATGCGGGCCCTTGCTTCGATTAAAGCAGAATTACAAAAGCGCCAGCGATTATTTGGCGAGCATGATGTCAACCACATCAACCAATATCAAAAACTGTATAAATCAGGTGAGGCCAGTGAGCCGATGCCCCATTTGTTCTTAATATCAGATGAATTCGCCGAACTCAAATCCGAGCAGCCTGAATTTATGAAGGAACTTGTTTCGACAGCCCGTATTGGACGGTCACTTGGGATTCATCTCATCCTGGCCACTCAAAAACCAAGTGGTGTGGTCGATGACCAAATTTGGTCCAACTCTAAATTTAAGCTGGCACTCAAAGTTCAAAACGCCAGTGATTCTACTGAGATTTTAAAAACGCCGGATGCCGCTAATATCACACTTCCAGGTCGTGCCTACTTACAAGTCGGCAATAATGAAATTTATGAACTATTTCAAAGTGCTTGGAGCGGGGCAGATTACATTCCTGATAAAAATGAACAAGATTTATTGGACACAACGGTTTATGCCATTAATGATCTTGGCCAATATGATATCCTCTCACATGACTTAAGTGGATTATCAAACAAAAGCGACATTAAAAAAGTCCCAACCGAACTAGATGCGGTAGTGGATTATATTCATGCCTATGCAAACGAAAAAAGGATTGCTGATCTTCCAAGACCATGGATGCCGCCATTAGAGGAACGGATCTTCCTTCAAGATTTTGATGAAGTGAGTTATTCAGAAGCTTGGTATGAAGAGAAGAAACCATTAGAAGTGACATTCGGCCTTCTTGATCTCCCAGAAATGCAATCTCAAAAACCACTAACATTGGATCTTTCTAAAGATGGACATCTTGCCGTCTTTGCGAGTCCTGGTTATGGGAAGTCAACGTTTTTACAAAGTGTGGCCGTGGATATTGCTAGACATCATAGCCCGGAAAGAGTCCATTTATATTTGATTGACCTAGGGACAAATGGATTGCTGCCATTACGGGACCTACCGCATACAGCAGATACCATTATGGTGGATGAGGAAATCAAACTAGGAAAGCTTTTCCGCCGCCTGCAAAATGAGTTAAAAGAACGAAAACAAAAGTTAAGTAAATATGGTGTAGCAAATATTCAAATGTATGAACGAGCTAGTGGAGAGGCAGTCCCCGTTATTCTTTTACTCATCGATACAATCGATTCAATTGTCGATGCTCCATATCGGGACGATTTTGAGAGAATAGCGGCGCAGATTGCACGAGAAGGTGTCAGTGCAGGAATCCATATGGTGATCAGTGCTGGGCGACAAAGTGCAATGCGGGCACCGGTCCTGGCAAATATTAAGCATCAGATATCGTTGTTTATGATTGATGGAATGGAGCCGCGGAATATTGTTGGAAGAACAGAGTTAGCAATTGAAGAAGTTCCAGGACGTGGCTTAATTAAATTAGATCAGCCAACCTTGTTTCAAACAGCTCTGCCTGTAAAAGGTGAAGATGCTATGACGATTATTAAACATATTCAAGAAGAGAGTATAGAGATGAAGAACGCTTGGAAAGGCAAGCTGCCATTGCCGATTCCGATGGTTCCAGAAACAATTGACTTCACTCAATTTATTGAGAAACCGGAGACAAAAGCCATTTTAAACAAAGGTGGCATTCCATTTGCGGTAGATTTTGAAAATGTCGAGCCAATCGAATTAAGTGTTGTTAAGGATCAGTCTACATTAATTTTAAGTGACCGAATTGAGGCAGTGGAACAAACCTATTTAACCCTTATCGCAAGTATTTCGGTTAATGATCACATTGATGTGGGGCTAATAGACAATGCTGCTTCCAGATTTAGAGTTTATAAAGAAAATGTTAATCTTTATGCCGATCATTCTGGAACAATGGATATCTTTGTAGAGCGGCTACAGCAATTATTTGAAACGAGGGAAGATGCCTTCCGTCAAGTGCAATTAGCCACCAACGGGCGTGTAACTAGGAAGGATTTTCTGAAGGAGATCCGCCCAATGGTTGTCTTTATCACTGAGGTATCATTCATCATCGAATCTATGTCGTTTACAGAACAATCGACTCTAGCAAAATTAATCGACACTGGAGCTCGCGCAGGCATCCATTTTGTTGTTGGAGCTATTCATGGCGCATTAGAAAGACAATACGATGATCTTGCAACAACAGTAAAGAAACAAAAGACTGGAATCTTGATTGGGAGAATTACCGAGCAGAACATCCTTGAGGTTCTAAATAGATCATATAAAGAACCAAATTTACTTCCTTATGAGGCCTATTACATTAAACAGGGCAAAGCAGAAAAGATCAAAATTGCTGCTCCTTACGTAAAAAGAGAGGAAGTGAATGTCCATGTTTGATTGGTTTAAAAGCGATACGGAGAGAAAAAGAGATGATTATTACGACCTGTATGAAAAACTCAGGAGTGCCGTCTCGGAACACGAACATAAGGTATCAGAAGCAAATGGAGCCTACAGTTCATATCTAGGTACTATTCCGAATCTATCTAACTCGAAAATACCTTCAAATGATTTTGAAACTAGCAGGGAAGAACTAACCGAAAAGTTAAAACAGTATTTTCGGGCAGATCAAGAAAAGCGGAGTTCACTGGTTGCTGCGAAAAATAAGGCATATGAACGCTATGTCCATTATAAAAATTTGGCCATTAAAGAGGCAGAAGCGGAAAGAGTTAGAAGAGAAAAGGAATTGAAAGAGCTACAGGAAAGATTGGAGCGATTGATCAGTGGGGAGCGTTAGAATTGACGGGGATAAAGTAAATGAAGCCAAGGCTGCGGCGAAGGCATTAGAGCAATCGATTGAACAAACCTATGAATCTTGTGAACAACTAATTTCTTACCTTCATTCGGCCAAATGGAGCGGGAAATCTAGAGATTCCTTTTTAAGTTATCTGGAAATCATTCAGAAATATCATCGTGATATGAAGTCCGCTGTCGCAAAACAAACAAAAGCGTTAAATAACCTGGATGGTTACATAGATGATTTCCTTCAAGACGGCTCAGTAAGGGAAGTGAAGAATTTATGATGGGACAATCAACAGATACGTTTTCAACGGCTGAATTATACCTTTTAGCGGCGGCTTTTGGTGGAACGGTTCTTTTTGGCTTACCTGAGAAAGAAGTATACCAATTACAAGGTGAAGAGGTATTTAAAGAGGCACATGACCGGCTGATTGAGAAGAAAATCATCACACCCGAGGGAAAGATAACAAAATCTGGGGCGCTGGTCATCCGAACCATTGAATTTTACCATCAAAGTAAGAAATACGTACGTATCAATAATCTTCTCTTTGCCTTCCGTGAACGTGAAAGTGATGAGGTCATTGTGCTGGTGGAGTTGGAAAAACAGGGTCATTATCAGTTAAGCGTCACTTCTAAAGCGACATTATTAAAAATGTTAAGTGAACAATTTCCGGTGATTGTAAGAGAACCAGTTGAAACTGAAAAAGCGTTCTTAAAAAAAGAGTTATCTAATCAAGAAAGACGCGAGACCGAGAGTTTTGAACCGGAAGAGATGTTTATGAATTTAGAATTCTTCCATCTTAAAGAGGAACATAAGGATCGATTTAATTGGCACTATTATCAGCAGTGGCTCATTTTTACGAAAAACGAAAAGTTAATCATGGTAGATACTGTAAACAAAAAATATTATCATGCCAGTCAATACTGGTTTTTGAAGGTCCTATTTGATGAAATGGATTTCCCTTATAAGGAGGCGAAGTCATATGCTTAAAGCTGATGGGGGCGGTTCCAGCCTGCTGATTAATATAAATCCTGATGAGATGACAACCATTTTCACCTTTTTGCAGGGTATTATTACAGAGCTAGAGACCAATGCCACACCGAGTATTGAAAAATTGGCGAACATCGATTATTACACAGAAGGAAAAGCCAAAAAAGCAATGGATGTATATGCAGAAGCGAATCAGAAGGTAAAGGATTTATACGATAATTACTCCCGTGCTGCTGCGCTGGTGATAGATATCCTAAATACGATGATGCAGGCAGATGAAGCAATCGCGGAACAAATCATCGCAAAACTGGGGGTATGATGTGATGGATGTAAAATATATCCCGTCAGACTGGGATAAGATGAAAGACGGTATTGGCGATTTAATCGGCCTGGGCCGCTGGGGAAAAGGGATGATCGATACTCTGAAAGATCTTAGTGATAATTTAGAGGATGCTGAATCTGATATCGCGAACTATGATAGTGATGGGATCATTTCCTTTCATCACACCAGCCAAAAAAGCAGGTACCAAGGTCTGTTCGAAGATTTCAAGGTCTTACATAGTTTTACCGGAAAGGTTGGCGATATCGTCGACAGGACGATTGATCAGCCCTTCTATGAAGATATGGATGCCTTTGTTGAAGCTATGCGGGACTTAACAATTTCCAACTATACAACGACGAATCGAGTCGGGGCGACAGAGATTCAGTATGTCTATGCAGGATACGGTCCTGCTCAATCTTTTGAAGTTCCTAAAACGGAAGTAAGCTTGGATGACTTGTTTAGTGGAGATAATTACTATGCAAGTCAAATGAAGCTTGAATACGATGCTTGGAAAGAACTTAATCCAGACCAGGAATTTTCGCAAGAGGAATATCAGCAAGCCATTTTAAACACCCGTGCCTTTGAGTACGTATCGATTCGGAACCAACAAGAAGACAAAGAATTTTGGGTGCAAATAGGGGCATTAGTTGTCATTGTTGGGGCGACACTCATCTGTCCCCCAGCAGGGATGGCCTTAGGGGCAGCATATGGTGCGATGGAATTGAGTTCAGCTGTTTCCGGCAAGGACTGGGTGTCAGGCCGGGACCTAGGGACATCGGAAAGGTGGTTCCGCGGATTATTGGCCCCATTGGATATTGTTCCCGGTGTCAGCGGGTTAACGAAATTCAGCAGCACGGTAAGGCTTGCTAACGTTGGAGATAATATTGGACAATTAGGTTTAAAGACAGGTGCTCAAGGAAGTTTCCGCCAAGGTGTTATACATGTTGACAACATGGTAAAAACAGCCGGCCAGCAATCGATTACACGTTTGAAGAGTGCATCAGCGGCAATAATAGATACGTCAAATGTAATGAAAAATAAATTGGCAAAAGATACACTGGAAGCAGGTAGGTTAGTAGACTCTGCTATTACACAAGCGAAAAACATTACCCCGTCGCGGAGAATGGGCTTGGCTATTGATAATGCTGGCGATGTTGGTAAGGTGCGCATACCTGTTGAGAATACCCATGCAGTGGAGAATAAGCTGAAAGATGTGTTGAGCAGGATTGATGGGGTTAATCTTGGAAGTCGAAGCGTTAAGGCGGCAGATCAGGCCGATGAAAGAATCTCAGAAAATATCTTAAAAGTTTTACAAGAAAATAATATCAGTGTAGAGGAATTTCAACGCATTAAGCTGACGCCAGTATCAGAATTGTCAGATCGTGAAATGAATTTAATCTTTTACCTTCGGGAGTCTGTAGAAAAACCAACAGAAGACACTTTAATGAGTAAGGTAGTACCAATAGACTCCATTGATGACTTTCTAAGGAGAGAAAAGCCATATACAACCGTTGCCGGTTATGTAGCAAAGTATGAAGATGTTGCAAATGTAACAGGTGACTATAAGGAAACCCTTGAGACGTTACGGTTAGATTATACGTATGAAAAAGATGGTGTTGTTATTAGAACATATCCGGATGATGGTGATTCTTATGCGGTCATCCGCTTTAAATACAGTGATGTGTCGGACGATTTGATTCAAATACCATATGGTACAGAATTTTATGGTTCAACGACTGATGCATATCCTTGTACACATAATGGCTTCTTAGGCGGAAGAAATGAAACAATTGTTCCTGAGTGGCAAGTGAAGGATTATGCTCGGGCAAACATTCAAGAAGGTGCTGAGATGTATAGGGTGGTTGATGGCAAAGAGGAGAAAATTGCTATCTTTAGAAACGGCCGTTTTGAACCAATAGACTTTAATAATAATTAGAAGTGTGGGGGTATTATGGATAGATGCGTTGCTGTTTATGATAATAAAAAATATAAGGCCTTTGCAGCAAGGGTTAAAGGTCAAATAACGAGCATCAAATTATTTATGCACCGAAAAGAACCAGGTTTCACATCTGCTATGTCTGCATACGATAAAGATTTACATGAAAAAGAAGTAAAAAAGGAAGAGGTTTCGGAGTTATATCGGGAGTATTTTATCGCCCGATACAAAAATTATGAATTTTTTGTTGCTCGTATTTTCCGGGATGATAAAGAGATGGAAATTGTGACGGCAGATTCCAATTTAGGCAGAGAGTGTAATCTCGATTATCAAGATAGAGATCTGTATACGAAAAGACTAGGATCTGATGATGAATATCACCTTATTCATGTAAAGGAAGATTATCTGAGCAAGAACACAATCCGAACAGAAGTGACTTTGGAGGAGTGTTTTAAAATAGAAATTGAGCTGTTTGAATAAGGGGGGCTGATTCGATGGCAGAAAGTCTGGTACAGGATAAGATTGCTTTATTAAATAGATACGAAGAATCGTCAGAACAATTTCAGTCCTGTTATGAAGAAATTATCTTCGACATCGTCAAAACAGAGGACTTGTTTACGGTGGTAAGGAAGGAATCATCAGTAGAAAGCATTAAGGATGGGACGGCTCCCATTTTCTGCGGGATAGGCTATAACGATATTCCGAGCGTTTGGTTATTTACTGAGGAATCGATTGCAAAGGAATATACGAACCATTACAACTTGAAAAAAGATGAGGTTGGCTTATATAAGAAAGTAGCCATTGAAGAATTAACGGTTTTTTTATTTAATGCGATGTTTTCTGGGGTCAGTGGATTAATTGTTGATGAAGGGAAAAATACACTGACCACCAATGTATATGATTTAGTAAATACCTCATTACTAGCGATGCAGCGCCAGCCTGTTTTAGAAAAACAAGAATACAAGATTATGACTCTGTTTAATCAAATGAAATTTGGATCAAAAAAATTATGGATCATACCTGCAAAAGAAACAACAGGGGAAGAGCTAATTTTTAATCAGTTTTCTCCGCTGCAAATTGAAAATACTATTAAAATATATGAAACTCAGGATGAAGGTAAAAAAGAGTCGTTGCGGCATGGTTATAAAAATGAATTTTCAGCATCCGTCGACATAAACAGTCTGTATCAAGTATTAAACCATTCTATCAACAAGGGGATAAGGGAAGTACTTTTCGTTGGCAATGATTATGAAGTGAAAATGAGTTTTATAAAAGTATTAAATATATTGGCACGAATGAATGATCGAAAAAGTAGTTAAATTTAATACCATTATTACAAGAAGCTATGTTTTTCTTGATAGTTAAGGAGAAGCAAGAAAGATTAAAGTCAGGATTCAAAGAAAATAGCTTTGAATCTATTTTTATATTTTTATAATCTCTATTATCTTTACAATATAGATTGCCGAACAGTTCATCGCAAAACTGGAGGTATGATCGAATGGATGTAAAATATATCCCATCAGACTGGGAAAAAATGAAAGACGGCATTGGCGATTTAATCGGCCTGGGCCACTGGGGCAAAGGGATGATTGATACTCTGAAAGATCTAAGTGATAATTTAGAGGATGCTGAGTCTGATATCGCGAACTATGATAGTGATGGGGTCATAACATTTCATCACACCAGTCAAAAAAGCAAGTACCAAGGATTATTTGAAGACTACGAGATTTTACACAACTTTACCGGGAAGGTCGGAGAGATTGTTGACCGCACAATTGATCAGCCGTTCTATGAAGATATGGATGCATTTGTTAAAGCGATGCGGGATTTAACGATTTCCAACTATACAACGACTAATCGAGTCGGAGCGACAGAGACTCAATATGTCTATGCAGGTTACGGTCCTGCTCAATCGTTTGAAGTTCCTAAAACAGAAGTAAGCTTGGATGACTTGTTTAGTGGAGATAATTACTATGCTAATCAAATGAAGCTTGAATACGATGCTTGGAAAGTACTTAATCCAGACCAGGATTTCTCGCAAGAAGAATATCAACAAGCCGTTTTAAATACACGTGCTTTTGAATATGAATCCATTCGGAACCAGCAAGAAAACAAAGAATTTTGGGTGCAAATTGGAGCGTTAGTGGTAATTGTTGGAGCGACAATCATTTGTCCTCCAGCAGGCATGGCCTTAGGGGTTGCCTATGGTGCGATGGAATTGAGTTCAGCTGTTTCCGGCAAGGACTGGGTGTCAGGCCGGGAGCTAGGGACATCGGAAAGGTGGTTCCGCGGACTTTTGGCCCCATTGGATATTGTTCCAGGTGTCAGCGGGTTAACGAAATTCTCAAGCACGGTCCGCCTTGCCCATCTAGAGGAGAGTATCGGAACAATTGGATTGCGGACAGGAGTTAAAGGGAGTATCCATCAAGGAATTACTCATATCGATCACATGGTTAAAACCGCTGGTCAGCAATCGGTCACACGATTGAGGAATGCCTCGGCTGCCATAAAAGATGCAGCTGATGTTGTGATAAATAAGCTGGCAAAGGATACAATTGAAGTAGGTAGACTAGCGGACACAGTTATAACAGGTATAAATAACACAGTCCCTTTCCCAAAAAGACTTGTGGTAACTTCAACAGGTGAAAAGGTGTATCTCCCTGTAGAAAAAAGTCCTGCCGTGGAGAATTCTTTAAAAAATATAATTAGTAAGATTGATGGAATTAATTTTGAGGTTGCTGCAAGTAAAGGTAAGAGCAATGGTAAAAATATAATAAATGATACCATTGTCAAAGAGGTTAGAGAGATAGATTTTGGAGAACATATAATAAAAGGGAAAAATGGAAAAAAAGAACTCCTGCCGAATATAAAATATATAACAAATGATAACTATAAATACACTACTGACGATCTTGGGCGTATTATTGATGTAGATGCTCCTGAGCTTGTATTAAAAAAGGCTGATAGAAATAAATATGCACAAGCCAATGTCGGGGGAGAGGATAGATTACCAGATGATGATGGCGGTCATTTAATTGGAGCACAGTTTAATGGACCGGCTGATATTGATAATCTAGTACCTCAAAATAGTCAAATTAATAGACGTGGTGGAGTCTGGTATGAGATGGAGACAGAATGGGCAAATGCACTGAAAGAAATACCACCTAAAAAGGTGTCTGTTCAAATTGAACCCATTTATACCAAGACATCAATGCGACCAGATTCATTTATGGTAGAATACGAGATTGATGGGGATTACCCAGTGATTCGTGAGATTGCGAATAAATCAGGAGGTTGACAATGATGAGCTTTGAACAAAAATTAAATAAATTATATCAACAAATAGCTCAAAAGATTAATGATATGATTCCGGTTGAATGGAGTAATTTTTACTTCAATGGAGAAGTGAAGGGGAAAGAAGGAGGAGTTTTTTTCTTTTTCACACCAAAAGTAGATAATGGAAAAGCTATTTTTTCACATTTTATCCCCAAATTTTATGGTGTAGATAAGAGACTCTATAATCCTGCACTTCATGAATTATTTGAACTAACCCATGCACTTCAAAAGGTATTTATTGATAATGACCAAGAACCTTGGTTTTCGGTCACAATGATAGTAAATGAATCCGGTAAATTAAATGTGAAGTTTGATTATATCAACTGGACTAATAGTGATTTCGGTCCTTCTGCAAGAATTAAATACTTTGAGTATAAATATATAAATCAAGATAATAACGTGCAAGACTTAGAATTAATAGCGAGAATGAAAGAATATGAAGAAACAAACAAATAGCTGGATAAAAAACCTTTCCTACTAAAACTAGAACTAAAAAAGGGGTTTTTGTATGGTAAATAATATAAGAGGTGGAATTATGATTAAGTCTGGTGACTATGCAATAATTAATAATTTCGAATATGAAATATACGATAAT